>NZ_BAAIFY010000007.1:0-213591 GCF_054653575.1 Nocardioides pyridinolyticus | reverse complement strand
AATTTTCGCTAGTCTCTCGGTGGCGCGCTGCCAGGACCGACGAGCCCGGTTGGGCCTGGCCGCGGTAGGACCTGGTTGGCACAGCAGAACGCGCCAGCCCTCGCGGCTCCGGGGAAGGGGAAGCTCGTGCGTTGGGTGCGAGGACTTGCCCTGCGACTGTATCCGCAGTTCGAGGAGGCCAGGTGCAGCTGACCCGACCGTCCCGATCGTTCGTGCTGCTCACGATGCTGATGGCCGTTCTCGTGGCGGCGCGCGTGCTGGTACCCGGCGTCGTGGGCGACATCGCGTACTTGCTCGGGATCTGGATCGCGCCGGTCGTCGCCTGGCTCGGCACGGCCCGGGCCGGCCCCGGGGAGCGACTGGTTCCCGCCTCCCTTGCGGCCGCGCTGACCGCGGCCTCGATCGGGCACCTGCTCTGGCAGGTCTACGCCTGGACCGGACGCGATCCGGAGGTGTCGCTGGCCGACCTCGCCTTCGTGGCCGGCTATCTCGGTCTCGGCGTGGCGCTCACGCTGGTCACCCTGGTGGGTCGCGGACGGGCGGCCCGAGCCGACGTGGACGCCCTCATCGACGCGCTAACCGTGGTCGTGGTGACCGTGACGGTGTTCTGGGGCATCTCGATCCACGGCATCGTGGAGGACTCGCCGGTCGCACCGCTCACCCGGGTTGTGCTCGCGTTCTACCCCCTGGCCGACGCCGTGCTGCTGGTGCTGGCGCTGCGCGCCCGCTCGGCTCGACTCACGCGCGAGCCCCTGGGCGCGAGCTTCACCGTCGGCGTCGGCTGCTGGCTTGTCTCCGACTTCGGCTACATGCTGGTCACGGTGTCGGGCGGATGGTTCGCGTTCCTCGACGCCGGCTGGATGGTCGGCGGCGTGCTGATGGCGACCTCGATCTGGCGGGGCGAGACCTCGCCGGTGCCCGAAGGTGCGACCGGGGCGGCGGCCCCCTCGTCGCTCCGGAAGCTCGGGATCGCGATCCTGCCGCTGTTCGTCCCTCCGGCGTTCATCATCGTCAATGCCCTGTCCGGCCACCACGTGCACCCGGTCCACAGCGCAGTCGAGATGACGCTCCTCGCGGCGTTCGCGTTCGTCCGCACGGCCCGCCTGCTGAGGTCGGAGAGCCGCGCCCGTACGGAGCTCGCCGAGGCACGTGACCTCGCTCTGGCGGGCTCCCAGGCCAAGTCGGCGTTCCTGGCCACGATGAGCCACGAGGTCCGCACTCCGATGAACGGCGTCCTCGGCCTGACCGGGCTGCTGCTGACGACGGAGCTGGACGAGCGGCAGCGGCAGTACGCCCAGGGTCTGCGCAGCGCCGGCGACAACCTGCTCACGGTGATCAACGACGTCCTCGACTTCTCGAAGGTCGAGGCCGGACGCCTCGAGCTGGAGACCATCGACTTCGACCTCGTCCGGGTCGTCGAGGAGGTGGCCGAGCTGGTCGCCGAGTCCGCACAGGAGAAGGGACTGGAGCTGCTGGCGTACTGCTCCCCCGAGCTGCCGGCCGGGTTGCGGGGTGACCCGCACCGGCTGCGACAGGTGTTGCTCAATCTCGCGGGCAACGCCGTGAAGTTCACCGCGTCGGGCGAGGTCGTGGTGCGCGCCGAGCTCGAGGAACAGACGTTCGCCGGCGTTGTCGTGCGGTTCGAGGTGGCCGACACCGGCATCGGGATCGCCACAGAGGACCGACCGCGGTTGTTCGAGGCGTTCTCCCAGGTCGACTCCTCCACCACCCGAAGGTACGGCGGCACGGGACTCGGGCTGGCCATCTGCCGCGAGCTCGTCACGGCCATGGGCGGCACCATCGGTGTCGACAGCCGCCCCGACCACGGCAGCACGTTCTGGTTCACCCTCCCGCTCGAGCCCGCCGCCGACCCGGCCATCGGACCGCCGCGGTCGACCGAGCTGCTGAGCGGCCTGCGCGCGCTCGTCGTCGACGACAACCGGACCAACCGGATGATCCTGCACGACCAGCTCTCCGCCTGGGGCATCTCGGTCGAGGCGGTCGACAGCGGCGCCCGCGCCCTGTCACTGCTCGACGAGGCCACGCGCGCGAGCCGTCCGTTCGACCTCGCGGTGCTGGACCTCCGCATGCCCTCGATGGACGGGCTCGAGCTCGCCCGGCGCGTCTCGGCGGCTCCGGACCTGGCTTCGACCGGGCTAGTGCTGCTCACCTCCGGCCCCGACGTCAGCCAGGCGGAAGCCCGTGCCGCCGGGATCGCCGCCAGCCTGACCAAGCCCGTGCAGCTCTCGCGGCTGCGCGGAACCCTGGAGGACCTGGCCGGCAGCACCCGGGTCAGTCCGGGGACGCCCGCCGAGCCGGCCGGCACCCATCGCGGACGGGTCCTGGTGGTCGAGGACGACGAGATCAACCAGTTGGTCGCCACCGGGGTCCTCGAGCACCTCGGATACACCGTCGACTGCGTCGGCGACGGCATCGAGGCGCTGGACGCGCTCGAACGGGCGTCGTACGTCGCGGTGCTCATGGATGTCCAGATGCCACGCCTTGACGGCTACCAGGCCACCGCCGAGATCCGCCGCCGCGAAGCCGGCGGACCCCGGACACCCATCATCGCGATGACCGCCGGCGCCATCGCGGGGGACCGCGAGAGATGCCTCGCCGCCGGCATGGACGACTACGTCTCGAAGCCGATCAGCAAAGAGGTCGTCGCCGCCGTCATCAACCGTTGGGTGCCTGCCCGGTGAGCGTCCACGCCCGCGGCGCAGGTACACCCCCACGACGACACGCGCCGCCGCCTTGGGCTCCCCTCCTGCGGCAACCCGGTCCCGGCGCCTTGATGGCGGCGCGCACTTCCGCGTCCTAGAAGGCGAGGCCGGTGGCGTCGCGCAGCGCCGTCGATCGCCTCGGTCACGCCGAGGCCGGGTTGTCCCCGGACGACGGCCACCCCGGCCGGCTCGAGCTGGCCCCCCAGTCGCTGCGCGCGACGGGCAAGGATGCCCGAAGGCGACGGAATCTTCTGCGAAAGCACGAGACCCCCACCGATTGGTGGGGGGTCCGGCGCCTCAACAAGGCTTGTTGAGTGGCAGGTGAAGGATTCGAACCTTCGAAGGCAAAGCCGACGGATTTACAGTCCGCATGGCCCAGCGACCTGACCTGCGCAGACACAGCGTCGCACCGAACTTCCGCACGTATTCGACACAGGCACTCACCCACAGCCGACCACAACCGGCACCTTCCGGACGCCTCAACCCGGCATCTCTCACCGCTGGTTCGGCCGAAAACCCGAATCCAGAGATGTGGAGCATCCCGCCCAGTTAGCCGCGACCGCACCTCCAGCGCCGATCTCTGAAGATCGCTGCTCGGTAGAGGTATCGTCCCGCACAACAGCGCTTGGGCCGAAGCGCGAAAATTCTGCATGGGGGACGAGTGGCACCCTGAAGCGCCCCAGGTCTTCTGCCGCTCCTATACGGGTTGCGGCTCTCGGTTGAGGGCCGCGTAGTGGGCTTGCTCGAACTCGACCGGGGTCATCATCCCAAGCGAGCTGTGCAGGCGTCGATTGTTGTACCAGTCGACCCAGCCGGCGGTGGCGTACTCGACGTCGCCGATGGTTCGGTAGGGCCTGGCATGGAAGACCGTGGTGCGGATGCACTCGGTCTTGAACAGGCCGATCACGCACTCCATCAGCGCGTTGTCGTACGCATCGGCCACCGTCCCGATCGAAGGTCTGATGCCCTCATCGGCGAGATGCTCGGTGAAGGTGATCGAGGTGTATTGCGACCCCGCGTCGGCGTGACCGATGAGCTCGCCCCGGACCACGGGGCGGCCTTCACGGGCGCGTTGCCATAGCGCCATCCGCAGCGGCGCGTCGACCAGCTCGACGGCCTTGGTGGGCGCGACGTTCCAGGCGACGATCTTCTGGGCGAAGACATCGAGGATGAACGCGACGTAGACGAACCCGGCCCAGGTGCGGACGTAGGTGAAGTCCATGACCCACGTCCGGTTCGGGGCTTCGGCGGTGAAGTCGCGATCCAGCAGGTCGCCGGCCCGGTTGCCGTCTTTGGCCGGGATCGTGGTCCGGATCCCCTTCGAGCGTCGGATCCCTTGCAGGCCCAGCGATCTCATCGCCCGGTCCACGCTGCCCGGGGAGGCGAATGGCGTCGTGCGGCGCACGAGCGCGGTCATCTTCCGACGCCCGTAAAGGCCCTCGGGGGTCATCCGTCGCACGCCCTCAGGGTCGACCTTCCAGACTAGGTCCCGGACCTGGTTGACCACGACGGCGTCGCGCATGGTTCGAGGGGCGACGACCTGGTTGGCTCGTGCCCACTCGCGATAGGTCCGCGCGGCGATCTGGCAGCCCTGCTCGCGCAGGACCCGGCAGATCGACTCGACCGCGCGGCCCTCGGCCCGCAGCTCGTCGATGAACGCGACGATCAGCGATTGCGGGGGTCGAGTTCCCCCGCGAAGAAAATCGAGGCCCGACGCAGGACCTCGTTGTCTTCCTCGAGCCGGCGCACCTTGGCTTTCAACTCCCGGATCTCAGCCAGTTCCTCACTCGTCGCGCCCTGGCGCTGTCCGCCGTCGATCTGGGCCTGGACCACCCAGCGCCGCACGGTCTCCTTGCCGAGCCCCTCGCGGCGAGCGACAACCTCGGCAGCCGCGGTCAACGAGGAGTACTCAGGCAAGTGCTCCAGCACCTGCCGCACGCACCGCTCCTTGACCGCGGGATCGATCTTCTTCGGCATGACATGCATCCTTCCAACTCAAAAGGATGCGGCATCAAACCTGGGGCGCTTCACATCTCCGATGCCATCTACCGACAACTCGTCGCCGACGCCCTACGTGACGAAAGCGCGGACCCGGGAGGGCACTGCGGGGCGTCACTCACATCCAGCGCGGCCGACTCTCACCCGCACATCGACACTTCGGATCAGCCACTCCCGGACCCGCACCAACGACGCTACGCCGCCCCACCCCGCCCCAGGAAGAGTCACGACACTTCACCGCTTCAGAGCCCCGGTTGACAACAGAGGGGAGCCGCAAAGCAGCTACGTCTCAGCGTCGCTTCAACCGCGCGATCGATCATGCGAGACCCCGGAAAACCGGCTCTTCACAGTTGAGGGTGTAGCGCACGTCGCTGCAGTTGCTGGCGCGTCGGTGGCTGGATAGGGGTCGAGGTCTCCCGACGATGGAGGTTCCTACGCCGTCCATCCGAAAGACCTCGACGTGCACGACGCTACCCCGACCGTGGGCTTCGCCTGCCCCGACCTGACCACGTTCTGCCGACTCGACGAGCTCGGTCTTGAAGCCACCGGGCAGCGCGTCGAACCCGACCGCGCGGTGATCGCCTGCCGGGTCGTCGAGCCGGATCAGTGGTGTCGTCGTTGCGGCTGCCAAGGAGGCCCCCGCGACACCGTGGTGCGGCGGTTGGCGCACGAACCGCTCGGCTGGCGCCCGACGATGCTGGAGGTCGTCGTGCGTCGCTACCGCTGCACCGGCTGCGGGCATGTGTGGCGCTAAGACACCACGGCCGCGGCAGAGCCGCGGGCGAAGCTGTCGCGCCGCGGGCTGCGTTGGGCGCTGGAGGCGATCGTGGTCCAGCACCTGACCGTCGCCCGCGTCGCTGAAGGCCTCGGGGTCGCCTGGAACACCGCCAACGACGCGGTCCTGGCCGAAGGCAAGCGGGTCCTGATCGATGACACCAACAGGTTCGACGGCGTCACCGCGATCGGCGTCGACGAGCACGTCTGGAGACACACTCGGCGCGGCGACAAGTACGTCACCGTGATCATCGACCTCACCGGGATCCGCGACGGCACCGGACCAGCGCGACTGCTGGACATGGTCGAGGGCCGCTCGAAGCAGGCTTTCAAGACCTGGCTCCACGAACGTCCCGACGCGTGGCGCAACGCCGTCGAGGTCGTCGCGATGGACGGGTTCACCGGCTTCAAGACCGCCGCCGCCGAGGAACTCCCCGAGTCCGTCGCGGTCATGGACCCCTTCCACGTCGTCCGCCTTGCCGGGCAGGCACTCGACGAGTGCCGCCGCCGGGTCCAGTTGGCGATCCACGGCCACCGCGGCCACAAGGGCGACCCGCTCTACTCCGCACGCCGCACCCTGCACACCGGCACAGACCTCCTCACCGACAAGCAAGCCGCCCGCCTGAGAGCGCTGTTCGCCGACGAGGCCCACGTCGAGGTCGAAGCCACCTGGGGCATCTACCAGCGCATGATCACCGCCTACCGCGAAGAGGACCGCCGTCGTGGCCGCGAGCTGATGGTCAAGCTCATCGACTCCCTCAGCGCCGGTGTCCCGAAGGTCCTTACCGAGCTCGTCACGCTGGGCCGAACGCTCAAGAAGCGCGCCGCCGACGTGCTGGCCTACTTCGGCCGGCCCGGCACATCCAACGGCCCGACCGAGGCGATCAACGGACGGCTCGAGCACCTGCGCGGCTCCGCGCTCGGGTTCCGCAACCTGACCAACTACATCGCCCGATCGCTGCTCGAGACCGGCGGCTTCAGACCCCAGCTCCTTCACCCTCAGCAGTGAAGAGCCCTCAACCCACAGTCAGAGCGGCCAGGGCGTCGTTGGTCTCCTCCACCGAGAAACGGTCCGGCTGCCAGTCCTGGGGCAGCCAGTCCCGCATCTCCTCAGCACCGAGCCCCATGGGCGTCGCCCGCGGGTCGTATCCGCCACGAACCCAATCGGCGAGCTCCTCGTAGCCGCCCAGGCCGCCGCAGTCCTCCGGCGGGCAGGCCATCTTGCCCTTCAGGCAGACCGGAGCCGGTGGCGGATCGTCGAGAACTTCTTCGACCACCAGCACGTGCTCCCATCCGTCGCCGAAGTCGTAGTCATAGAAGAGCCGGTCGCCCTTGGCAGACACCACCTGGTCGAGCCGGACGTCGTCTTCGGCGACGCCTTCGTCGCCTTCGCTGAGATCGAATCCAGTGACGAAGTAGGCACGAGTACGCCGGTCCACGCCGACACCGAACTTGTGCAGATGGCCGTCCTCCCAGCCCATCGCGACCTGCAGCACGTCATGCAACTCGTCGAGCATGAGGTCGCCGGGCAGGTCGAGACGACGCCAGATCGGCGGCTTGGCGTACATCAGGTCGACCCGCACCCGGAAGCCCCGCGTCCGCTCCGGCACCTCCCGCACCTCCGGCGTCGGCTCATCGAACATCCCCGCGAACATATCGCGGCCGGCATTCGCCATCAGCGTCTGGAGCAACGCCAGGTCCGCACCGGCCCTGGACACGCCGCTCTTCCTCTTCCGCTTCTTCTTCGGCACGCCCCCAGCCAACCAGACCGCTCGACCGCTGCTCGAGACCAGCGGGTTCATTCAGACCCCAGCTCCCTACACCCTCAACTGTGAAGAGCCCTACACCCTCAACTGTGAAGAGCCCCATTACCGGGTTCGCACGCGACGAGCCGACCCGCGAGTTTAAACTGGCCGTCGCCGTTGCTCTTACCACCGTTGTGCCATTGATTCTGGTCGCAGCATTTGCCTTCTGGCTTAGTGAAGTCGCCCGCATGTTGCGTGCTGCGCGATATCTACGTGAGCGCGAAGACTCGCTTGTTCGCGCAACTCTAGGCACTGGCGTGGAGGTGTCCGCCGACCCCGACCATGTTGCTCACATGTTCGACACCTATCCGCTTGTGTGGGAGAACCTTCTCCTTGTTCGAGGGTGGAAGGGTCAAGCTGATCTTGGCCCGTTCGCCGTCACTGCCATTTACGTCAGCCTCACGGCTCTTTCGGTGTCGGCGGGCGGCTACGTCGTGAGCAGTATCGAATCCTTTTCTCAAACCCTCGCGCGTTGCTTCTACGTGACCGGAGCGGCGCTTATTGCATTCGCGGTTGGCCTCGCAGCCTGGGGTTTGATCAGTGGGGTCCGGGAGCGCAGACGACTGCCCGCAGCTCGTTATCGGTAGGCACATAGCGGGCATGACATTCCCGCACGGCCGCCCAAAGCGAACCGCAACCTGTGGCTCGCGGTCTACGCGGACGGGATATCGAATCCCCCAAGTGCTCCATCTAACCGCACGACGCACTCCGACCGGTGACGTAATAGCGCGTCATACCGCCGCGGATGGATCACGCTGACACCTTGTCGCGCCGGCTGGCCAACGCTCGGGCGGCGGCGTACGCCTCGATGTGGCTCCGGCGGTACCACCACTTCCGCTTGCCGCTATCGCGCGCGGCGGGCAGCCGACCCTGGCGTGTCAGACGTCCGAGATACTGCGTGCTGACACCCACCACCAAGCCGGCGGTGATGGAATCGAGCCAGACGTCGCCATCGTCGGGCGGACCGCCCCGATGCGGCGACTGAGTCGCCTTCTGCTGCTTACCGTGTTGTTCGCGCTTCCACCCTCCCGGCGAAGGCCTCGACCGACGCGCGGTTAAGGGACGGGACCTTGCGGTCAGCCGTGTGTCGGCGAGCAATGTCACCCGACGCTGGCGTCGAGCGATGGTCCGCAGGCTGCAGCCGACGATCGCTGCAGCTTCCGCGTGCGTGATCCACTGGGGCTCCGGCTCTCCGGCCATGCCTGGGTGATTCCCGGCGGCGCACCTCGCGGAACTCCGCGATGCGGTGTCTCGGCGAGCACACCTGACAGTGAGAGCGGCTTCGCCGAGGGCCGCGCGAGTCTAGGAGCGCACATGTCCATCCCCACTCAGATGAGCCTCGTTGGCTTCCTCGCCACTGATCCGGACCTGCACTTCACGAGCGCTGGCGCGGAGTACGTTCGTCTCCGGGTTGGGGTCGAGCAGTGGCGTAAGGAGGTCGACGGGAGCTTCACGAGACTCGATCCGACCTTCCACGACATGGCCGCGTTCGAGAGCACCGCGCGGGAGCTGTTCGCGCGGTTCCGCAAGGGCGACTCGTTCGTGGCCAGCGGCTATGTCCACGAGTACGAGGTCGAGCGCGATGGCGGGAGCGTGATCAAGGAGGAGTTCGTGGCTCGCAAGATCGGGCACAACGTCAACAAGACCGCGTACGAGGTTCAGCGGCGACGGCTCGCGCCCACGGCATCTCCTGCGGCTCCGCAGCCGCCCGATCCGGCCATCGGGTTCTGAGACCGGTGCTGGTGATGTCGGTCATGGTGGAGCGCGACGTTCCGCCTGGTCCGATCAACTGGAATCTCCTCGAGGCCGATCAGGCTGACGCGGAGTGGCGGGACCTGGATCGGTTCGTGCTGTGGCTCAAGACCGCGTTCGGGCTCTCTCCCGCTGTCGTGCCGCCGTACTGGCACCGTCACGATGAGTTGATCTGGGAGCTCTCGGCTCTCCACCTGCACTTCCTTGCGTGCTTCGACGAGGTCGCCTCGCCGTCGGCCCCGATCGCGTGGATGCGCGACTTTGCGGACGCGCGGCATCGACTGCGGGAGTGGGTGTCCATCTGCGGGACCAGGCTCGACCGGGACCGCCCGACCCGGCAGAGCACGTGGCCCGGCGAACGCACCGAGATGCCGAGCGGGGAAGTTGAGATCGGGGATCGGGCGGTCGACTTTGAGGAGTTCGTGCGCGCCGACGTGCTCCGGCGCCGACGTACCCAGGCGATCGCCGATCAGCAGCTTCTCGGCTGAGCCAGGGACGGGCTTCAACGCGTCGATCGATGCGGTCTGTCCACCGGACGAGTCCGGGACGTGACGCATCTGGACTGACCCGGCCGCACCATGCAGCCAAGTCCTTGGGAGGTCACCATGCAGCGGGGACACGCACGCGCTCTGGCCCTGGCTCGTACCTATGTGGTCGCGCTCGCGGACCAGACCGACGACCTGGACGTGGCCTCGGCCTACGAGCACGTCCTCATCGAGCTCGACCGCCTCCACGGCGACCAGAGCCCCGACATCGTCCCCGACGCGCTCACCAGCGACAGGAGTCTCTGGTTCGAGTTCGCCCTCGTGGCAATCGCGAGCCTGACGAGGCACGGCGTCGATCCGCTCAGCGTCGAGCTCCTCTGTTGGAGGCTCCTCGATGCGCACACCGCAGAATCCGGGCAGGGACGCGGCTGATGTACGCCGAGACCGGTGCCGCGATGCGCGCCGCCTTGGCCGAGCTGCTGCGGCAGCACCGCGTGCAGCAAGGGCTCGGCGGATCGCCGGCGCAGCGAGCCGAGGCGGGTTACCAGATCCGCCGGTACCGCCACCTCGTCTTGGCTTGGTGCAGCCAGGCCCTGGACTCGGTCAGGCCTCTGACCTTCTCCAACCAGCCGCCTGCGCGGGCCAACCCGTTCCGCGACGCTGCCATCGGCCAGAGCGCCTCGCCGGCCGGGGAGCTGGCCCGCTCGGTCGACCTCGCTCTCGCCGAGGACACGGCACCGGCGGCGTCGCTCGAGCAGCTCACCAGTCCCACCGGACCTCCGCAGGTCGATCTGTGGCGTCAGGTCGCGCGGGCCGCCGCCCTGGCCGAACACGACACGGCACCTGCCATCGCATCGACCATGACCGCGCCGCAGGCCCAGGCCGTCGTGGCGGACGTCGCCGCGATCGTCCAGGCGCTGGTCGTGCTCGACCAGCGCCACCGCAACACCCCCGAGTGGCAGTACCTGGCAAAGAGCGGTCGTCTCGGCTGGGCGGCGCTCGCCGCGGCGATGGACGTGAGCCTCGGCCAGGCGGACTACACCGTGGACCGGCTCGGTTGGCGCCCTCGAGTCAAGCCGATCTCAGGTCCACCGAGGCCGGGCATCCTTGGAGTGCTCCAGGCCGAGCACAACGTCGTGGTCAAGCTCGGGTCATCGCTGCCCAGCGTGGTCAACCTGCGGTACGTGATCGACTCTCAACGCCTCCTGTCGCATCACCTTGTGCCCCACGCGGCAAGGATCGACGGCCGGCTCGCCGACCGCTGGAAGGCTCGCAGCGACACCTATGCCGAGTTGCAGCGGCAGTTCCGCGGTATCAGCGGCCTCCTCGGGGCCGGCGGCGGGGCCGCGGCCGCGGAGGGCGCCTACGCCGTCGCCAGACTCAGGGGTCTGCCAGTAGACACCGTCGTCGAGCCCAGGGTGGCGGGCGGCTTCCAGCTGCTCTTCGATCGTCTGGATCGGTGCATCGCCGACATCGTCGAGGAAGGTATCGCCCAGGGCGCGTTCGCCCAGCGCGTCCCGGCCCCCCGACCGGCCGAGGAAGGCGAGATCGCCGCCACGGCTCGGGACAAGCTGATCCCAGTCGGCCCCAGCCGTCATCGCGACCTAATCGGGACCGCGCGCAGCCTCCTGCCCCGCGAGCACCAGTCGCCAGCCACGCCGGGGTCTGGCCGCGCTGATCTCCACGCGGCACTCGTCCACCGGGCCGCCACCCGCGATCCGGGTCCTGCTCCGCGGTTCTAAGAGATCGCCACCGTTCGATCGGTCTCGGCATGACGATGTCGACCAGGCCGGCAATGGCGGCGTCTATACACCTCGAGGACATGGACGTTCGAACAAACGCGAACAACGGGCCACAGCAGACACCGGCCGAGCACCTGCTGACCGTGCCAGAGATCTACGCGCGCCTCGGCATCTCACGCTCGACCTTCTATGACTGGCGCCAAGCGCACAAGGCGCCCCCCTGTCTGGTGCTCCCGAACGCGCAGATCCGGGTCCGCGAGGCCGACTTCGCCCGCTGGGTCAACGACCACATGGAGACAGCGCTCTGAGCACCGTCGGACAACCCGTTCTCCCCCCGTGGCGCTCCAGCGCGAATCCGTCTCCACAGAACCGGTCCTGCGGGTGGTGGCGGCCCGACGTGCGGCCTAGGACGAACGGTGACAAGCGCCTTCCGGTGGCCCCCGGACCTCAGTTCGAGACGAGACAGGACCATGAAGACCAGTCTTGATGTACGGATCTACGCGGTGCTCCCCTACCGGGGAGCTCGCGGGACCACCTATGCGGTCAGATGGCGAGTAGAGGGCCAACGGTTCCGGCGAACCTTCGCAACGCGGAAGCTGGCCGACGCGTTCCGCGCCAAGCTCAACGTCGCCGGCCAGGCCGGCGAGAGCTTCGTGGTGGACAACGGCCTGCCCCTCTCCATGCAGGAGCCGAGACGAGAGCGCACCTGGATAGAGCACGCGATCGCGTACGTCGACGCCAAGTGGCCTCACGCCTCGCCTCGCCACCGGCGCGGGATCGCCGAGGCCCTGACCGATTTCACCTTGGCGACGCTTCCCGAAGCAGCCGGACGACCATCTTCGGCCCGGGTGCGTCGCGTGCTGTTCCGCTGGGCGTTCAACGCCTCCGCCCGCGAGGATCCGCTCGAGGCAGATGATGCGACGGCGATCGCCTGGGTGCAGCGGCACTCACCGCCACTGTCTGCCTTCAGCACCTCCGCCACGCTGCGTCAGGCCCTGGACCGGATCGCCCTACGCCAGGACGGCCAACCGGCCGCGGCATCCACGGTCGCCCGAAAGCGCGCCACCTTGCACAACGTGCTCGAGTACGCCGTCGAGCTCGAGATCTTCCCCAGCAACCCCCTGCACCGGGTGCGCTGGCGGGCGCCGCGCACCACCGAGGTCGTCGACCGGCGAGTCGTGGTCAACCCTGTCCAAGCACGCGCACTGCTCGCCGCCGTCGAGTCTGCCTATCCCACGCTGACTGCGTACTTCGCTTGCCTGTACTACGCGGGCCTTCGACCGGCCGAGGCACTGGAGCTGCGACGCGATGACCTCCAGCTCCCCGAGACCGGGTGGGGACAGGTCCTGCTGTCTCGGACCCATCAACGTGCGGGCGCCGCCTGGACCGACGCGTCGACCACCGGCGAGGTCCGGGGGCTCAAGCACCGGGGGCGGGAGGCCACTCGGCCGGTCCCGGCCCATCCCGACCTGGTCGCCGCCCTGAGGCGCCATCTCGAGCATTTCCCCACCGGAGCCCAGGGTCACCTCTTCGCCGCTCGCACCGGACGTGCGGGCAAGCCGCTCTCGCCGCCCTACGACGCGCTGGTTAGCGCGAAGACCATCTACCGGGTGTGGGCCGCAGCGCGTCGCTCGGCGCTGACCGCACAGCAGGCCGACTCCGTGCTCGCCCGGCGACCCTACGACCTGCGCCATGCCTGCCTCTCGACCTGGCTCAATGCCGGGGTGCCTCCGGCCCGCGTGGCCGCGTGGGCGGGGCACGGCGTCGACGTGCTGCTCAGGATCTACGCCAACTGCGTCGAGGGTGACGACAAGATCGCGCTCAGCCGGATCGACGATGCGCTCCAGTAGGCGAAGTGGCCGGCCGGCTGGGCCGGCGCTGGTCAAACTTCGACACGTATTCGACACAGGAAGCCGCAATCGGCCGTCACCGGCCGCTGCCAGCCGGACAACGCCGAAAGGGCCCCTGGCCAACGTTTCCGCTGGTCAGGGGCCCTTTTGACCCACTGTGGCAGGTGAAGGATTCGAACCTTCGAAGGCAAAGCCGACGGATTTACAGTCCGCTCCCATTGGCCGCTCGGGCAACCTGCCGGGGGTGTCGCGCCGCGGCCGTTTGGCCCGGCGACAACAAGGCGAAAGAATAGCGCAGCCCGCGCGGCACACGAAAACCAGACCGGAGGAGTGAAGATGGCCGACTCGTCGTTCGACATCGTCAGCAAGATCGATCGCCAGGAGGTCGACAACGCGCTCGGCCAGGCGGCCCGTGAGGTGGCGACCCGCTTCGACTTCAAGGGCACCGGTGCGACGATCGAGTGGAAGGGCGAGCAGGCGATCGAGATCTCGGCCTCGGCCGACGACCGCGTGAACGCCGTCCTCGACGTCTTCAAGGACAAGCTGGTCAAGCGCCAGCAGAGCCTGAAGATCCTCGACGCCTCCGAGCCGCGCCAGTCGGGCCAGCAGAGCAAGATCGGGATCACGCTCAAGGAGGGCATCTCCTCCGAGGACGCGAAGAAGATCACCAAGCTGATCCGGGACGAGGGCCCCAAGGGCGTCAAGGCCCAGATCCAGGGCGACGAGCTGCGAATCTCCTCGAAGAAGCGGGACGACCTCCAGGCCGTCCAGGCCCTGGTCAAGGCGCAGGACTACGACTTCGCGGTGCAGTTCACCAACTACCGCTGATCCGCAGCGTTTCCGCAGGTCAGCGCCGACCTAGACGGCGACCCGCGCCACAGCGGGTACAACGGGCGTACCATCAGCGGATGGCCGACGAGCGAGGCCGTGAAGTGGCGGCCAGGGCAGAGCAGGCGGGGTTCCGTGCCGCCCAGCTGCGTCAGCGCGTCGAGGAGCTCCGACGCGGAGACGCGAGCACGTCGCTCGACGTGACGAGTGCGCTGGAGGCCACGGCGGAGGCGCAGGTGCGTGCCAACCAAGCGAGAGAGCAGGCGGGACAGGCGCACCGCCGGGCGGCCGACGCACACCGGGCTGCGGCTCGGCTCGCCGACGAAGCGGGACACATCATCAGCGCGGGCGAGCATCGGCGCGCGGCTGCGGCAGATGACACCGCGGCGGAGCTCGACGAGGACGGCACCTAGCCGGCTCCCCCGCCCGGGGCGGACGACCCGGCGCCCTCTGACAGCGCCCTCCCCCGGCAGTGGCTGGAGGAGGCGGACCAGCGGGACGCGTTCGTCCGCTCGGTCCGCCTCCTTCCGCGCTGATCTCAGGTGGCGGTGGCCGCCATCGCCGGCACGGTGGTGGCGCCGGACGCCGGGGTGACCCACACGCGGACGCCCTCCGCGATACCGAGCTCGCGCGCGTGCGTCCGGGTCAGGATCACGCTCACCTCCTCGCCGTCGTCGGTGAGGACGGTGACCCGCACCTCGAAGCCGACCCGCAGCACCCGCGACACCACGCCCTCCGACGCGCCCGCGAGCTGCGGGCCGAGGGAGATGTGGACGTCGTGCGGCCGCAGCAGTACGCCGCCGAGGCGGGTCGTCTCACCGAGGAAGCCCATGACGAAGTCGTTGGCGGGCTGGTCGTAGAGCTCGTCGGGCGTGCCGATCTGCTCCACCCGGCCGTCGTTGATCACCACGATCTCGTCGGCGACCTCCATGGCCTCCTCCTGGTCGTGCGTGACGAAGACCGTGGTCACGTGGACCTCGTCGTGCAGCCGGCGCAGCCAGTCGCGCAGCTCCTTGCGGACCTTCGCGTCGAGCGCGCCGAACGGCTCGTCGAGCAGCAGCACGGTCGGCTCGACGGCGAGGGCTCGGGCGAGCGCCATCCGCTGCCGCTGGCCGCCCGAGAGCTGGGCCGGCAGCCGGTGCGAGAACTGCGAGAGGTGGACGAGCTTGAGCAGCTCGTCGACCCGCCGGGCGATCTCGGCCTTGGGCTTCCTGCGGATCTCCATGCCGAACGCGACGTTCTTGGCGACCGTCATGTGCTTGAAGACGGCGTAGTGCTGGAACACGAAGCCCACGTTCCGCTTCTGCGGTGGCAGCCTGGTGGCGTCCGTGCCCTCGATACTGACGGTTCCGCTGTCGGCGGTCTCGAGGCCGGCGATGACCCGGAGGAGGGTGGACTTGCCGCCGCCCGAGGGGCCGAGCAGCGCGGTCAGCTGCCCGGTCGGGATGGTGAGGCTGACGTCGTCGAGGGCGACGAAGTCGCCGTAGGTCTTGCGTACTCCGGTGATGTCGATGCTCATGTCTGATTCCTTCTCCCTCAGTGCTCGTCCTTGGGCCGGAGCGCGGCGACCACGACCAGGCAGGCGATGCAGACCATCACCAGCAGGAACGCGATCGCGTAGGCCGAGCCCTGAGCGAAGTTCTGGTACTTCTCCTCGACCATCAGCGTGGCCGTCTGGGTCTTGCCGCTGACGTTGTTCGACACGACCTTCACCGCCCCGAACTCACCGATGGACCGGGCGAGGCTGAGCACCACGCCGTACACCAGCGCCCACTTGATGCTGGGCAGCGTGATCCGCCAGAACGTCTGGGGCGCGTTGGCGCCGAGGCTGCGGGCCGCCTGCTCCTGCTCGTCCCCGATCTCGGTGAGCGTTGGGACGACCTCACGGATGACCAGGGGCAGCGCCACGAAACAGGTGGCCATGATCAGGCCCGGCGTCGCGAAGATGACCTGGACCCCACCCTCCTCCAGGCCCTGGCCGAACCAGCCGTCGCGGCCGTTGTAGACCAGCACGAGGGCCAGTCCGACCACGACCGGAGAGACCGACAGCGGGACATCGACCATCGCCGACAGGGCCCGCTTGCCCGGGAACTCGTAGCGGACGAGCAGGACCGAGATCGTCACCCCGAAGACCAGGTTGATGAGCACGGCGATGCCGGCCACCTGGGCGGTGAGCGTGAGCGCCGAGATCACGTCCTCGTCGGAGAGGGCGTCCCGCAGGTTGCCCAGGCCGCCCTCGAAGGTACGACGGAACAGCATGCCGACCGGCCAGGCCACGAGGAAGAACACGTAGCCGACGGCGAGCAGGCGCAGCGTCCAGCGGACGGGGGCGGACACCTCAACCACGGCGCGACACCCGCCTCTGGACGATGTCGAGCACCACGATCACGACGAGCGCGACCGCGAGCATGACCGACGCGATGGCCGCCGCGGAGGCGTAGCTGCCGTTCTCGATGAACGTCAGCACGCGCACCGAGACGACCTCGGTCTCGTTGGGCCGGTTGCCGCTCAGCAGCACCAGCGAGCCGTACTCCGAGATTGCCCGGGCGAAGCTGAGCGCCGCACCCGCGGTGATCGCCGGCACCAGGCTCGGCAGGATGATGCGGCGGAAGATGGTCCCGCGCTTCGCGCCGAGGGAGGCCGCGGCCTCCTCGACGTCCGCGTCGAGCTCCTCCAGCACGGGCTGGACCGCCCGCACGATGAACGGCAGCGTAACGAAGGCGAGCGCCAGCGTCACGGACTTCGTGGTGAAGGCCCAGTGCACGCCGATGGGGCTGTTCGGTCCGTAGAGCGCGAGCAGCACGAGCCCGGCGACCACGGTCGGCAGCGCGAACGGGATGTCGATGATGACGTGGAGGATCGACTTCCCCGGGAACCGGTCGCGGACCAGGACCCAGGCGATGACCGTGCCCATCACGATGTTGATCAGCGTGACGAACGCCGCCTGGGTGACGGTCAGCTTGAGGGCGTTCCAGGTCTGCGGGTCGCGTAGGACGCTGACGTAGTTGTCCCAGCCGCCGGCCGCCGCCGTGGCGACGATCGCCGACAGCGGGACGAGCACGAGCAGGCTGAACCACAGCATCGCGATGCCGAGGCTCAGCCCGGCGGCGGGGGTGAGCGTGTTGCGTGGGGTCGTACGGCGGGCGCGGCCGGGCCGGCCCCCGGATTCCGGAGCCGGCCTGGCTGCGTCGATCGTCGCCCCGGAGAGGGCGGCGGTCATTACTCCTCGCCCTCCTTGCCGAGGTCCTGCTGGAGCTCGGTGATGATGCCGAGGGGGTTGCCCTCCTGGCCGTCGCCGAAGAACTTGTCGGCGGCCTCGCCCCAGCCGTTGAAGTTGTCGTCCAGCGTGTAGAGCGTGTCCGGGGTCGGGAACGGGTCGCTCGGGTCGTTCGCGCCCTCGACCTCGGGAATCTCGACGCCGTCGACGACCGGGCGGAAGCCCGACGCGGCGTAGTCGGCTTGGGCCTCCGGGCTGGTCATGAACTCGAGGAACGCCTGGGCGGCGTCGCCGGCGTCCTTGGTGACCGCAGCCGGGTTCTCGATGAGCAGGGTGTCCGGCGGCACGATGTAGTCGACGTCCGCGCCGCTCTGCTTGGCCAGGATCGCCTCGTTCTCGTAGGAGAGGAGGACGTCGCCGCTGCCGTCGGTGAAGGCGGTGGTCGCCTCACGACCCGAGGCGGGCAGCGCGATGGTGTTGTTCAGCAGCTTGGTCAGGAAGGCCCGGCCGGCCGCTTCGTCGTCGGTGCCGCCGGTGGCGTGCGCCCAGGCCGCGAGAATGTTCCATCGGGCCGACCCCGACGAGCCGGGGTTGGGCGTGATGATCTCGACGCCCGGCTGCACCAGGTCGTCCCACGTCTGGATGTCGTCCGGGTTGCCGGCGCGCACGACGAAGACCACGACCGACGAGGTCGCGATGCCGTTGGTCGCGTTGTCCTTCCAGTCCTCGGCGACGAGGCCCTCGCCCACGAGGCGGGTCACGTCGGTCTCGAGTGAGTAGTGCACGACGTCGGCCGGCGAGCCGGCCACGACGGCCCGGCTCTGGTCGCCCGAGGCGCTGTACGACGGCTCGAAGCTGACGCCGTCGCCGGCGTCGGTGCCCTCGAAGTCCTCGAAGACGGGCTCGTTGGCCGCCTCCATGACCGAGAACGCACTGAGGTGGATCGTCTCGCCGCTGTCCGAACCGCTGGAGCTCGAGCATCCGGTCAAGGCCAGCACCCCGGCAGCCGCAGCCGCCGCAACCTTGATCGCAGTCACCATGTTCAACCCTTTCCCCAACCCGCCGGAGCAGGTGTTTCTGATGAATGCCGATCAGACTACGTGACTTAACCTGCTTACTGCGATATTGGAGACAAAATTCTCCCAGGGTGTCAGGCCTCACACGTCCATAGGCGGAGACGGCTCCGGTCCCCGCGCGCGCCGGACTATCGTGGAGCGAGGTGACAGAGGGCCCGCTCGCCGGCGAACTGGAACAGGTTCTAGTTATGACTAGACTGCGAGTACGATCGGCCCGTCACAGCCAGTGACACGACGAGGGAGTGGGCGCGCAGTGTCCAAGCAGGTCAAGCAGCTCGACCGGGTGATCATCCGGTTCGCGGGCGACTCCGGTGACGGCATGCAGCTGACCGGTGACCGGTTCACCCAGGAGTCGGCGGTCTTCGGCAACGACCTGGTGACGCTGCCGAACTTCCCGGCCGAGATCCGTGCACCCCAGGGCACCCTGCCGGGCGTCTCGTCCTTCCAGGTGCACTTCGCCGACCACGACATCCTCACCGCGGGCGACGCCCCGGACGTGCTGGTCGCGATGAACCCGGCCGCGCTCAAGGCCAACCTCGGCGACCTGCCCAAGGGCGCCACGATCATCGTCGACACCCACGACTTCACGCCCCGCAACCTGACCAAGGCCGGGTACGACGCCAACCCGCTGGACTCGCTCGGCGACGCCAACCCGGGCTCCTCGGGGCTCGGCGAGTTCAACGTGCAGCCGGTCGACCTCACCGGCATGACCGTGGAGGCGGTCAAGGAGTTCGGCCTGTCCCGCAAGGACGCGGCCCGCGCGAAGAACATGTTCGCGCTCGGCCTGCTCTCGTGGATGTACGGCCGCCCGACCGAGCCGACCACCGCCTTCCTCTCCAAGCGGTTCGCGCGGGTCGAGGCCATCCGCGACGCCAACATCACGGCGTTCAAGGCCGGCTGGAACTTCGGCGAGACCACCGAGACGTTCGTCGTCCAGTACGAGATCAAGCCGGCCCCGATGGCACCGGGCACCTACCGCAACATCACCGGCAACCTGGCGCTGGCCTACGGCCTGATCGCCGGCGGCGTGCAGTCCGGGCTCCCGGTGTTCCTGGGGTCCTACCCGATCACCCCGGCCTCCGACATCCTCCACGAGCTGAGCAAGCACAAGTCGTTCGGCGTGACGACGCTCCAGGCCGAGGACGAGATCGCCGGCGTGGGTGCCGCGATCGGCGCGTCGTTCGCCGGGCACCTCGGCGTCACCACGACCTCCGGTCCCGGTATCGCGCTGAAGTCCGAGGCGATCGGGCTCGCGGTGATGACCGAGCTCCCGCTGGTCGTGGTCGACGTCCAGCGCGGTGGCCCCTCGACCGGCCTGCCGACCAAGACCGAGCAGGCCGACCTGCTCCAGGCGATGTTCGGCCGCAACGGCGAGGCGCCGGTCCCGATCATCGCGCCGCAGTCGCCCGGCGACTGCTTCGACGCGGCGCTGGAGGCCGCCCGGATCGCGGTCACCTACCGCACCCCGGTGATGCTGCTCTCCGACGGCTACCTCGCCAACGGCTCGGAGCCGTGGCGGATCCCGGAGATCGCCGACCTGCCGGTCATCGACCCGAAGTTCGCGACCGCAGAGGACCTCACCGAGGACGCCCAGGGCAAGACGGCGTTCCAGCCGTACGCCCGCGACCCCGAGACCCTGGCCCGCCCCTGGGCGCCGCCGGGCGTCGCCGGGCTCGAGCACCGCATCGGCGGCCTGGAGAAGGCCGACATCACCGGCAACATCTCCTACGACCCGGCCAACCACGACTTCATGGTGCGCACGCGCCAGGCGAAGGTGGACCGGATCGCCGAGTCCCTGCCGCCGCTGGTCGTCGACGACCCGTCCGGCCAGGCCAGGGTCCTCGTGATCGGCTGGGGCTCGACCTACGGCCCCATCGGCGCCGGCGTACGCCGCGTCCGCAAGGCCGGCCACCACGTCGCGCAGGTCCACCTGCGCCACCTCAACCCCTTCCCCAAGGACCTCGGGGAGATCCTCAAGCGCTACGACAAGGTGCTCGTGCCCGAGATGAACCTCGGCCAGCTCTCGCTGCTGCTGCGCGGCAAGTACCTCGTCGACGCGGTCGGCTACAACCAGGTCCGCGGCCTGCCGCTGAAGGCCGCCGAGCTCGCCGAGGTCATCGGCGGCCTGGTCGCCGACGCCGAGGGCATCGAGGTCGACCTGACCACCACGACCGAGGAGGTCAACTCGTGAGCACCGATCTCGGGCTGCCGGGCCTTCGTTCCGGTGTCGAGCTCGTCCCGACGCTGGACGAGGGCGCCCCGCCGCAGACCGGCAAGGACTTCACCAGCGACCAGGAGGTCCGCTGGTGCCCCGGGTGCGGCGACTACGCCGTGCTCAAGGCCGTCCAGGGCTTCCTGCCCGACCTCGGGCTGCGCCGCGAGAACATCGTGTTCGTCTCCGGCATCGGCTGCTCGTCGCGGTTCCCGTACTACCTCGACACCTACGGCATGCACTCGATCCACGGCCGCGCGCCGTCGATCGCGACCGGCATCGCCACGGCCCGCGAGGACCTCTCGGTGTGGGTCGTCACCGGTGACGGCGACGCGCTCTCGATCGGTGGCAACCACCTGATCCACGCCCTGCGTCGCAACGTGAACATGACGATCCTGCTGTTCAACAACCGGATCTACGGTCTCACCAAGGGCCAGTACTCCCCCACCTCCGAGGTCGGCAAGGTCACCAAGTCCACTCCGATGGGCTCGGTCGACCAGCCGTTCAACCCGGTCTCGCTCGCGCTGGGCGCCGAGGGCTCGTTCGTCGCCCGCACCATCGACTCCGACCGCAAGCACCTCACCTCGGTGCTGTCCGCGGCGGCCGCGCACCGCGGCACGTCGTTCGTCGAGATCTACCAGAACTGCCCGATCTTCAACGACGGTGCGTTCGACGCCATCAAGAGCAACGACACCAAGGCGGACGCGATCATCCCGCTGGTCCACGGCGAGCCGATCCGCTTCGGCGCCCCCGACGGCTCCGGCGCGGGGAGCAAGGGCCTGATCCGCGACACCGAGACCGGCGGCGTGAAGGTCGTCCAGGTGTCCGACGTCGGCGCGGACGCCATCCTCGTGCACGACGCGCACAACCCGGACCCGACCACGGCGTTCGCCATCTCGCGGCTCACCGCGGCCGACTACCTGCACCAGGCGCCGATCGGCATCTTCCGGCAGGTCGAGCGGCCGTCGTACGACGACCAGGCCCGGGCCCAGGTCAGCTCCGCCCGCGACGCGGCCCCCGGCGAGGCGGCCGACAAGCTCGCGGCGCTCATCGGCGGTGGCGACACCTGGACGGTCGTCTGACCCGGTCGGGAACCGGTCGAGCGGGCTCTTAGACTGGGGCAGTGCCAGACGCGCGACGGGGATTCAGCTTCGGCGTCGCGGCCTACGTCATGTGGGGGCTCTTCCCCCTCTACTGGCCCCTGCTCGAGCCGGCCGGCGCCGGTGAGATCCTCGCCCACCGGATGCTCTGGACGAGCATCACGATGGGCGTGCTGGTCGTCGCGCTGCGGCGGCTCACCCAGCTGCGCGCCATTCTGCACGACCGGCGGGCGCTCCTGCTGCTGACGCTCGGGGCCGCGGTCATCTCGGTGAACTGGCTGACCTACATCTGGGGCGTCAACAACGGCCGCGTGGTGGAGGCGTCGCTCGGCTACTTCATCAACCCGCTGGTGACCGTGCTCATGGGCGTGTTCATCCTCGGGGAGACGCTGCGGCCGCTTCAGTGGGCAGCGCTCGGCATCGCGGCCGGCGCGGTCCTCGTGCTCACCCTCGACTACGGCCGGCTGCCCTGGGTCGCGCTGGTGCTGGCGTTCTCCTTCGGCAGCTACGGGCTGTGCAAGAAGACGGCGAACGTCGACGCGACCGAGTCCCTCACCTACGAGACCGCGGTCGTGGCGCCGTTCGCCGCGGCGTACCTCGTCTGGCTGGGGCTGTCCGGGGGCGCCGACTTCACCCACCACGGCACCGGGCACGCGCTGCTGTTCCTGACGACCGGCATCGTCACGGCCATCCCGCTGATCTGCTTCGGCGCGGCCGCAGTCCGGGTGTCGATGGTGACGCTCGGCCTGCTCCAGTACCTCGCGCCCGTGCTCCAGTTCGCGCTGGGCGTCCTGTACTTCCACGAGGACATGCCGGCCGGCCGCTGGATCGGCTTCGTGCTGGTCTGGATCGCGCTGGTGCTCTTCACCGTCGAGGCGGTCAACCACCGCCGCCGACAGCTCCGCCTCGCCGTCGAGGCGTCCGTCCTCTAGTACGTCGGTCGCCGTCGTCCGGCCGAGCCGCCCGGGTGGGCTTGGTCACGGCCGCCCGCTCAGGGGCGCCGGCGGCGGGCCCGGGGATTTCGGCCCGTTCCCCTCGCTCCCTACCGTCGATGGCTGATTTGTCATCGAGTGAGGGGAGACGCATGCCCATGCGTGCCATCACCCGCGTCGTGCAAGGCGGCGCTTGCGTCATCGCGGCCGGGACGCTCGTCGCCGGCCTGGGAGCCGCGCCGGCCGGCGCGGCCGCACCCAAGGACGTCCGGCTCAAGGTCGGCGCCGCCGACGCCTCGACCGTGCAGACCCGCGCTCCGCGGCCGCAGGGCCTGCTGGAGGAGACGGGCGTCGAGCTCGACCGCAACGACTTCGTCGACGTGGTCCGCAACGGCAGGACGGTGACGTCGTACGACGGCCGCGTGCTCCGCGAGGGCGATCTAGTCAAGGTCGTCCGGGTCTCGCACCGCGCCAAGGAGCACCGCGTGCGCCTGGACTTCCGGCACACGAAGGTACGCCACGTGACCTCGCTCCAGCCCGGGAAGCGCAAGGTCGCGCACCACGGCCGGGACGGCGTCCGCGGCATCCACGTCCGTGTCGAGCTGCACAACGGTCGACCGGTCGACCGGGACGTCCGCAAGACCTGGATCCGCAAGCCGCACCCGCGGGTGGTCCTCGTCGGCACCCGCCTGAACTGGAACGCGCTCGCCGAGTGCGAGTCCGGCGGCAACCCGCGTGCGGTGAACCCGGCCGGCTACTACGGCCTGTACCAGTTCAGCGTCGCGACGTGGCGCAGCGTCGGCGGCTCCGGCATGCCGCACCACGCGTCGCCCGGCGAGCAGACCCTGCGCGCGCAGAAGCTGTACCAGCGCAGCGGCCGCTCGCCGTGGCCGCACTGCGGCCGCTACCTCTGAGGACCCGCCGAGGCCTCAGTCCTCCGCCGCGCCGGCGGCGTCCGCAGCGGCGCCGTCGGCGCGGGAGTCCTCCCCCCTTCGGGATGGTGGTGAAGTGCACCCGGTACCCATGGCTGCGGCTGGGTACCCGATCCCCATGAGCGAGAACTCCGACATCGAGACGCAGATCGGGACCGACCCGGACGTGGACGTCACGGGCGACTCCACGGACAACGAGAGCTACCACGGCTACAGCGTGGACGACGAGACGCAGCCGCAGAGCACGGGCGACAGCCTGGTCGACGACGACCGCGGACTCGCCGATCCGCTGGACGAGGGCTACTCCCCGCCGGAGAAGTGGTCGGCCGGGCAGGGGTTCGGCAACACCCCGCTCGAGGAGAGCATGGGCGAGTCGTTGGACCAGCGGCTGGCGCAGGAGATCCCCGAGCCCGATCCCTACGAGGTGGCCGAGCGCGAGGAGGCCGAGCCCACCGACACCCAGGTCGGCGCCGAGCGCGCCGGACGGCTGGTCGAGCCCGACGAGGGCGTGCGCACCGATGTCGAGGGCGACCTGGTCGCCCAGGACGTCGGCATCGACGGCGCGGGAGCCGGCGCCGAGGAGGCGGCCGTCCACGTCATCGACGAGGACGACCTCGAGCCCCCGGGCTGACCGGTCAGCCTGGGGCCACCTCGCCCGTATCCGCGGAGGACAGGACCAAACGCACCCGGTCGTTGAGGGTGTCGGCGATCAGCAGGTCGCCGCCCGGCGTGACCGACAGACCGCGTGGCTGATACAGCTGGGCCTCCCCCGCGGGGCCGCCGTCGCCGGAGAAGCCCTTCTCCGTGGTGCCGGCCATCCGACGGATGACTCCCGTCTTGAGGTTCACCCGCCGGATGCAATGGCTGTCGGAGTCGGCGATGTACAGCACCTGGTCGCTCCCGAGTGCGATGCCCCGCGGATGGTCGATCCGCGCGGAGGTCGCGAGGTCACCGTTGCCACCCGTGCCCGGGGTGCCGTCACCTGCGACCGTGGCGATCAGCCCGGTCACCGCGTCGATGCGGCGCACCACGCTGTTGCCGGTGTCGGCCACGTAGATGTTGCCGTCCGAGTCGATCGCCAGGCGCTGTGGACCGCTCAGCGTCGCCTCGCTGGCGAGGCCGCCGTCTCCGGTGTATCCGGGAACGCCGGTGCCGGCCACGGTGGTGATGATGCCCGAGGTGAGGTCGACGCGGCGGACCTTGTCCTCGAGCGAGGAGAAGTAGAGGGCCCCGTCGTGGACGGCGACCGACTTCGGGTTCTGGATGCGCGCTTCGGTGGCCGGACCGCCGTCTCCGGTCGATCCGGGCTCTCCGGTCCCTGCGATGGTCGTGATGATCCCGTCGAGCCCCACCATGCGGATGCGATGGTGGGCGGCGTCCGCGATGAACACGACCCCGGCGTCGTCGACGGTGACGTCGTGAGGCCAGTGAAGACTCGCGGTGGTGGCGTCCACCCCGTCACCGTTGTAATCGGGAGAACCCGTGCCGGCGATGGTCGAGATCGTCCCGTCGGGGGAGATCTTGCGGATCCGGTTGTTGAAGGTGTCGGCGACGTAGATCGTCCCGTCGGCGCTCACCTCCGTGTCGCGCGGTTGGTTCAACAGCGCTTGCGCTGCCGGGCCGCCGTCCCCGGCGAAGCCGCGCTCCGAGCCGGCCACGGTGCTGATCATGGAGTCGCCGGTGGCGACGCCTGCGTCGCTCGTCGCGGGGAACGCCACGAGCCCCGACAGCAGGACGACCGCAGCGGCTCGGCCCACGGCGCTGTGTCCGACGAGGAGTGCTGCCCGCTCTTCGAAGTCCCGCATACCTGCTCCTGTCCTCTCGGCCAGCATCAACCTCCGACATGTCGGCGACGTCTTCGCCGACAGCACCGAGCAATACGCACTCTTGGGTATGCATTCGCGGGCGAGTCGTGCACACGATCGGGTTGCCACCCAACCGCTCGGAGTTGGAGGACCCGTCGATGGCTCGTACCGGACCGCACCTGGCGCTGACCGGTACGACGCGAGCCCTGGGCCGGTTCGCGGCTCCGGTGCTCCTCCTGGCCGCCCTCGGCGGCGCGGGCGTGCAGGCACCGGCACCGCCGGCGGACACGCCTCCGGCCGTCGCGCTCTCCGCTGCTGCCGACGCACGGCCGAACATCCTCCTGGTCGTCACCGACGACCAGCGGGAAGGGACCGTGACGCCGGCGATCATGCCGAACGTGCACCGCGAGTTCGACCGACGCGGGTTCAGGTTCACCCGCGCCTTCGTCACCAACCCCTGGTGCTGTCCCAGCCGGGCCAGCATCCTCACCGGTCAGTACAGCCACACGAACGGGGTCTGGACGGTCGGGCCCCCGGCGGGCATCACGGCATGGTTCCCGCACGAGGACTCCACGCTGGCGACCTGGTTGCACCAGGCCGGCTACCGCACCGGCATCGTCGGCAAGTACCTCAACGGCTACGGCAAGCCCGCGGTCCCCGCCTACAAGCCACCAGGCTGGGGCACGACGGCCATCGTCGCCGACCTCGACTACCAGGACAGTTCCGGGTACTTCGACTACGACATCTTCGACGGCACGGGACTCGTCCACTACGGCTCGGAGCCCTCCGACTACTCGACGCGGGTGTTGACCGACCGTGCGCTCGGCTTCCTCGCCCCCTCGTCCACCGCGCAGCCCTGGTTCCTCTACCTCGCCTACACCTCTCCGCACGGACCGGCGGTCCACGATCCGGTCGACGAGGACGCCGCGCGCGGCGTCAGCTACCCCATGCCGCCCAACGTCTGTGAGCAGGACGTCTCCGACAAGCCGGCCTTCGTCCGTGGGCAGCCACCGTGCACCAGGACGCAAGCACAGTTCGACAACCGGATGCGATCGCAGCAGGCGCAGATGCTCGCCTCGGTCGATCGGGGGCTCGGCCGGATCCTGAGCCTCCTCGAGACGACCGGCCAGATGTCGAACACCTTGATCCTGTTCATCTCCGACAACGGCGTCCAGATGGGCAGCCACCGACTGCTCGGCAAGGAGGTGCCGTACGAGGAGTCGATACGCGTGCCGCTCCTGATGCGCTGGGATGCGCTCGGTGCGCCACCCCGGAGGATCGGCGGACTCGCCCTCAACATCGATCTGGCGCCGACGATCACCGACGCCGCGGGGGTGACCACACACAACGCGTACGACGGCACGAGTCTGCTCCCGCTGCTGGACGGCTCGGCCACGTGGGTCCGCAGGAGCTTCCTGGTCGAGCACCTCTCGACCGGACCGAGCGACCCGGGCGGTCCCTCGTACTGCGCGGTGCGCAGCGACCGCTACAAGTACGTCGAGTACGCCACGGGCGAACGCGAGCTGTACGACCTGCGCGAGGACCCCGCGGAGCTGACGAGTCGCCACGACGACGTGACGATGCAGGCGACGATGAACCGGTTGCGGCAGCGCATGCTGCAGCTGTGCGATCCGGCGCCGCCCGGGTGGACCCCCCGCTAGACACCGGGGCCGACGGTCAGCCCGAGGTCAGGTCGGGACCGCCTCCCCGCGCATCGCGTCGGCGAGGTCGCGCTCGACCGCGCCGCCGGGCAGGGCCCACACGGTCACCCCGCAGCCGCGCGCCTCGACCGCGCAGCGGGCCCGGGTGATGGCCGCGGCGGCCTCCCGTGGGAGGCCGTTGACGCGGGTCAGGTCGAGCACCAGCGCGTGGGTCTGGCCGGCGGCCTCGTGGATCGCGTCGGCGAGGCCGAGCGCGTCCTCAGCCCAGCACGGGCCGTCGAGGACCAGTCGACGCTCCCGCACGTTGAACGACACTGCCACCATCTCCGGAACCCCCTGCTGCTCGACCGACGGTCGTCCGTACCCCTGGGGGTGTGTGGCATGCGTCTCAGGAGGCTCAGGAGGAGCGGACGGCCACGATGTCGGCGAACGCCTCGAGGGCGTCGCGGACGGGACCGGCCGGGACGACGGCGAGCCGGGCCTTGGCCGCCTGGGCCTGGGCGACCACGTAGGCCCTGGCCTCGTCCATCGCGGGGTGCTTGCGGAGCAGGTCGAGGGCCTCGGCGTGCCGGTCGTCGTCGGTGAGGTCGCCGTCGAGCAGCTCGATCAGCCGGGCGTCGGCCGGGGCGCCGGAGGCCCGGGCCATCAGCACCGGGAGTGTCGGGACGCCCTCGCGCAGGTCGGTGCCGGGCGTCTTCCCGGACTCGTCGGACTCGGAGGCGATGTCGAGGATGTCGTCACTGAGCTGGAAGGCCGACCCGACGATCTCGCCGTACGCCGTCAGCGCCTCCTCCACCTCCGGCGACGCGCCGCCGAAGCGGGCGCCGTACCGTGCGGAGGTCGCGATCAGCGAGCCGGTCTTGCCGGCCACGACCTCGAGGTAGTGCGCGAGCGGGTCCTCCCCGGGACCGGGTGCGACCGTCTCGAGGATCTGGCCCTCGACCAGCCGGGTGAACGTCTCCGCCTGGATGCGGACGGCGTCCGCGCCCAGCCGGGCGGTGAGCTCGGAGGACCGGGAGAACAGCCAGTCGCCGGTGAGGATCGCGACGTGGTTGCCCCACCGCGAGTGCGCGGCGTCGGCGCCCCGGCGCAGCTCGGCCTCGTCCATGACGTCGTCGTGGTAGAGCGAGGCGAGGTGGGTCAGCTCGACCACGCAGGCCGCCGTGATCACCTCGTCGGAGCCCGGGCGGTCGCCGGTCTCGGCGGCCAGCAGCACCAGCAGCGGCCGGAACCGCTTGCCGCCGGCGACCATCAGGTGGCTCGCGGTCTCGGTGACGAAGCCCGCGCGGCTGACCACGTGACCGGCCAGCGCCTCCTCCACGACGACGAGCCGCTCGCGCAGGCGCGAGGCCAGTGCCTCGTCGGTGACGGGCAGGGCCAGGCCGGCAGTACTGGTGGTCACCTGACGAATTGTCCCGCATTCGCCGCCAGGTCGAGCACCGGGCCGGGGACGATGCCCAGGACCAGCGTCGCGGCCACCGCGACCAGGATCGTCGCGGAGGTCAGGACCGAGGACTTCGTGACGGTGGCGACCTCGCCGCCCGGAACCGGGTCGTCACCCTCGACGAAGAACATCAGCACGATCACGCGGACGTAGAAGAACACCGCCACGATGCTGCACAGGATGGCCGCGATCACGACCGGCCACGCACCCGCGGAGAGGGCGACGGTGAAGACCGCCCACTTCCCGACGAAGCCGGCGGTCAGCGGGATGCCGGCCATCGAGAGCAGGAAGAACGCGAACAGCCCGGCGACCAGCGGCGAGCGACGACCCAGGCCCTGCCAGCGCGTGAACCCGGTCGCCTCGCCACCGGAGTCGCGGACCAGGGTGACCACCGCGAACGCGCCGATCATCGCGAAGCCGTAGGTGGTCAGGTAGAACAGCACCGCCTGCAGCGACGTGACCTGGCCGTCGGCCAGCTCAGAGGCCTGCTGAACGCCGAGGACGCCGGTGAGCAGGAAGCCGGTGTGCGCGATCGAGGAGTAGGCCAGCATGCGCTTCATGTCGGTCTGCACGACCGCGAGGACGGCACCGACGACCATGGTGAGGATCGCGATGATCCACATCATCGGCTGCCACGACCAGCGCTCGGAGCCGAAGGCCACGTAGAACAGCCGCAGGATCGCCCCGAACGCGGCGATCTTGGTGCCGGCCGCCATGAACGCGGTCACCGCCGTCGGTGCGCCCTGGTACACGTCCGGGGTCCACGCGTGGAACGGCGCGGCGCCGACCTTGAACAGCAGGCCGACCGCGAGCATCGCGACGCCGATGAGCAGCAGGGTCCGGTTGCCGTCGTCGTTGCGCGTGGCCTCGTAGATCTCGGCGTAGCCCATGGAGCCGGCGAAGCCGTAGACCAGCGCGACGCCGTAGACGAAGAAGCCGGAGGAGAACGCGCCGAGCAGGAAGTACTTCAGCGCCGCCTCCTGGCTCAGCAGGCGGCGCCGGCGGGCCAGTCCGCAGAGCAGGTAGAGCGGCAGCGAGAGGACCTCGAGCCCGACGAAGAGCGTGAGCAGGTCGTTCGCGGCGGGGAAGAGCATCATGCCGCCCACGGCGAACATCATCAGCGGGTAGACCTCGGTGTGCTCCAGGCCCCGGGTCGACGCCTGGCGCTCGGCCTCGGTCCCGGGCAGCGCCGCCGCCTGGCCGGCGAACGACGTGACGCCGCCCTCCAGCCTGCGCTCGGCGAACAGCAGCGCGCCGCCGAGCGCGAACAGCAGGACGATGCCCCACAGGAACACCGTCGGGCCGTCGACGGTGATCGTGCCCTCCATCCTGATGCCGCCCTTGGCGGCCCCGTCGGCGATCGAGTCGAGGTCGGTGGCCAGCCAGATGGTCGCGGCGAGCGCACCCAGGAGGCCGACGCCGGCAAGCACGGTCTGCACCCGGAAGCGGGCCGACCGCGGCACGAACGCCTCGACCAGCACCCCGGCGCACGCGACGCCGAAAACGACGAGGAGCGGCAGGAGGTGGCCGTACTCGACGGTGGGCTTCACGAAGTCCATCAGTGAGCACCTTCTTCAGCGTGGTCAGCGGCGGGGACGCTCGGCTCGTCGTCGGAGACCCCGACGTGCTCGAGCACCGAGTCGACATACGGGTTCGCGGCGTCCAGCAGCGGCATCGGGTAGAAGCCGAACAGCACGAGCGCCACCATCAGGGGCACGACGGCGACCAGCTCGCGCCGGTTCAGGTCGCGCATCCCCTCGTCGGCGGGGACCGGCGGCCCGGTCATCGTGCGCTGGTAGAGCCAGAGCACGTAGACCGCGGCCAGCACGATGCCCGTGACCGCGACCGCACCGACCCACCAGTGGTAGTCGAACGCGGCGATCATCACGAGGATCTCGGACACGAACTGGCTCAGGCCCGGCAGGCCGAGCGTGGCCAGGCCGGCGACGAGGAACATGCCGGCCAGGACGGGCGCGCGGCTCTCCACACCGGTGATCTGGCTGATGAGCGAGGTGCCCTTGCGCCGGATCAGGTAGCCGGCGATGAGGAACAGCGCGGCCGTGCCGATGCCGTGGTTGACCATGTAGAGGATCGAGCCCGAGGCGCCCTGGCTGGTCAGCGCGAAGATGCCGAGCGTGATGAAGCCGAAGTGGCTGAGCGACGTCAGGCCGATCAGGCGCAGGATGTCGTCCTGGCCGATGGCGAGGAACGCGCCGTACACGATGGAGATCAGCGCCAGCGCGATCACGACGGGCGTCGCCCACTGCGAGGCGTTCGGGAACAGCTCGAGGCAGAAGCGGAGCATGCCGAAGGTGCCGATCTTGTCGAGCACGCAGACGAGCAGCACGCTCGTGCCGGGCGTCGCCTTCTCGGTGGTGTCGGCCAGCCAGGTGTGCAGCGGGAACAGCGGCGCCTTGACCGCGAAGGCGATCATGAAGCCGACGAAGATCCAGCGCTCGGCGGTCGTGCTCATCTCGACCTGCTTGAGGTCGGAGAGCAGGTACGACGCCTCGCCCGCCTGGGCGGACACGACGTAGAGCCCGATCACCGCGGCGAGCAGCACGAGGCCGCCGCCGAGCTGGTACATGAGGAACTTCAGCGCCGCGAACGCCCGGCCCTCGCGACCGTAGCGGCCGATGAGGAAGTACGCCGGGATCAGCGTCGCCTCGAAGACGACGTAGAACAGGAAGACGTCGGTGGCGGCGAAGACCGCGAGCGCGAACGCCTCGAGGGCGAGCGCCCAGGCGAAGAAGCTGCCCGCTCCCCGGCCGTCGGCCTCATGCCACGAGGCGACGAAGACGATCGGCACGAGCACCACGGTCAGCAGGATCATCAGCAGGCCGAGGCCGTCGACGCCGAGCGCGTAGTGGACGCCGAACGCCGAGATCCACTCGTGGGTCTCGGTGAGCTGCATGCCCGCGCCGTTGTCGTACTGGAGCGCGATGCCGATGCCGACCAGCAGCGTCAGCAGGGAGACGCCGAGCGCGACCTGCTTGGGCAGTGCCGCGTCACCGCGGCCGCGACCGACGAGCGCCGTCACGGCCGCGCCGACGAGCGGTACGGCGATCAGGACGGTGAGCCAAGGGAGTTCACTCATTTCCGGGGTCCCCGTTCAAAGCGGAGCGAAGCGAGCATTTGAATGGGGTGGATCATGCGACGGTCACCGCCAGGAGGGCCGCGGCGACGATGAGGGCGCCGACGAGCAGGGACAGGGCGTAGGAGCGGACGAAGCCGTTCTGCGCGCGACGGGCGAAGCCGGCGAACCCGCCGACGGCCATCGGGCCGCCGGTAAAGACGCCGTCGACGGCGTGCTTGTCGGTGGCGAGCAGCGCCGTGGTGAGGTGCTTGCCCGGGTTGACCAGCAGGGTGTCGTTGATCCGGTTGCCGTAGAGCTCCTCACGCGCGGCTCGGGTCGCGAACGAGACGTCCTGCGGGGCGGTGCGCGGCACCTCCCGCTTGCCGACCAGGAACCACGCGGCGGCGACACCGACGGCGACCACGAGGACCGCGAGCGCGGTGACCGCGAGCGCCGGGATCGGCGGGTCGTGGTGAGCCGCGACGCCGGTGACGGGCGACAGGAACTCGACGATCCAGTCGCCGAGCAGCATCACGCCGCCGAGCACCGACAGGGCGGCGAGCACGATCAGCGGGACCGTCATCACCGACGGGGACTCGTGCGGGTGGACGTCCTTCTCCCAGCGCTTCTCGGTGAAGAACGTCATCAGCATCATCCGGGTCATGTAGAAGCCGGTGATGCCGGCGCCGAGCAGCGCGAGCAGGCCGACGACCCAGTTCTCCGCGAGCGCGGTCTCGATGATCTTGTCCTTCGACCAGAAGCCGGAGAAGCCGGGGAAGCCGATGATCGCGAGGTAGCCCATCGCGAAGGTCAGGAACGTGACCGGCATCAGCTTGCGCACCGCGCCGTAGTGACGCATGTCGACGTCGTCGTTCATGCCGTGCATGACCGAGCCGGCGCCGAGGAACATGTTGGCCTTGAAGAAGCCGTGGGTCAGCAGGTGGAAGATCGCGAAGGCGTAGCCCGCGACACCCAGCCCGGCGCCCAGCATCATGTAGCCGATCTGGCTCATCGTCGAGCCGGCCAGCGCCTTCTTGATGTCGTCCTTGGCGCAACCGATGATCGCGCCCCACAGGAGCGAGATGACCGCGATGACGACCACGACGGTCTGGGCGTGCGGCGCGAGCTCGAAGACGAAGTTCGACCGGACGATCAGGTAGACGCCGGCGGTCACCATCGTCGCCGCGTGGATCAGCGCCGACACCGGGGTCGGGCCCTCCATCGCGTCCAGGAGCCAGGCCTGGAGCGGGAACTGCGCCGACTTGCCGCAGGCGCCCAGCAGGAGCAGCAGGCCGAGGATCGTCAGCTGGGTCTCGGAGGCGCCGGCCGCCGCCTCGCTGATCACGCTGAAGCTCGTCGACCCGAAGAGGACGAAGAACATCATGATCGCGAGCGAGAGGCCCATGTCGCCGACGCGGTTGATCACGAACGCCTTCTTGGCCGCCGCGGCCGCGGAGGGCTTCTGCTGCCAGAAGCCGATCAGCAGGTACGACGCGAGGCCGACGCCCTCCCAGCCGAGGAACAGCCCGAGATAGTTCTCGGACAGCACCAGCATCAGCATCGCGGCGACGAAGAGGTTCAGGTAGCCGAAGAACCGGCGCCGACGCGGGTCGTGCGCCATGTAGCCGATCGAGTAGACGTGGATCAGCGAGCCGACACCGGTGATCAGGAGCAGGAACAGCGCCGACAGCGGGTCGTAGAGCAGGTCCATGCCCACATCGAGGTGGCCGGTCTGGAACCAGGTGTAGAGCTCCTGGACGACCTGGCGGTCGTGGTCGTCGCGGCCCAGCAGCGAGACGAACATCGCCAGGGAGATCGCGAACGAGCCGATCGGGAGGGCGGTGCCGAGCAGGTGGCCCCACCTGTCGGTGTACCTGCCGCCGACCAGCAGGATCGCGGCGCCGGCGAGCGGCAGCGCGATCACCAGCCAGAGCAGGGAGAAGACCCCGTCGGCGCTGGTGGGGTCGACGACCGGGATGGCGCCGCCTTCACTGAACGCAAACACTCAGTACCCCTTAGTACTTCAGCAGGCTGGCGTCGTCGACGGAGGCCGAGCGACGGGTCCGGAAGATGGTCATGATGATCGCCAGCCCAACCACGACCTCGGCCGCGGCCACCACCATCACGAAGAAGGCGGCGACCTGGCCCTCGAGGTTGCCGTGCTGCTTGGCGAACGCGACCAGCGCGAGGTTCGTGGCGTTGAGCATCAGCTCGACGCACATGAACACCACGATGGCGTTGCGGCGGGTCAGGACGCCGACGCAGCCGATCGTGAAGAGGATCGCCGACAGGACGATGTAGGCCTCGATGTCCATCAGTGATCACCTCCCGTCGCGGGCGTGGTCTCGGTGTCGGAGGCCGGCACCGAGCCCTCGCGCCCGGCGTGCGGCGCGTGGCCGAGCTGGGCCTCGATCTGGTCGATGTCCTCGGCCAGCGCCGGCGCCGAGCGGACCGTGCCGCGGGCGACCAGCACCCGGGAGACCGACGACTCCGCGGCCGTGCCATCGGGCAGCAGCGCGGGCGTGTCGACCGCGTTGTGCCGGGCGTAGACACCCGGGGAGGGCAGCGGGCCGAGGTGCTTGCCGTGCTCGGCGTAGTCGCGGACGCGCTGCGCGGCCTGCTCGGCCTGCCCGGACTTCGGCGTCAGGCGCTCGCGGTGGGCCAGCACCATCGCGCCGACGGCCGCGGTGATCAGCAGGGCGCTGGTGACCTCGAACGCGAAGACGTACTTGGAGAACAGGATGTTCGCGAGCGCCTGGACGTTGCCCTCGCCGTTCGCGCCGTCGAGGCCGACCGCCGCACCGAGGGAGATCTGGCCGAGGCCGGCGACGAGAACGAGACCGAGCAGCAGGCCGCCGATCATGGCCATCGCCCGCTGGCCGCGGATCGTCTCCACCGTGGAGTCGGAGGCGTCCACGCCGACGAGCATCAGCACGAACAGGAACAGCATGAGGATCGCGCCGGTGTAGACGATGATCTGGACCGCGAAGAGGAACGGCGCCTCCAGGTTCGCGTAGAGCAGCGCGAGGTTGATCATCACGACGGCGAGCAGCAGCGCGGCGTGCACGGCCTTGCGGACGAACAGGATGCCGAGCGCTGCGGCCACCATCATCGGGGCGAGGATCCAGAAGGCGATCACTGGTCGGCCTCCCGTCCGGCGGGCGCGGGCGCGGCGTACTCGCCGCGGTAGTAGGCGCCCTCGTCGTCGCCGAGCCGCATCGGGTGCGGCGGCTGCTCCATGCCGGGCAGCAGCGGGGCGAGCAGGTCCTGCTTCTCGTAGATCAGGTCGGCGCGGTTGGTGTCGGCCAGCTCGTACTCGTTGGTCATCGTGAGCGCCCTGGTCGGGCAGGCCTCGATGCACAGGCCGCACAGGATGCAGCGCAGGTAGTTGATCTGGTAGACGCGGCCGTAGCGCTCACCGGGACTGAAGCGCTCGTCCTCGGTGTTGGAGGCACCCTCGACGTAGATCGCGTCCGCCGGGCAGGCCCAGGCGCAGAGCTCGCAGCCCACGCACTTCTCGAGGCCGTCGGGCCAGCGGTTGAGCTGGTGCCGGCCGTGGAAGCGCGGCGCCGTGGGCTGCTTGTCGAACGGGTACTGCTCGGTGACGACCTTCTTGAACATGGTCCGGAAGGTCACGCCGAACCCGGCGACCGGGTCCCAGAACTGCTCCTTGAGGCTCTTGGACGGTTCGTCGGCCATCAGGCGTCCCCTCCCGTGACGGTCGAGCTCGAGGTGGAGCTCGGGGTGAAGGTGAGCGGCTGCGCCGCGCCGCGGACGGCGCCACCCGCCGGCATCGGCGGGACCGGGAAGCCCCCGGTGCCCGCCGGCGTGACCTGCTCGGGCTCCTCCGCGACGACCTTGTCGCCGATGAAGAACAGCACCAGGAAGATCACCGCGAGCACGCCCACGCCGATCAGGAGGTACCGGCGGTCGATGCCGCCGTCGAGCGAGATCGCGCGGATCGTGGCGACCGCGACGATCCAGACCAGCGAGATCGGGATCAGCCGCTTCCAGCCGAAGGCCATGAACTGGTCGTAGCGCAGGCGGGGCAGCGAGCCGCGCAGCCAGATGAAGAGGAAGACGAAGAACAGCACCTTGCCGAGGAACCACAGCACCGGCCAGTAGCCGTCGTTGGCGCCCGCCCAGACCTCGTCGATCCAGAACGGCGCGTGCCAGCCGCCGAGGAACAGCGTGGTCGCCAGCGCCGAGACCGTCGCCATGTTGATGTACTCGGCGAGGAAGAACAGCGCGAACTTCAGCGAGCTGTACTCGGTGTGGAAGCCGCCGACCAGCTCACCCTCGGCCTCGGGGAGGTCGAACGGGGCTCGGTTGGTCTCGCCGACCATCGCGATGCAGTAGATGACGAACGACGGCACCAGGATCAGGCCGAACCACAGGTCGTCCTGGGCCTCGACGATCTCCGAGGTCGACATCGAGCCGGCGTAGAGGAACACCGCGACCAGCGCCAGGCCCATCGCGACCTCGTAGGAGATCATCTGGGCGCTCGAGCGCAGGCCGCCGAGCAGGGAGTACGTCGAGCCGCTCGACCAGCCGCCGAGCACGATGCCGTAGATGCCGACCGACGCGATCGCCAGCACGAACAGCACGGCGACCGGCATGTCGGTGAGCTGGAGCGGCGTCTCGGTGTCGGTGAACGGGATCGTCACCACCGGGCCGAACGGGATCACCGCGAACGTCACGAACGCCGCGACCGCCGAGATCACCGGCGCGATCACGAAGACGACCTTGTCCGCGGCCTTGGGGACGAGGTCCTCCTTCAGCGCGAGCTTCACGCCGTCGGCGAGGGACTGGAGCAGGCCGAAGGGGCCGTGCACGTTGGGGCCGATGCGGTGCTGCATGCGCGCCACGACCCGGCGCTCCCACCAGATGTTGAACAGGGTGAGCAGCACGAGGATCAGGAAGATGAGGACGGTCTTGAGGATGATGACCCACCAGCTGTCCTGCCCGAACTCGGACAGGTCGTCGGCCATCGGGACCAGCCCCGGGACCACTGCGAGGTTCACGCGTCCGCTCCCTTCGTGACGTGCACGCGACTGCCCGGCGAGGCCAGGTCCGCGAGCACGCCGTTGCCGAACGAGTTGGCCGGCACCCACACGACGTCGTCGGCGAGGTCGGTCGCCTCCGCCGGGAGGGTCACCGAGCCGCGGTCACCGGTGAGGGTGACGGTCGGTCCGTGGGCGGCGTACGCCGCGCGGCTCAGCCGCGCGACCGGCGTACGACCGGTGGCGCGGTAGGCCTTGTCGCCGTCCTGCATCGAGCCGTTGTCGACCAGCAGCTTCCAGGTCGCCAGCGCGAGCCCGTCGCCGCCCGCCGCGCCGGCGGAGACGGGAGTGTGGGTGGCGCGGTCGCCGTCCCACGGCCCCATCTCCTCCATCTGCGCCCGGGCCTCGGTGACCGTGCGGAACCCGAGCGGCCGCCCGAGCTCCTCGGCGATGCCGGCCAGGACGCGCAGGTCGGGCAGCGACGTGGGGTTGGCGAAGACGGCCTCGAACGGCCGCGGACGGCCCTCCCAGGTGACGAACGTGCCGGCCTTGTCGGCGACCGGAGCGACCGGGAACACCACGTCGGCGGCCCGGGTCACGTCGGTCTCCCGGACCTCGAGCGCCACGACGAACGACGCCGCGGCGATCGCCGCGCGGGTGGCGGCCGGGTCGCTGGTGTCGTCGGGGTCGACGCCGCCGATGACGAGCCCGCCGAGCTCGCCGCTCGCCAGCGCGGCGACGATCGCGTCGCCGTCGCGGCCGGCCGCGTCGGGGAGGTGCTCGACGCCCCAGGCGGTGGCGGCGTCGACGCGGGCCTGGGCGTCGGCGACCGGGCGGCCTCCTGGCAGCAGGTTGGGCAGGCAGCCGGTCTCGAGCGCGCCGCGGTCACCGGCCCGGCGCGGCACCCAGGCCAGCCGGGCACCCGTCCTCGCGGCCAGGCTCGCGGCGGCGCTGAGGGCACCGGGCACGGTGGCGAGCCGCTCGCCCACCAGGACCACGGTGTTCTTGTCCACGCCCTGGTCGACCAGGCCGTCGATCGCGGCCGGCTCGGCGCCCGGCGCGGTGGCGATGAGCGTGCCGTGCATCTTGGCCAGGCCGCGCGAGGCGTACGACGCGACCGACAGCACGCGAGTGCCGCCCCCGGGTCGAGCAGGCGCCGACGCCTTGCGCAGCCGGAGGAAGATCATCCCGGCCTCGTCCTCGGGCTCCAGCCCGACGAGCACGACGGTCGTCGCCGACTCGAGGTCGGCGTAGGTCACCGTCGTCCGGAGGACGACCTCGCTCGCGAGGAACGACGCCTCCTCCGCGGAATGCGGGCGGGCCCGGAAGTCGATGTCGTTGGTGCCGAGCGCGACGCGGGCGAACTTGCTGTAGGCGTAGGCGTCCTCGGCGGTCAGGCGACCACCGGTGAGGACACCGACACCGCCGGCCGCCCGGAGGCCGCGGGCCGCGACCGCGAAGGCCTCGGGCCAGGACGCCGGACGGAGCTCCCCGTCTCCCCCGTCCTCCACGCGGTCGCGGACCTGCGGGTAGGTCAGCCGGTCCGGCTCGCTCGCGTAGTGGAACGCGAACCGGTCCTTGTCGGTGATCCACTCCTCGTTGACCTCGGGGTCGTTGCCGGCGAGGCGGCGCATCACCTTGCCGCGCCGGTGGTCGACGCGGATCGCCGAGCCGCAGGCGTCGTGCTCGGCGACGGCCGGACTGGAGACCAGGTCGAACGGGCGGGAGCGGAACCGGTAGTCGGCGCTGGTCAGCGCGCCCACCGGGCAGATCTGGATGGTGTTGCCGGAGAAGTAGGAGTCGAACGGCTCACGCTCGTAGATGCCGACCTGCTGGAGCGCACCGCGCTCGACCAGCGCGATGAACGGGTCGCCGGCGATCTGCTCGGAGAAGCGGGTGCAGCGCGCACAGAGCACGCACCGCTCCCGGTCGAGGAGCACCTGCGCGGAGATGTTGATCGGCTTGGGATAGGTGCGCTTGACGCCCTCGAACCGGGTCTCGCCACGGCCGTTGGTCATCGCCTGGTTCTGGAGCGGGCACTCGCCGCCCTTGTCGCAGACCGGGCAGTCCAGCGGGTGGTTGATCAGCAGGAACTCCATGATCCCCTGCTGGGCCTTGTCCGCGACCTCGCTGGTGGCCTGGGTGTTGACGACCATGCCCTCGGCGACCGGCAGGGTGCAGGAGGCCTGGGGCTTCGGGAAGCCCCGGCCGTTGCCGGCGTCGGGCACGTCGACCAGGCACTGGCGGCAGGCCCCGACCGGCGCGAGCAGCGGGTGGTCGCAGAACCGCGGGATCTGCACGCCGATCTGCTCGGCGGCGCGGATCACCAGCGTGTCCTTGGGGACGCTGACCTGGACACCGTCGATCGTCAGGCTGACGGTGTCCACCTTCTCGGGCGTGGTGGTCATGCCGTCACCTCCTGTCCTGCCCAGGCGGTCGAGCGGGCCGCGTCGAAGGGGCACCCGCCCTGCGTGAGGTGCGCGACGTACTCGTCGCGGAAGTACTTGATCGAGCTCGCGATCGGGCTGACCGCACCGTCGGCGAGCGCGCAGAACGAGCGGCCGAGGATGTTGTCGCACTGGTCGAGCAGCAGGTCGAGGTCGGCCTCGCTCCCCTGCCCCTTCTCCAGCGCGGCCAGCGTCTGCACCAGCCACCACGTGCCCTCGCGGCACGGCGTGCACTTCCCGCAGGACTCGTGCTTGTAGAACTCGGTCCACCGCAGCACGGCCCGCACCACGCACGTGGTGTCGTCGAAGATCTGCAGCGCACGGGTGCCGAGCATCGAGCCGGCCGCGCCGACGCCCTCGAAGTCGAGGGGTACGTCGAGGTGCTCGGCCGTGAGCAGCGGGGTGCTGGAGCCACCCGGGGTCCAGAACTTCAGCTCGTGGCCCTCCCGGATGCCGCCGGCCAGGTCGATCAGCGTGCGCAGGGTGATGCCGAGCGGCGCCTCGTACTGGCCGGGCCTCTGCACGTGGCCGGAGAGCGAGAAGATGCCGAAGCCCTTGGACTTCTCGGTGCCCATCGAGGCGAACCAGCCGTGGCCGTGCTCGATGATGCTCGGCACCGACGCGATCGACTCGACGTTGTTGATGACCGTCGGGCTCGCGTAGAGGCCCGCGACGGCCGGGAACGGCGGACGCAGTCGCGGCTGGCCGCGACGACCCTCGAGTCCCTCGAGCAGCGCGGTCTCCTCGCCGCAGATGTAGGCGCCGGCGCCCGCGTGCACCACGATGTCCAGGTCGAAGCCCGAGCCGTGGATGTTCCGGCCGAGGTGGCCGGCGGCGTACGCCTCCTCGACGGCGCGCTGCACGCGGCGGATCACGTGGAGCACCTCGCCGCGGATGTAGATGAACGCCTTGTTCGCGCGGATGGCGTAGCTGCTGATGATGACGCCCTCGACCAGCGTGTGGGGGCTGGCCATCATCAGCGGGATGTCCTTGCAGGTCCCCGGCTCGGACTCGTCGGCGTTGACGACGAGGTACTTCGGCTTCGGGTTGTCCTGCGGGATGAAGCCCCACTTCATGCCGGTCGGGAAGCCGGCGCCGCCGCGACCGCGGAGGCCGGACTCCTTGACCTCCTCGATGACCGCGTCGGGCGCCATCGCGAAGGCCTTGTCGAGGGCGTGGTACCCGCCGCGGGCCTCGTAGGACGCCAGCGTCCAGGCGCGGTCGTCGCCCCAGTTCGCCGTCAGCACGGGCGTGAGCGTGCTTGTCGTCACTGAGCCTCCCTCCCGTCGTCCACCTGCTTGGTCTCAGTCTCCGCGCGACTCGTGTCCGCCTGCTCGACAGCCTCTTCCTTGGTGTCAGCAGAACGGCCAGAGCCTTCGCTGCGGGTCGCGGAGCCGTTCACCTCCGGGGCCTTCCAGTCGTTGGCGTGGGCGATGTCGAGGCCGACGAGCGAGGCCGGGCCGGCGGCCGGGCCGTCGTCGGCGAGGCCGTCGGGGTAGCCGGCGAGCACGCGCTCCGCCTCGCGCCAGGTGACGACGCGCGGGCCGCGGGTCGAGTGGACCTCCCTGCCCTCGCGGAGGTCGTCGACGAGCTGGACGGCGGACTCCGGGGTCATGTTGTCCATGAACTCCCAGTTGACCATCATCACCGGCGCGAAGTCGCAGGCCGCGTTGCACTCGACGTGCTCGAGGGTGATCTTCCCGTCGTCTGTCGTCTCGTCGTTGCCGACGTCGAGGTGGCCCTTGAGCCGTTCGAAGATCGCGTCGCCGCCCATCACCGCGCAGAGCGTGTTGGTGCAGACGCCGACGTGGTAGTCGCCCACCGGGCGGCGCTTGTACATCGTGTAGAACGTCGCGACACCGCTGGCGTCGGCGGCGGAGATGCCGAGGATCTCGGCGCACGCCTCGATGCCCTCTGGCGTCACGCGGCCCTCGACCGACTGCACGAGGTGCAGCATCGGCAGCAGGCCCGAGCGCGGCTCGGGGTAGCGGGCCGCGATCTCGCGCAGCTCGCCGTAGGTCTTGTCGTCGATCACCTGTCGACGCCTCCCATCACCGGGTCGATGGACGCGATCGCGACGATGACGTCGGCGACCAAGCCGCCCTCGCTCATCACGCTCGTGGCCTGGAGGTTGGTGAACGACGGGTCGCGGAAGTGCGCCCGGAACGGGCGGGTGCCGCCGTCGGAGACGACGTGCGCCCCGAGCTCGCCGCGCGGCGACTCGACCGGCACGTACGCCTGGCCCGGCGGGACCCGGAAGCCCTCGGTCACCAGCTTGAAGTGGTGGATCAGCGCCTCCATCGACTCGCCCATGATGTGGCGGATGTGGTCGAGGGAGTTGCCCATGCCGTCGCTGCCGATCGCGAGCTGGCTGGGCCAGGCGATCTTCTTGTCGGCGACCATCACCGGGGCGCCGTCCATCCTCGCGAGCCGGTCGGCGGCCTGCTCGACGATCTTCAGCGACTCCCACATCTCGGCGAGGCGGACGCGGAACCGGCCGTAGGAGTCGGCGGTGTCCCAGGTCTGCACGTCGAAGTCGTAGGTCTCGTAGCCGCTGTAGGGCTGGGTCTTGCGCAGGTCCCACGGGTAGCCGGTGCTGCGGAGCACCGGGCCGGTGAGGCCCAGCGCGAGACAGCCCTCGAGGTCGAGGTGGCCGACGCCCTCGAGGCGGGCCTTGAAGATCGGGTTCGCGTTGCAGAGGTCGGCGTACTCCGGGAGCCGCTTGCGCATCAGGGCGATGAAGCCGCGGATCTCGTCGAGCGCGCCGGGCGGGAGGTCCTGGGCGACGCCGCCGGGGCGGATGAACGCGTGGTTCATCCGCAGGCCGGTGATCAGCTCGAACAGGTCGAGGACGAGCTCGCGCTCGCGGAAGCCGATCGTCATCACGGTGAGCGCGCCGATCTCCATGCCGCCGGTCGCGATGCAGACCAGGTGGGAGGAGATCCGGTTGAGCTCCATGAGCAGGACCCGCATGACCTGGGCCTTCTCCGGGATGTCGTCCTCGATGTCGAGCAGCCGCTCGACGCCGAGCACGTAGCTCATCTCGTTGTAGAACGGCGAGAGGTAGTCCATCCGGGTGCAGAACGTGACGCCCTGCGTCCAGGAGCGGAACTCCATGTTCTTCTCGATGCCCGTGTGGAGGTAGCCGATGCCGCAGCGGGCCTCGGTCACGGTCTCGCCCTCGAGCTCGAGGATCAGCCGGAGCACGCCGTGGGTGGACGGGTGCTGCGGGCCCATGTTGACGACGACGCGGTCGTCGGCCTCCTCGGCGAGGCCCTCGACGATCGAGTCCCAGTCCTGCCCGGTGACCGTGAAGACCTTGCCCTCGGTGGTCTCGGAGGAGCCCGCGTACATGTCCTGGGTCATCAGTTGTAGCTCCTCCGCTGATCGGGAGGCGGGACCGTGCCGCCCTTGTACTCCACCGGGATGCCCCCCAGCGGGTAGTCCTTGCGCTGCGGGTGGCCCGGCCAGTCGTCGGGCATGAGGATGCGCGTGAGCGCGGGGTGACCGTCGAACACGATGCCGAACATGTCGTAGGTCTCGCGCTCGTGCCAGTCGTTGGTGGGGTAGACCGACACGATCGACGGGATGTGCGGGTCGGCGTCGGGAGCGGTGACCTCGACGCGGATCCGACGGTTGTGGGTCATCGAGAGCAGGTGGTAGACCGCGTGCAGCTCGCGCCCGGTGTCCTCGGGATAGTGCACGCCGCTGACGCCCGAGCAGAGCTCGAACCGCAGCCGCGGGTCGTCGCGGAGCACCTGCGCCACGGTGAGCAGGTCCTCGCGGCGCACGTGGAAGGTGATCTCCTTGCGGTGGATCACCACGCGCGGCGCCGCGACGTCGAGGCCGCCGTCGCGCAGCGCGGACTCCAGGCCGTCGGCCACCTCGTCGTACCAGCCGCCGTAGGGGCGCTGGGCGTCGCCGGGGTAGGCGATGGCCTGGGTGAGGCCGCCGTACCCGCTGGTGTCGCCGGTGCCGGCCGCGCCGAACATGCCGTGGCGGACACCGACCTGGTGGACCTCGCCGGTGGGGGCGGGGACGTTCTCGGGGGTCTCCTGGGTGTGGTCGTTCTCGGTCACCTGAGCTGGCCCCTCATCTCCGAGGTCGGCAGCGCGGTCAGCGCGGCGGTCTCGAGCTCGACGATCTCCTGCGCGCGGTTGGCGCCGAGCTTGGTGTGCTGGACCTGGTCGTGCAGCTTGAGGATCGCGTCGATCAGCATCTCCGGCCGGGGCGGGCAGCCCGGGAGGTACATGTCGACGGGCACGACGTGGTCGACGCCCTGGACGACGGCGTAGTTGTTGAACATGCCGCCGCTGCTCGCGCACACGCCCATCGCGAGCACCCACTTCGGGTTCGGCATCTGGTCGTAGATCTGACGGAGGACCGGCGCCATCTTCTGGCTCACGCGGCCGGCCACGATCATCAGGTCGGCCTGGCGCGGGCTGGCCCGGAACACCTCCATGCCGAAGCGCGCGAGGTCGTACTTGGGGCCGCCGGTCGTCATCATCTCGATGGCGCAGCAGGCCAGACCGAAGGTCGCGGGCCAGAACGACGCCTTGCGCATGTAGCCGGCGACGCCCTCGACGGTCGTCAGCAGGACGCCGCTCGGGAGCTTCTCCTCAATTCCCATCGGTGATCCTTTCCGAGTGAGCAGAGGTTGAGAGTTGCGAGGCGCTGTGCATGCCAAGGCCGACGAGGGAAGGCGACCTTCGTGCAGAGCGAAGCGGAGCGGTCGTCGACCGAGGAGAACGCAGGCAGGTGCAGTGCATCGCAGCTCTCAATCCCAGTCGAGGCCGCCGCGGCGCCACACGTAGGTGTACGCGATGAACACGGTGCCGATGAACAGGACCATCTCGACCAGCCCGAAGAGCCCCAGGGCGTCGAACTGCACGGCCCATGGGTAGAGGAAGATGATCTCGATGTCGAAGACGATGAAGAGCATCGCGGTGATGTAGTACTTCACCGGGAACCGCCCGCCGCCGGCCGGCTGCGGCGTCGGCTCGATGCCGCACTCGTAGGAGTCGAGCTTCGCGCGGTTGTACCGCCGCGGGCCGACGGCCATGCTCATGACCACGGACCCGATCGCGAAGACCGCAGCGAGTGCGGCCAGCGCCAGCACCGGCGTGTAGAGCTCCATCTCTCGCCTCTCTTCCGAGCCGCTTCCGGACCAGATTTGTGACCTTGTGAACCGAATCACTAAGTGGTCTGGGACACATCTAACCACTCCGGAAACGACCTCGCACCCGGGGGTGGGCAAAGGCGTGCGCGGGCGAGAACTCCGCGCTGACCTGCGAGATTACACAACGAGGATCTGCGCTAATTGACCGCCGACCTCCACGTCGCCGCGGCGGCGCTGGTCCGCGCGCTCGGATACTCCCTGACGTTCGGGGGGTCTGGGAGCGCTCCCGACCCCGCAAACGTCAGGGACTACCGCGCCAGCACGATGTCCGACACCGGCACGCCCCGGCACAACGCCGGAGCCTCGGCCAGCCGGAAACGTCAGCTCGTGGCGCGGTGCAGGGCGACGACACCGCCCGAGAGGTTGCTCCACTCCGGGGAGCGCCAGCCCGCCGCCTCGATCATCGCGGCCAGGCCGGCCTGGTCGGGCCAGGCCCGGATCGACTCGGCGAGGTAGACGTAGGCGTCCGGCGAGGAGGAGAGCGCGCGGGCGACCGGGGGCAGAGCACGCATGAGGTACTCGACGTACACGGTGCGGAACGGCGCCCACGTCGGGTGGCTGAACTCGCAGACGACCAGGCGGCCCCCGGGGCGGGTGACCCGGCGCATCTCGCGCAGGCCGGCGACCGGGTCGACGATGTTGCGCAGGCCGAAGGAGATCGTGACCGCGTCGAAGGTGTCGTCCGCGAACGGCAGCTGGGTGCCGTCGCCGGCCGTGAACGGCAGGTGCGGGCGCGCCTTCTTCCCGACCTGGAGCATGCCGACGGAGAAGTCGCACGGGATGACGCTCGCGCCCCGGTCGGCGAACGGCTGGCTCGAGGTGCCGGTGCCGGCGGCGAGGTCGAGGACCCGGTCCCCGGGCTGCGGGTCGACGGCCGCGAGCACCGCCTTGCGCCAGCGCCGGTCCTGGCCGAGCGACAGCACGTCGTTGGTGACGTCGTAGCGGCGCGCGACGGCGTCGAACATCGAACGGACGTCGGACGGCTGCTTGTCGAGCTCGGCGCGGACCACCCGCCGATGCTAGTGGCTGCCGCCGGGGGCGCGCCGGGGGTGTCCCGTGCTCCGCGTGCGTGCATCGCCAGGCGGCGGAGCGACGGCATACCGGGTCGTACGTCGAGCGACGCCAACGCGGCGAGGTGCGTGCGCGGGGTGCGGGACACACGGCGGGCCCCCGGTCGCGGCCACGCGTCACAGGTTGGTCACGGTGGCGGGGCACGCCGGTCCGCGTGCAACCAGACGCCTCGCCCGGGCGTCACCCTCGTGTCCAGATCCTCCTCCTTCCCCGGGAGCCGCCATGCTCGTCCTGCGTCGCCTCCTCCCCGTCGTCCTCGTGGCGGCGCTGCTCGTCACCGGCGCCTACGTCGCCGGTGCGGTCGAGGACGGCCCCTCCCCTCGCCCGACCGCGACGGGCACGGGCGGCGTCGACACCGCGACACCGACCCCAACGCCGACACCCGCACCGGCCCCCACACCGGCCCCCACACCGCCGCGGACTCCCGCGCCCGAGCCCGAGCCGCTGCTCGCACCGGGCGACCGGGGCACCGGCGTCCGCGACCTCCAGGCCCGGCTCGCGCAGCTCGACTGGTTCAACACCGACGTCACCGGGACGTACGGTGAGGTGACGACCGCGGCCGTGCGCGGCTTCCAGGACAAGCGGGGGCTGCCGGCGACCGGCGAGGTCGACCAGCGCACGCTCGACCGGCTCCACGCGATGACCACCGCCCCGACGGTCGCCGAGCTGCACAACCGCGAGAACCAGCCGGGCGCCCTCGACCCGCGCTGCCGCACGGGACGCGTCCTCTGCGTCGACAAGACCACGCAGACGCTGCGCTGGGTCGTCGACGGGGAGGTCCTGCGGACCGTCGACGTGCGCTTCGGCTCAGCCTCGACGCCGACCCGCGAGGGCCTCTTCCACGTCTACCTCAAGAGCCGCGACCACGTGTCGAAGCTCTACGGCTCGTCGATGCCGTTCGCGATGTTCTTCAGCGGCGGCCAGGCCGTGCACTACTCACCCGACTTCGCGGCGGTGGGCTACGCCGGGGCGTCCCACGGCTGCGTCAACGTGCGCGACCACGAGACCGTCGCGGCGCTCTTCGACGAGGTCGAGGTCGGCGACGCGGTCGTCGTCTACTGGTCGTAGCCCGCGAGGATTTCGCGGGAGAGCTCGGCGAGCGCCTCGGCGCCGACCTGGTTGGACTGCGTCTGCACGGTCAGGCCGCCCTCGGAGAGCTGGCACTGCGTGGAGGTCGGGTCGCCGAGCGAGCCGTCCTCGCTCTGGCCGTAGCCGAGGACGCACGCGGCCCCGTCGACGTTCTCCATGGTCAGGCCGCCCCCGCCATCGGTGGTCGAGGGGTCCGTGAGCGAGTTCGGCGCGAGCGCCCCGCCCTCCGCGGCGAACACCTGGACGAACACGGCCTTCGAGCCGTCGATGACGTAGCTGCGGGTGACCGCCGGGTGGCCCAGCACCTCGGGCAGCACCTCGTTGCCGTACTCCGTGCTCTCCGCCTGCTGCTCGGCGATCTGGTCGGCCTGCTCGGCGAGCTCGCCGTCGGCGAAGGAGTCGGCGAGGTCGGCGGCGGTGTAGCCGCCCGGCAGCGTGTCAGGGAGGCTCAGCTCGACCTGCGGCTCGGCCTCCTCGGCGTCGGCCGTCTTGGGAAGGCCGATCGCGAACGCGGCCATCAGCCCCAGCAGGATGACGCCGACGACGACGCCGACGATCGTGGACGCGTGGCCCGACGTACGGCGGGCGGAAGTGCTCGTGCTCACGTCCTGCGACGCTACCCGCCCGCCCGAGGCGGGTCTCGGCCGGGTCCGTCGGTAGTCTCGGGCCCGTGACGTTGACCGTCCGCACCGTCCGCCTCGAGCTCGAGGAGGCCACGCGGCTCCTCGACCTCGTCCCCGGCGACCGACCGGTCACGTGGCTGCGCCGCGGCGACGGCCTGGTCGGCTGGGGCGTGGCGGCGGAGGTCCGCACCCATGGCGCGACCCGCTTCGCCGATGCGGACAAGTGGTGGCGCGAGACCACGGCTCGCGCGACCGTGCACGACGAGGTCGCCGAGCCCGGCTCCGGCCTGGTGTCGTTCGGCACCTTCGCCTTCGCCGACGAGCCCGGTGACTCCGTGCTGGTCGTGCCGCAGGTCGTGGTCGGCCGCCGCGGCGACGTCGCGTGGCTGACCACCGTCGACGTGCCCGCACCGGCGCTCGAGCCCGCCGACGTCCCGGCTCCGCCGGTCGGCGTGAGCTTCGCCGACGGCGCGCTCAACGGGGAGCAGTGGATGTCCGTCGTGGCCGACGCGGTCGCCCGGATCAGCCGCGGCGACCTGGAGAAGGTCGTGCTGGCCCGCGACCTCGTCGCCACCGCCGACGAGCCGGTCGACGTCCGCTGGCCGCTGCGCCGCCTCGCCGAGGGCTACCCGATGTGCTGGACCTTCCACGTCGACGGCATGTTCGGCGCCACCCCCGAGATGCTCGTCCGGCGCGAGCGCGGCCTGGTCACCTCCCGCGTGCTCGCGGGCACCATCCGGCGCACCGGCGACGACGGCCGCGACCTGGCCCTGGCCGCCACCCTGGCCCGCTCGTCGAAGGACCTCGAGGAGCACGAGTACGCCGTGCGCTCGGTCGCCGACGCCCTCGAGCCGCACTGCTCCTCGATGAACGTCCCCGAGGCGCCGTTCGTCCTGCACCTGCCCAACGTCATGCACCTGGCGACCGACGTCGCCGGCGTGGTGCACGACGCGGCCACGGTCTCCTCGCTCCAGCTCGCCGAGGCCCTGCACCCCTCGGCCGCGGTGGGCGGCACGCCGACCGCCACCGCCACCGCCCTGATCGCCGAGATCGAGGGCATGGACCGCGACCGCTACGCCGGCCCGGTGGGCTGGATGGACGCCAGCGGCGACGGCGAGTGGGGCATCGCCCTGCGCTCCGCCCGCGTCGACGGCGCCACCGTCCGGCTCTTCGCCGGCTGCGGCATCGTCGCCGACTCCGCCCCCGAGGCCGAGCTGGCCGAGGCGCAGGCGAAGTTCGTCCCGGTGCGGGACGCCCTCACCGCGGACTGATCACTCGAGCCCCAGCGGTCCGCGCCAGCGGCCCCGCGCGATCTGCCAGCCGACGACCCGGCGCTCGGTGATCACGCCCGCGGGGCGGAGCGGGTCCTGGTCGAGGATCGCCTCGACCTCGGCCGCGGACTCGCCCTCCCAGATGAGCACGGCGCCGTTGGCGTCGGTCGGGCCGCTGGCCAGGAGCTGCGGCTGCTCGGCCAGCCAGTCGCGGTGGGCCGGGCGCACCTCCTCGAGGGTCGCGGTCGCGTCGGGGTCGTACTCGTAGGTCGCACAGAAGATCGCCATGTCACAGATCCTGCCCGTCGGCCAAGCGGACGTACGACAGGCCCTCGTTCGGCAGGAACGCGTTCATGTGCTGCTCGAGGATCCCGTGGGCCGCCTCGGTGTAGATCCGGTCGTGGATCGCGAGGTTCCGCGGGGCCTTCACGGCGCGGGCGAAGTCGACCGCCTCGGAGGCCTTGAGCCACGGCGCCGACGACGGGACCAGCAGCACGTCGACGGCCTCGCCGGGCTCGGTCAGCGAGTCGCCCGGGTGGTAGACCTTCGTGTCTCCGAGCGTCAGGACGAAGCCGCTGTTGGTGATCCGCTCGAACTCGGGGTGGATCACCGCGTGCATCTCCCCCACCGCCCGCACCGGCAGGCCGACGTCGAAGGTCTCCTCCGGCGCGACCACGGTGACCGGGACCGCGGGCGCCTCGTCCCGGATCCTCGACGCCACGGCGGCGATGGTGAAGACCGGCGCCTTCGCGGCGAGCAGGTGGTCGGGCAGGTAGTGGTCGGGGTGCTCGTGGGTGATCAGCACGGCGTCGGCGCCGGCCACGGCGGCCGGATCGGTGAAGACGCCCGGGTCGACCACGACCGTGGTGCCGCCGTGCTCGATCCGGACGCAGGCATGTCCGAACTTGGTGATCCGCATGTCCCTACGATGCCACCGTGACCCCCACGCTGCGCCCCGCCGTCCCGCGCCAGCACTACGACGACCTCGGCGCCTGGGAGATCCGGATGGTGCGACCATGACGTACTTCGACCTCTCGGACCCGTCGTTCGACGTGACCTCCCCCGAGGTGCACGCGGCCCGCGACGACAGCTGGTACGTCGAGACCAACTGGGGCTGGGCCGTGCTCCGGTACGCCGAGGTCAGCGCGCTGCTGCGCGACCGGCGGTTCCGCCAGGGCAACGCCCGCTGGCCGGCCCAGAACGGCATCCACTCCGGGCTCTTCTCGGACTGGTGGCAGGAGACGCTGCTCAGCCTCGAGGGCGACGACCACGCGCGCATCCGCCGGCTGATGGTGCCCGCCTTCCGCAACAAGACGATCGCGGCGATGCAGCCGCGGTTCCAGGCGCTCGCGAACGAGCTGATCGACGGCTTCGCGAGCCGGGGCACGGTCGAGCTGATCGAGGAGTTCGCCGAGCCGTACGCCGCCCGCATCATCTGCCTCCTCCTCGGCCTGCCCGAGGACCACTGGCACCAGGTGGCGCGGTGGGCCGACGACCTCGGCGCGTCGTTCTCGATCGACGTCGGCAACCAGGTGCCGCGGATCGAGGCGGCGCTCACCGGCCTCTACGGGTACGTCGACGAGGTGGTCGCCGACCGGCGGCAGCACCCGCGCGAGGACCTGGTGACGACGCTCGTCCAGGCCGAGCAGCTGAGCGACCACGAGCTCGGCGTCGCGCTGGTGTTCCTGGCCTTCGCCGGCATGGAGACCACGCGCAACCAGATCGGGCTCGCCGTCCAGACCCTGCTGAGGCACCCCGACCAGTGGCGGCTCCTCGGCGAGCGGCCCGACCTCGGCGCCAACGCGGTCGAGGAGGTGATGCGGGTCAACCCGACCGTCACGTGGGTGACCCGCGAGGCGCTCGAGGACGTGGAGTTCCAGGGCCTGCACATCCCGCGCGGCGGCATCGTGCAGATGCTGTCGCACAGCGCCGGCACGGACCCGAGCGCGATGCCGGACCCGGCGTTCGACATCACCCAGCAGCGGCCGCCACACCACGGCTTCGGCGCCGGCGTGCACCACTGCCTCGGGCACTTCGTCGCGCGCACCGACATGGCCGTCGCGCTGCCGCTGCTCGCGCGGCGGATGCCGGACGCGGTCCCCGACGGCCCGGGCGAGTGGCTACCGGTGTCGGGCAACACTGGAGCGGTGAGCTTCCCGATCCGCTTCACCCCGTCGTCATGATCGCCGTCACCGGGGCCACCGGCCACGTGGGCGGACTGGTCGCCCGCGCGCTCGCCGAGGACATGCGCACCGACCTGCGCCTGGTGGTGCGGGACCCGTCGCGGGCACCCGACTACGACACCGACGTCCGGCAGTGCACCTACGCCGACCACGAGGCGGCGGTCGGCGCGCTCACCGGCGCGGACACGCTGTTCATGGTCTCGGGGGCCGAGGCGGCCGACCGGCGCGACCAGCACCGCACGTTCATCCGGGCCGCGGCCGACGCGGGGGTCCGGCACCTCGTCTACACCTCGTTCGCCGGTGCCGCCCCCGACGCGACGTTCACGCTCGGCCGCGACCACTGGGACGCCGAGGCCGCGATCCGCGAGAGCGGCCTGGGGTTCACCCTGCTGCGGGACAACTTCTACCTCGACCTGCTGCCGCACTTCGCGGATGCCGAGGGCGTCATCCGCGGCCCGGCCGGCGACGGACGCGTGGCCGCGGTCGCGCGCGCCGACGTCGCGGACGTCGCGGTGGCCGTCCTGCGCGACCCCGCCGCTCACGCCGGCGCGACCTACACGCTGACCGGGCCGGAGGCGCTCACGCTGGCCGAGATCGCCGACCGCGCGGGCGTCCGCTTCGAGAACGAGACCGAGGAGGCGGCGTACGCCTGGCGGCGCGAGCGGTACGGCGCCGAGCAGTGGCAGCTCGACGCGTGGGTCAGCACATACACCGCTATCCGCGACGGCTCGGTCGCCGAGGTCACCGGCGACGTCGAGCGCGTCGCCGGCCACCCGCCGCGGTCGCTGGAGGACCTGCTCAGGCCGTGAGGTGGTGCACGTAGCACCACCGCCAGTCCTCGGCGGGCTCGGCGGACTGCATGACGGGGTGCTGCTCGTCGTGGAAGTGCGCGGTGGCGTGCTGGCGCGGTGAGGAGTCGCAGCAGGCGACCTTGCCGCACTCCAGGCACCGGCGCAGCGAGACCCACCGCGTGCCCTCGTCGAGGCAGTCCTGGCAGCACGTGCCCGGCGGCTCGTCGACCTTCCCGTAGTGCTCCAGGTCGGCGCACAGGTCGCCGATCGACCACTTCCGGCGGGCGTAGGACTGGGTGTCGTCGCGCTCGGCCTCGGCGCTGTCGAGCATCGACTCCTCGACGTCCAGCATGGCGAGCACGTCGACGACCACCTCGGAGGGGACGGTGCCCGAGTCGCGGATCTCGAGGATGCGGCGGCGCTCGGCGTCGATGAGCCGGCTGCGGATCCGGTAGTAGAGAGCGGCCGGCGACTCCTGGTCCGGCACGGTGCTGAGCCGCTCCCAGGCGGCGAAGTTGCGCTGGTCCAGTCGCTGGCGGATCAGGTCGACGACACCGGCGTGGTCGTCGTACTCCATCTTGTCGAGCTCCTCCAGCACGGCCTTGGAGGCCTGCTGGAGCAGGGTCGCGCGGGCGAGCGCGTCGTCGAGCGGGTCGGGGGCGGGCACCTCCAGGCGGCCCGCGATCATCGGCAGGGACAGGCCCTGGACGAGCAGCGTGCCGGCCACGACGGTGAACGCCGCCATGAGGAGCACCTCGACGTGCTGGGTCCCCGGAGGGATGAGGAAGGCCGCGGCCAGCGTCACGACCCCGCGCATGCCGGCCCAGCCGACCAGGAAGGTCTCGGCCGCCGGCGGCCGCTGGCCGGTCGCCGGGTCCGGGCCGGGGCGGACGAGCATCCAGCGCGAGACGAAGACCCAGATGAGGCGCAGCACGATGCACGCGGCGAGCGTGGCCAGGCAGACGGCGGCGATCCGGCCGCCGGACAGGTCGCTGTCCGCGAGGTCCTGGAAGAGCCACTGCGCCTGGAGACCGATCAGCGCGAAGACGGTGTTCTCGAGGAGGAAGGCGATCGTGCGCCAGTTGATCCGCTCCGCGATGCGCGACTGGGCGGTCTGGAGGATCGGGGCCTTGTGGCCCAGGAGCAGGCCGGCGACCACGACCGCGACCACGCCGGACGCGTGGACCTCCTCGGCGAGGAGGAAGCAGGCGAACGGGATCACCAGCGACAGACCCACGTCGAGCACCGGGTCGGTGATCCGGCGGCGCAGCCTGCTCACCAGCAGCACGGCGGCGAGTCCGATCAGGATGCCGCCCCCGGCGGCGACGACGAAGTCGAGTCCGACCTCCCAGGCCTCGACCCCGACTCCGGCCGCGGCGATCGCGGTCCGCAGCGCCACGAGGGCGGTCGCGTCGTTGAAGAGCGACTCGCCCTCGAGGATGGTCACGACCCGGCGTGGGAGACCGATGGTGCGCCCGATCGCGGTGGCCGCGACCGCGTCGGGCGGAGCGACGACGGCCCCGAGCGCGAACGCGATCGGCCACGAGACCTCGGGCACCAGCACGTGGACGACCACGCCGACGCCGGCGGTGGTGAAGAGCACGGCGCCGACCGACAGCGCGAGGATCGCCCGGCGATGGACGTTGAAGTCGACCAGCGACGAGGTGATGGCGGCCGAGTAGAGCAGCGGCGGCAGCAGGCCGAGCAGCACCACCTCGGGCTCGAGGTGCACCTGCGGCACGAACGGCAGGAACGAGGCACACACGCCCGCGACGACCAGGACCAGCGGCGCCGGGATGCCGAGCCAGCGGGCGACCACGACCCCCGTCAGGACCCCGACGGCGAGCGAGACCAGGAAGAGGGCCACGTGCACCCGCTCATTGTCCTACGGCCGCAAGCCCCGGATCCGCTCGTCCAGCTCGCGGCGGTTGTCGCGGCGGACCGCGACCTCGACGACCTCGACACCCCCGTTGGGGCTGGCGAGGGCCTGCTCGAGCTCGGGCAGGCTGGTGACGCGCAGGTGCGGCGTCCGCGTGGCGGCGCACAGCGACGCCAGGTCCACCCCGTGCGGGGTGCCGAAGAGGCGCTCGTACTGCTCGGCGTACTCCCCCGCGCCCTGCTCGAGCATGGTGAAGATCGAGCCGCCGTCGTCGTTGACGACCACGATCGTCAGGTCGGGCACGGGCTCGCCGGGACCGATGACCAGCCCGTTGGCGTCGTGGAGGAACGTCACGTCGCCCATCAGCGCGAGCGCGCGGGTGCTGTCCGGGCGCGCCAGCGCGGCGCCGACGGCGGTCGAGACCGTGCCGTCGATGCCGGCCAGGCCGCGGTTGGCGACCACCTTGCGCCGGGCGCCGACGCGGTAGCGCGGCACCATCAGGTCCAGGTCGCGGATCGGGCTGGACGCGCCGACCACGAGCAGGCCGCCCTCCGGCAGCGCGCGCGCGACGGCGCCGGCGACCTCGTGGGGGGTCAGGTCCGGCTCAGCCGCGAGCAGCGCGTCGAGCTGGCGCGAGACCGACCGGTCGGCCGCGTGCCACGCCGCGAGCCACGCCGGATCGTCGGGCGCCTCGACCGACGGCACCACCACGAGTCGCTCGTCGACCGGGAACGGCCGGTCGTGCCAGACGCCGTACGCCGGGGTGTCGATGACCCGCACGTCCGCGCGCGCGAGCAGCCGGCTGACCGGGCGCGACAGCGTCGGGTGGCCACAGACCACGACCCGCTCGACCCGGTCCCCGAGCTCGGTGCCGAGCAGGAGGCGATACGTGCGGACGGCGTTCTCGCCGGTGCGGGAGCCGCTGGACGGCTCCGCCAGGAGCGGCCAGCCCGCGCGCTCGGCGAGGACCCGTGCCGGCGGGCCGGCGTCGTCGCCCGCGACCACGACCGTGCGCGGCCCGACGGGGATCGTCACGTGCACGGCCGATCGCAGCCGCCGGGTGGGCTCGCCGGGAGTGACGGCGGGCGTCCAGCGGTCCTCGGGCACCAGCGGGTCGTCGAGCGGCACGTTCACGTGCACGGGCCCGGTGGTGCGGAGCTCGAGGTCCCCGGTCGCGTCCTGGGTCGCGACCAGCGGCCCGAAGATGCCGACCTGGTCGGTCGTCTGGTTCGCGCTGGTGCCGCGCAGGCGAGCCGGCCGGTCGGCGGTGACGACGACCAGGTCGACGTCGGCGTGGGCGGCCTCGAGCACGGCGGGGTGGAGGTTCGCGACGCCGGTGCCGGACGTGCAGATCACCGCGGCGCGGCGGTGGTTGCGCGAGAGCCCGAGCGCCAGGAAGCCGGCCGTGCGCTCGTCGATCCGCGTGTGCAGCCGGACGAGTCCGGCCGTGGCGGCGTCGTACGCCGCGAAGGAGAGGGGGGCGTTGCGCGACCCGGGCGCGACCACGATCTCGGTGACGCCGGCCTCGACCAGGGCGGTGACGACCCGGCGGGCCAGCTGGGTGGAGCTCACGGGCGTCGATCCTGCCGCACGGCGCGGACCGCGGCGAGGCGGGCCTCCCAGAGCGCGACCCGGTCCGGGTCGGCGGCGACCAGCGACTCGTCGACGACGGGCACCCGCACCGGCAGCGCGCCGTCGACCGGGAGCAGCGGCTCGGTGACGACGTCGCGCTCGAGCAGCTGCACGGTCGCGAGGCCGCACGCGTAGGGCAGCTCGGGCAGGGCCGCCGCCAGCGCCACCCCCGCCGCGATGCCGACGCTGGTCTCCAGCGCGGACGACACCACCACCGGCAGCCCGATGTCCTCGGCGATCCGCAGGCAGGCGCGTACGCCGCCGAGCGGCTGCACCTTGAGGACGGCGACGTCTGCCGCCTCGAGGTCTCGCACCCGGTAGGGGTCGGCCGCTCGGCGGATCGACTCGTCGGCCGCGACCGGCACGTCGAGCGCCCGGCGCACCGCGGCGAGCTCCTCGACGCTCGCGCACGGCTGCTCGACGTACTCCAGCCCGCCGGCGGCGCGGTCGAGCACGGGGATGCGGGCGAGGGCGGTGTCGAGGTCCCACAGGCCGTTGACGTCGATGCGGATCCGGCCGTCCGGGCCGATCGCGTCGCGGACGGCCTCGAGCCGGGCCTCGTCGTCGGCGGGCGACTGCCCGGGCTCGGCGACCTTGACCTTGGCGGTGCGGCAGCCGCCGTTGGTGACGATCGCGTGCGCGCGGTCGGCCTCGACCGCGGGGACGGTGACGTTGACCGGGACGCTCGCGCGCCGGGCGGCCGGCCAGTCGCCGGCGGCGGCCTCCTCGGCGCAGCGCAGCCAGGGCTCGGCCACCTCGGCGTCGTACTCGAGGAACGGGCTCCACTCGCCCCAGCCGGCCTCGCCCCGCAGGAGGACGCCCTCGCGGACGGTGATGCCGCGGAAGCGCGTGCGCATCGGCAGGCTGTAGACCCTCACACCATCTCCCCGAGCGCGAGCCGGTCGGGCTTGCCGTTGCCCAGCAGCGGGATCGCGTCGAGCGCGACGAGCTGCCGCGGGGCCCAGGACCGGGGGTGGGTCGCGGCCACCCAGTCGCGCGCCTCGGCGAGGCCGAGCGGCCCCACGACGAAGGCCACGACCCGGTTGCCCCACTCCGCGTCGGGCACGCCGAGCACCTCCGCCGCCTCGACCGCGTCGTGCTCGCGCAGGCGCGCGGCGACGGCACCGGCGGGCACGTTCACGCCGCCGGTCACGACCATGTCGTCGACCCGGCCCAGCACGTGCAGCCGGCCGTCCTCGTCGAGCCGGCCGGCGTCGGAGGTGCGGAACCAGCCGTCGACGAGCACCTCGGCCGTCCGGTCGGGCTCGCCGGCGTACCCGGCGAACAGGGTGGGCCCGCCGATCCGGATCCGGCCGTCGAGCTCGAGCGCGACGGCGACGCCGTCGAGCGGGTGGCCGTCGTAGACGCAGCCGCCGGCGGTCTCCGCCGAGCCGTACGTCGCGACCACGTGGACACCTGCGTCCTCGGCGCGACGACGCAGGGCGGGGTCGATCGGGCCGCCGCCGAGCAGCACGGTGTGGAAGCTCGCGAGCGCCGCGGCGTCGGTGTCGAGGAGCCGGTGCAGCTGGGTCGGCACCAGCGAGACGAAGTCGGCCTCACGCGCGGCCGCCGCGAAGTCGCCGGGGTCGTCGCCGAGCACCACCGGCTCGTGGCCCGCGACCAGCGAGCGGCAGATCACCTGGAGGCCGGCGACGTACGACGGCGGGAGCGCCAGCAGCCAGCGGCCGCTCGCGCCGAGCCGCCGGGCGCTGGCGTGGACCGACGCCAGCACGGCGTCACGCGGCAGCAGCACCCGCTTCGGTGTGCCGGTCGAGCCGGAGGTCTCGACGACCCACGGCTCCGGGTCGTCGGCGGCGAGCCACGCCGCCAGCCGCTCGATCTCCACCCGCCCGAGGCTAGCGCCGGCGCCGAGTGCTTGAATCTCCGGTCGTGGCAACCACCCATCCTCGGCCCGCACAGTGGCTCGCCGGCGCCCGGCCCCGGACCCTCCCCGCAGCGGTGTCCCCGGTGCTCGCCGGCACCGGTGTGGCGGCGTACGTCGACGCCGTCGTCTGGTGGAAGGCGCTGCTCGCGCTGGTGGTGTCGCTGGCGCTCCAGGTCGCCGTGAACTACGCCAACGACTACTCCGACGGCATCCGCGGCACCGACGCCGACCGGGTCGGCCCGATGCGCCTCGTGGGCTCGGGTGCGGCCACGCCGGGCGCGGTGAAGCGCGCCGCGTTCCTGGCCTTCGGCGTCGCGGGGGTCGCCGGCATCGTGCTCGCGGCGACCACCGCGTGGTGGCTCGTGCTCGTCGGCCTGGTGTCCGCGGTCGCCGCCTGGTTCTACACCGGCGGCTCGAAGCCCTACGGCTACCTGGGCCTCGGCGAGGTCATGGTGTTCGTGTTCTTCGGGCTCGTCGCCGTCGTCGGTACGACCTACGTGCAGACCGAGACCTGGGAGTGGGCCGCCCTGTACGCCGCCGTCGGCGTCGGCGCGCTCGCCTGCGCGATCCTGGTCGCCAACAACCTGCGCGACATCCCCACCGACACCGTCGCCGGGAAGCGGACCCTGGCGGTGCAGCTCGGCGACCGCCGTACCCGCGTCCTCTACGCGGCGCTCGTCGTCCTCGCCGCCGCCGCGGTCGTCGCGGTCGCGGTCGTCACGTCCTGGTGCGCGCTGATCGGCCTCGGCTTCCTCGCGCTCGCGCTGCCCGCCACCCGCACGGTGCTCTCCGGCGCGGTCGGCCCCGCGCTCGTCCCGGTCCTCCAGGAGACCGGCCTGGCCGAGCTGCTCTGGGCGGTCCTCGTCGCCGCGGCGCTGGTCGTCTGCCGCTGAGGGCTGCAGCGCTGCTGCCGATTCATCACGGTAGGTGGTCGAGTCCGCGCTTCCCGTGGCATACCCACCGCGGGGAGTGTTGGTTCACCTGCCTACCGTGATGAGTCGGCCGGCACCCCCAGCTCGGAGAACCGAGGACTAGTCCCGGTCCTCCTTGGACTTCATCTCCTCCATCCTCGAGGTCATCCGCTCGGCGCGGAGCTGCACCCGCCGGGCCAGCCGCTCGCGCGGGATGCCGAGGAGGAAGTAGGAGCCGACGCCGCTTATCACCAGCGCGATGACGAGCGCGTACAGGACCGGCACCTCGTCGGCGACGAGGAACCACAACCCGACGACGATCCCGAAGGACGCGAGGAACAGCAGCAGTCGCAAGGCGGTGTAGATCCAGAACTCCTTCACGGAACTCAGGGTAGGCGTGACCACCCGGTGCCTACTCTGGAGGGGTGCTGAAGTTCCTCCTGGTCGTGATCCTGATCGCGGTCGCCGTCTACCTGGTCACGCGCGCGATCCAGCGGCGCGGCATCGCACCTGCCCCACCCCGCCGGCCGGCGCCGAAGCAGCAGCCGCCGCGCGTCATCGGCCCCGACGACGACCCCGACTTCCTCCGCGACCTCGACCGCAAGCGCAAGCACCCGGAGGACCCGGAGGCCTAGCCCGCGTCGTCGAGTTGGGCCCTGCTCACCCCCGAGTCGGGCCTAACTCCCGCAGCCCCGGGAGCTTCGCCCCACTCAGTGGGCACTTTCGCCCAACTCAACGGCGAGGGGGGCCCAACTCAACGGTGGGTCTGGACGGTCACCAGCTCGGGGGCGCCGCCGGCGTACGAGTGCTGGCTCGACGTCGAGAAGTAGTTGATCCCGATGAAGTTGAACCACAGCGTCCCCATGCCGATGAGGGCGAGGATGGCGGCGTTGCGGCCCTTCCAGCCGGCCGTCGTGCGGGCGTGGAGGTAGGCCGCGTAGACGACCCAGGTGATGAACGCCCAGACCTCCTTGGGGTCCCAGCTCCAGTACGACGACCAGGCCTGGTGCGCCCAGATCGGGCCGGTGATGAGCACCGCGAAGGTCCACACCGGGAAGCCGAAGGCGTGCAGCCGGTAGGACACCCGGTCGAGCACCTCGGGCTTGGGCAGCCGGGCGACGTAGCCGGTCGTCGTGTCGGGCTTGCGCGACTTCACCAGGTAGAGCGCGGAGGTGATGCCGCCGAGGGTGAACGCGCCGGTGGCGATGATCGCCGAGACCACGTGGATCACCAGCCAGTACGACGACAGCGCCTCGGTCAGCGGCGCGACCGGCGAGTACAGCCAGATCACGGCGACCATGAGGACGCTCAGCACGAAGGCGACGACGATCGGCGCCATCCACGCGAGCTTGAGCCGGCGGTACAGCGCGACGTACAGGAACGCGACCACCCAGGTGCCGGCGAGCGTGAACTCGTACATGTTGCCCCAGGGCACCCGGTTCGGGTCCGCGGCCATGCCCCGCGCGACCAGCGCGACGAGATGGATGACGCCGGCGAGGCAGATGAGCAGGTAGCCGAGCCGGCCCAGGAAGTCGGTCCGGCGTACCGCCCGCTCCTCGGCGTTCTCCGGGCCGGTGGCCACCACGACGTTGCCGGCCGCGACCGTGGCCGAGGCGGCGGCCGCCGGGACGTGGCGCAGCGACGCCCACTCGACGAGGTGGGCCAGCAGGGCGAGGAAGTAGACCGTGCCCGCGGCCGCGACGGACCAGTTGCTCAGGCTCTCCCACTGCATGTCGGTCACGACTTGTCCTCTCGTTGCTGCGGCGGCTGCTGCAGGGCGGCCACGACCTGGTCGACGACGGCGGAGACGTCGCCGCCACCGGACCGGTCGAGCGCGGCCACCTCGACCAGTGTGCCGTCCCCGTCCCGACGGGCACGAACCCAGATGCGGCGGGGGCGGATGAACAGCGACCCCAGCAGGCCGATCAGCGCGAGCACGACGCCCGCCAGCGCGATCCACTTGCCGGGTGTCTGGCTGATCTGGATCTTGTTCCAGCGCTCGAGCCCGTCGAAGGACACCGAGCCCAGGTCGTTCGGCAGGTCGACGGACTCACCGGGCCGCAGGTCGATGCGGTACGGCGTCCCGTTCTTCTTCGTCAGCATGTTCACCGACGACTTGTCGAGGGAGTAGACCGACTGCGGCTGGTCCATGTTGAGGTCACCGGTGTAGACGAGCAGCGAGACCATCGGGTCGACGTCCTTGCCCAGCAGCGAGTAGTAGCTGCCGGTCTGCCGGGAGAACGCGACGGTCGGGTAGAACTCGCCCTCGAGCCCGATCTGGGTCGGCTCGGCCGACGGCGCCTTGACCACGCCCACGGACTGGAACGACTGGTCGAGCGGCAGGAAGACCGTCGGACCGCTCTTCACCTTCTCGCCGGAGGCATCGCGGATGGTGATGATCGGCGCGTAGCCGTGGCCGATGAGGAAGACGTCGGTGTCGCCGATGGTCAGCGGGTGGTTGACCTTGAGGTCGTACTCCTGCGGCTCGGCGTCGGGCGCCTCGCGGTAGAGCAGGTGGGAGACGAAGCCCCGCGCCATGCCGGCGCGCGGGCCGTCGGTCAGCCAGTCGACCTCGAAGTCGTCGATCTGGAAGGAGAACGGCTCCATCTCGTCGGCGCCGAACAGGCTGCCGGGGTCGAAGTCGTCGTACTGCGTGAGGTTGTTCGCGAAGCCGTACTCGTCGCCGACGAGCAGGATCACGCCGCCCTTGTAGCCGAACAGCCCACCGATGGCGAAGCCGACCAGGACCACCAGCACCGACAGGTGGAAGACCAGGTTGCCGGCCTCGCGCAGGTAGCCGCGCTCCGCGGAGACGGCCCCCCCGTCCGGGGAGTCGGCGACGAGCAGCCGGTAGCGACGGCGCTTGAGCACCGCCCGCGCGCGCTCGAGCACGGCCTCGGGCGCCTCCGCGGTCGTGTACGTCGCGTGCTCGGGCAGCCGGGTCAGGTGGCGCGGCGCCGCGGGCGGCTGGGCGCGCAGGCCGCGCCAGTAGTGGAAGGTCCGCGGCACGATGCAGCCGATCAGCGAGACCATCAGCAGGATGTAGATCGCCGAGAACCACGGCGAGTCGTAGACCGAGAACAGCCCGAGCCGCTCGTAGATCGGCGTGAGCTTCGGGTGGTCGCCCTGCCAGTTCGACGTCTCCAGGGCGTCGACCCCCTCCTGCGGGATGATCGACCCCGGGATCGCGGCGAGCGCGAGCAGGAGCAGCAGGATGAGCGCCGTGCGCATCGAGGTGAGCTGGCGCCAGGTCCACCGGAGGAGCTCACGGAGGGTGAGCTCGCCGGGCCGGCGGTCGTCCTCGGGCGGACGCGTGGAGAGCGAGGTCGTCATATCGCGGTCTCCGTCCCGAGGATGAGGTGCACCTGGAGCCAGGTGACCGCCTCGGCCCACCAGCCGGTGAGCAGCAGGATGCCGACGCCGACCAGCATCAGCCCGCCGGCGCGCATGACCGCGACCTGGTGGCGGCGCACCCAACTGAGCGCCGAGAGCGCCTTCTCATAGGCCAGGCCGGCCACGATGAACGGCAGGCCCAGGCCGAGCGCGTAGACCGCGGACAGGAAGGCGCCGCGCGCGGCGGTGCCCTCGGTCAGCGCGAGGAAGCTGATCGCCGCGAGGGTCGGGCCGATGCACGGCGTCCAGCCGAGGCCGAAGAGGAAGCCCAGGACGGGCGCGGCGCCGAGGCCGACCGCGGGGACCTTGTGCACCCGCCACTCCCGGTTCAGGCCGGGGAGCCAGCCGGCGAACGCGAGCCCGAGCAGGATCGTCACGATCCCGAGCACGATCGCGAGCTCACGGTCCCAGCGGACCAGCCAGGAGCCGAGCGCGCCGGTGGCGGTCCCGAGGATCACGAAGACCGTGGCGAAGCCGGCGACGAACAGCAGGGAGCCGAGGAACATCCGGCCGCGCCGCGTGCCGGCGACACCGTTCGCGAGGTCGGCGCCCGAGAGCCCGGTCGCGTAGGAGAGGTAGCCGGGCAGCAGCGGGATCACGCACGGGGAGAAGAACGACACCAGGCCCGCGACCAGGGCGACGGGCACAGCGAGGAGGAGGGAGCCGGAGTACGCCGTCTCCTGGAACCACTCAGCCATCGGTGGTTCCGGACACGTCCTCGACCAGGTCGACGAGCGTCTGCGTGGACGGCAGCTTGCCGATGATGCTGGCCGCGATCCGGCCCTCGTCGTCGAGCACCACGAAGGCCGGGATCGTGCGCGGGCCGAGCGTGCCCGGGAACGCCAGCATGGCCTGGCCGTCGGGCGAGTAGAACGACGGGTACGGCACGTCGTACTTGCGCTCGAAGGCCAGCGCCTCCGCGGTCGAGGCGTCGCGCAGGTTGACGCCGACGAAGTGGGCGATGCCGTCGAGCTGCTTCGCCGCGGCGACGACGTCGGGCGCCTCGGCCACGCACGGGCCGCACCACGAGCCCCAGACCGTGACGACGGTCGGCTTGCCGCGCAGGTCGGCGAGGTCGAGCGGCTCGCCGTCGAGGTCCTCGCCGCTCAGCTCGATCGGGCCGCCCCGGTCGGCCGCCTGCACGACGTGCACGGTGCCGTCGCCGCTGACGAACCCCTTGTCGCCGGTGCCCTCGAGCGAGGTGCAGCCGGTCAGGAGGAGCGTCGCGGCGACCATCGCACCCAGGATGTTCCGCATGGTCAGGGCCGCTTCTCCTCGGGCGCGCCACCGGCCGAGAACGGCGCCGTGCGGTCCTTGACCGGGATCAGGTCGCCGGCGGGCTCGGAGTAGCTCACCTGGGTGATCCGGTCACCGACGAAGTGCAGCGAGGTCAGGGAGCACAGCGTGCACTGACGGCTGCGCGGGTGGTGCAGCTGGTGGCGTCCCTCGACGTGCAGGCGCGTGGTCCAGATCGGCAGCTGGTGCGACACGATCACGGCCTCGTGGCCCTCCGCGGCCTCGCGGGCGTCGCGCACCGCGGCCATCATGCGGGCGATGATCTCGCGGCTCGGCTCGCCCCACGAGGGACGGAACGGGTTCCAGAGGTGGCGCCACAGTCGCGGGCGCTTGACGATCGTCATCGCGCCCTCGCTGAAGTTGATGCCCTCGAACTTGTTGGTGGACTCGATCACCCGGTCGTCGGTGACGATCTCCAGGCCACGGGCATCGGCCAGCGGCCGGGCGGTCTCCTGCGCGCGCTCGAGCGGCGAGACCCGCAGATGGGTGATGTCGCGGTCCTTGATCGTCTCCGCGACCTTCTCGGCCATCTGGGTGCCGAGCTCGGAGAGGTGGAACCCGTCGCGGCGGCCGTAGAGGACCCCCGCCGGGTTGTGGACCTCGCCGTGGCGCAGCAGGTGGACGATCGTGTCGGGAGTGGTCACGCGCTCTCCTGGGCGGCAGCCGCGGCACGCGCGGCGTGGGGCAGGGCATCGAGCACCGTCTGCACGGCGCGCTCGTCGTGGGCGGAGGACAGGAACCACGCCTCGTACGCCGACGGCGGCAGGTAGACGCCGCGGTCGAGCATCGCGTGGAAGTAGGCGCCGTAGGCGCGCTGGTCCGTGGTCGAGGCGTCCTCGAAGTCGCGGACGGGCCGGTCGGTGAGGAAGATCGAGAACATCGTGCCGGTCGCCTGCACGACGTGCGCGACGCCGGCCTTGCTGAGCTCGTCGGACGCGGCGGTCTTGATCGTGTCGGCGGCCGCGTTGACGTGGGCGTAGACGTCATCGGTCGCGAGCCGGAGGGTGGTGAGGCCGGCGGTGGTGGCGATCGGGTTCCCCGAGAGCGTGCCGGCCTGGTAGACCGGGCCCTCGGGAGCCAGGTGGCCCATCACGTCGGCGCGGCCGCCGAAGGCCGCGGCCGGGAAGCCGCCGCCCATGACCTTGCCGAAGGTGACCAGGTCCGGGCGCCAGCCCTCCCCCGCGCCGTCGAGGCCCCACTGGCCCAGGCGGGAGGCGCGGAAGCCGGTCATGACCTCGTCGCTGACGAACAGCGCGCCGTGCCTGCGGCACGTCTCGGCCAGGAACCGGTTGAAGCCCGGCTCGGGCGGGACGACGCCCATGTTGCCCGGCGCGGCCTCGGTGATGAGGCAGGCGATCCGGTCGCCGTGCTCGGCGAAGGCCGTCTCGACGGCGGCGCGGTCGTTGTAGGGCAGCACGAGGGTCAGCGCGGTGGACGACTCCGGCACGCCCGGCGTACCCGGCAGCGCGAACGTCGCCAGGCCGCTGCCGGCCGAGGCGAGCAGCGCGTCGACGTGACCGTGGTAGCAGCCGGCGAACTTCACCACGACCTCGCGGCCGGTGAACCCGCGGGCCAGCCGGATGGCCGACATGGTGGCCTCGGTGCCGGAGGAGACGAAGCGGACCTTCTCGACCGGCGCGCGGGCGACGATCTCCTCGGCCAGCTCGACCTCGGGCTCGGTCGGGGTGCCGTAGGACGTACCGCGGGCGACCGCTGCCGCGACCGCGGCCTGCACCTCGGGGTGCGCATGGCCGAGCAGCATCGGTCCCCACGAGCAGATGAGGTCGACGTACTCGTTGCCGTCGACGTCGGTCAGCCACGCGCCCGAGGCGGAACGGATGAAGCGCGGGGTGCCGCCGACGGCGTTGAAGGCCCGCACCGGGGAGTTCACGCCACCCGGGGTCACCGTGCGGGCACGCTCGAAGAGCGCGCGGGAGCGGTCGGGGGCTGCGGGCACCGGCCCATTGTCCCCGAGAGACCCAACCGGCCGTCGCCGAGGGGGCGCGTCGGCTTGACGGACGTGGCGCAGGCCACCGTGGAACAGGTTTCACCGTCATGGAGACGGGTATCCAACGTCTCGTGAACGGCGGCCCCAGACACCGAGCGCAGAAACCCCGTAACCCGTGGGTAACTTTCTCGTTGGACCGGGCACAGCGTGACGAGGGACACGCGTTCGTTGCTGGACAAGGGAGCGTTGCGGAGATGTCGAAGACCCGATTCGGACGTGGCCAGAAGGCCATGGCGATCGTCCCCCTGGCGGTGCTGAGCGCCGCCTGGACCGCGAGCATCGCCGGCGCAGGGGCCAGCAGTGCGAGCGCGGACTCCGACCCCGTGCACCGTCTCCCCGACGGCACCGCCGTCCCCACTGAGGCCATCGAGGCCCCCGCCAGCGTCTCCGCCTCCGGCGGCGTCGCCCCCGGCGTCGGCGGCCAGACGGCCCGGGCCATCGCCACCGCGTCGACCAGCGGCATCCCGGCGGCCGCCCTGGCCGCCTACCAGCGCGCCGAGTCCGTCATCAACGCCGCCGACAAGTCCTGCAACCTGTCCTGGCAGCTGGTCGCGGCGATCGGCCGCGTGGAGTCCGATCACGGCCGCACCAACGGCAACAGCCTCGACGCCGACGGCGTCGCGCAGCCGGGCATCTACGGCATCGCGCTCGACGGCTCCAACGGCACCATGCGCATCACCGACACCGACGCCGGCCAGTACGACGACGACGCGAAGTACGACCGCGCGATCGGCCCCATGCAGTTCATCCCCTCGACCTGGTCGGTCGTCGGGGTCGACGCCGACGGCGACGGCGAGCGTAACCCCCAGGACATCGACGACGCGGCGCTCGCGACCGCGGTCTACCTCTGCTCGGGCGACGACGACCTCTCCTCGGTCTCCGGCCAGCGCGCCTCGGTCTACCGCTACAACCACAGCTCGTCCTACGTCGACCTGGTGATGTCGATCTACAACGCCTACCTCGAGGGCGAGTTCACCTCGGTCCCGAACGGCACCACGTCCGCCGGCTACCTCCTGCCGAGCGAACCGGCGCCGCAGCAGCACGGCGGGACGAAGCCCCCGAAGCACCCCAACCCGGGTGGCAACGCCGGCACCGACGACGGCGCCGAGCAGCCCGACGCGCAGCCCGACGAGCCGCCGGCCGAGGAGCCCACCCCGCCCTCGAACCCGGGCGGTGATGGCAGCACCGTCGGCGGCGGCCACGGCCTCCCGGTCCCGACGCTGCCCCCGCTCCCCTCGACCTCGGTCGAGCCCGTCGACGAGCTGCTCACGCACGCCCAAGCGGTCGCGCAGTGCACGCTCGAGGGCTACGTCGACAACATCCTGCGCGACGACGACCCGTTCGACCGCTGCGTGGACGACTACACGCGCCGCTGATCGGTCCTGCCGGGGTTTCGGCTGCCGGCAGCCGAGACCCTCAGCGCGCGAGCAGGCGAGCGGCCTCGGCCGCCCAGTAGGTGAGGACGACGTCCGCACCCGCGCGCCGGATCGAGAGCAGCGTCTCGAGGATGGCCGGTTCGCGGTCGATCCAGCCGTTAGCGGCGGCGGCCTCGAGCATGGCGTACTCGCCGGAGACGTTGTACGCCGCGACCGGCACGTCGACGGCGTCGCGGACCTGCCGCAGCACGTCGAGGTAGCCCAGGGCCGGCTTGACCATCACCAGGTCGGCGCCCTGCTCGACGTCGAGCAGCGCCTCCCGGACGCCCTCCAGGGCGTTGGCGGGGTCCTGCTGGTAGGTGCGGCGGTCGCCCTGGAGCGAGGAGTCGACGGCCTCGCGGAACGGGCCGAAGAAGGCGGAGGCGTACTTCGCGGAGTAGGCCAGCACCGAGACGTCGCTGAACCCGGCGTCGTCGAGCGCGGCCCGGACCACGGCGACCTGGCCGTCCATCATCCCGCTGGGACCGACCATGTGAACGCCGGCCCGGGCCTGCGCGACCGCCATGTCGGCGTACGCCGCCAGCGTGCGGTCGTTGTCGACCCGGCCGTCCGGCGTCAGCACGCCGCAGTGGCCGTGCGCGGTGAACTCGTCGAGGCACAGGTCGCTCATCACCGTGAGCGCGTCGCCGACCTCGCCGACGACGTCGGCGATGCCGACGTTGAGGATGCCGCGCGGGTCGCACGCGCCGGATCCGAGCTCGTCCTTGGACTCCGGGATCCCGAAGAGCATGATCCCGCCGAGCCCGAGCTCGGCCGCCTCGGCGGCGGCCGCCTTGAGCGAGTCGCGCGAGTGCTGGACGACGCCCGGCATCGAGCCGATCGGCTGCGGCTCGGTGAGCCCCTCACGGACGAACACCGGCAGCACCAGCTGCCGGGCCTCGACCGACGTCTCGGCGACCATCCGCCGCAGCGCCGGAGTGGTCCGCAGGCGCCGCGGACGGATGGTCGGACCGAGATCGCCGGGCGACGTGGTCATCGGGAGGTGCTGGCCTTCCGGCGGGCCGACGGCTTGCGGTCCGACGGCTTCGTGACCGGCTGGCCGGCCTCGACCATGGCGATCCGGCGCGCGGCGCCGAAGTCGGCGAGCGCGTCGACCAGGGCCTCGACGTCCGGCTTGGGCGACAGCACGTCGACCCGCAGGCCGTGCTCCTCGGCGGTCTTCGCGGTGGCGGGGCCGATCACGGCGATGATCGTCGCCGGGTGCGGCTTGCCGGCGATGCCGACCAGGTTGCGCACGGTCGAGGACGACGTGAACACGACCGCGTCGAACTTGCCGGTCTTGATCGCGTCGCGGGTCGGGGCCGGCGGCGGCGCGGCCCGGACGGTGCGGTACGCCGTGACGTCGTCGCACTCCCAGCCGAGGTCGATCAGGCCGGCGACGAGGTTCTCGGTCGCGATGTCGGCGCGGGGCAGGAAGACCCGGTTGATCGGGTCGAGCATCTCGTCGTACTCGGGCCAGTCCTCGAGCAGGCCGGCGGCGGACTGCTCGCCGGAGGGCACCAGGTCGGCGCGCAGGCCCCAGTCGGCGATCGCCTGGGCGGTCTTGTCGCCGACCGCGGCGATCTTCAGGCCGGAGAACGCGCGGGCGTCGAGGCCGTACTCCTCGAACTTCTCGCGGACGGCGCGGACGGCGTTGACCGAGGTGAACGCGATCCACTCGTAGCGGCCCTCGACCAGGCCGCGGACGGCCTTGTCCATCTGCTGCGGGTTGCGCGGCGGCTCGACCGAGATCGTCGGGACCTCGTCCGGGACGGCGCCGTAGGTGCGCAGGCGCGTCGACACCGAGCCGGCCTGGTCCTTGGTGCGCGGCACCAGGACACGCCAGCCGAACAGCGGCTTGGTCTCGAACCACGACAGCGTCTCGCGCAGGTCGACCACGTCTCCGACGACCGTGACGGCCGGCGGCGCCATCCGGGCGGCGCGCGCGTCGGCGGCGATCCGCTCGAGCGTGGAGGCGACCGTGGTCTGCTCCGTGGTGGTGCCGACCCGGGTCATCGCGACCGGGGTGGTGGCGGGCCGGCCGGCCGCGACCAGCGCCTTGGCGATGTCACCGATCTGGCCGACGGCCGAGAGCAGGACGAGCGTGCGCTTGTCGGCGTACTGGCTCCAGTCGACCTTGTCGCCGCAGGTGACGACGGCGACCTCGCGGTGGTCCTTGGTCGTCAGCGGGATGCCGGCGTACGCCGGGACCGCGCTCACCGAGGAGACGCCGGGGACGATCTCGAAGCCGATGCCCGCCTTGACGCAGGCCTGCGCCTCTTCGGGGCCCGAGGCGTAGAGGAACGGGTCGCCGGACATCAGGCGGACGACGCGGACACCGCGCTTGGCCTGCTTGACGACGACCTTGGCGCGGGCGGCGTGGGTCAGCGGCTGGCCGTCCTCGCCGAAGCCGCCGTCGACGAGCTCCGGGCCGCCCTCGGTCGCGCCGCAGACGGCGTGCACCAGGTCCGCGTGCTCGGGGAGCTCGGTGATCACGACCTCGGCCTGGCTGATCAGGTCGACGGCGCGGACCGTGAGCAGGTCCGGGTCGCCGGGACCGCTGCCGACGAACGACACCCGGCCCGGGGTGATGGTCTTGCCTCGCGTCATGCGTTGTGCCTCTTGTCCGTTTCCATCGTGAGATCTGCTGCCCCGTCGGCGAGCATCTCCTTGGCCAGCCGGGTCCCGACGCCGACCGCGTCGGCGAGGACCCCGGTGGCCGACATCCGTACGGCGAGCGCCCCGTCGAGCGACAGGGCCACGGCCCGCACCCAGAGCTCCTCGCCCTCCTCGCCCTCGACGACCTCCGCCAGCGCCCCGATCGGGGCCGAGCAGCCGCCCTCGAGGGTGGCGAGGACCGCGCGCTCCGCCTCGACGGCCGCCCTCGCGTGCGGGTCGTCCAGCGTCACGAGCTCCCCGAGGAGCTCGTCGTCGGCACGGCACTCGACCGCCAGCGCACCCTGCCCGGGGGCGGGGAGGACCTGCAGCGGGTCGAGCACCTCGGTCGCCTCGTCGAGGCGACCGATGCGGGCCAGCCCGGCCCGCGCGAGCACGACGGCGTCGTACTCACCGGAGCGGACCTTGCCGATCCGGGTGTCGACGTTCCCACGAACGCCGACGACGTCCAAACCGAGGCCGAGCGCGTGCAGCTGGGCCGCGCGCCGCGGCGAGCCGGTGCCGACGCGGCTGCCGACCGGCAGCTCGCCGAGCGTCAGGCCGTCGCGGGCGACCACGACGTCGCGCGGGTCCTCGCGGCCCGGGATCGCGGCCAGCGCGATGCCCTCGGCCGGGTAGGTCGGAAGGTCCTTGAGCGAGTGGACGGCGACGTCGACGCGGCCGTCGCGCAGCGCGTCGCGCAGCGCGTTCACGAACACACCGGTCGACGACGCCCCCGCGAGCGGGGTGCCGGCGGCCTGGCTGCGGTCGCCCTCGGTGGCGATCTCGACCAGCTCGACGTCGTGGCCGAGGCGCTCGGCGATCAGCTCGCCGACCAGCCCGGACTGGGTGGTGGCGAGGACCGAGGCGCGGGTGCCGATCCGGATGGTCATGACACCTCCGGTCGGGTCACGGCGTCGACGGCGTCGGGGTCGAGCGCGAACAGCTCGGCCAGCGCGGCGGCGTAGGACACCGCACCGGTCTCGTTGGCGAGCTCCTTGACCCGGACGGTCGGCTGGTGGAGCAGCTTGTCGGCGACCCGGCGCACCGTGTGCAGCACCTCGGCGCGGGTGGCGTCGTCGAGGTCGGGGAGGCGGCCCGCGAGCCGCTCCATCTCGGCGTCGACGACCGAGGTGGCCATCGAGCGCAGTGCGACGACGGTCGGGGTGACGCTGGCCTGGCGGCGGGCGGCGAGGAACGCCGCGACCTCCTGGCTGACGATCCGGCGGACCTCGAGCACCTCGCGGCCGGCATCGGAGTCGCGCAGTTCCTCGGCGAGCTCGGCGAGGTTGATCAGCGTGACGCCGGGCAGCTCGGCGACGCTCGGGTCGACGTCGTGCGGGAGCGCGAGGTCGATGATCGAGAGCGTGCGGCCGCCGGCGACGGCGGACTCGACCATCTCGCGGGTCACGACGACGCCGGTGGAGCCGGTGCAGGAGAGGACGACGTCGGCGACGGCGAGCTCGGCCTCGACGTCGGCGAGGGCGGCCGCGCGGGCGCCGTACTCGCCCGCCAGGCGGTCGGCGTTGCCGGCCGTCCGGTTGGCGACCGTGACGCTGGCCGCGCCGCGGCGGGCGACGGTGGCGGTGGCCAGGCCGGCCATCGCGCCCGCGCCGAGCACCAGGACGCGCTTGCCGGCCACGTCGCCGACGGCGTGGTGGCTGCGGTCGAGCGCGGCGGTCACGAGCGACGGCGCCGCGCGGTCGATGTCCGTCTCGGCGCGGGCGCGCTTGCCGACCCGGAGGGCCTGCTGGAACAGCACGTTGAGGGCCGGGCCGGCGGTGCCGGTCTCCTGGCCGGTGCTGAGCGCGTCCCGGGTCTGGCCGAGGATCTGGCCCTCGCCGAGCGCCATCGAGTCCAGACCGGCGACGACCTGGAAGAGGTGGGAGACCGCGCCGTCGTCGTAGTGGACGTAGAGGTGCGGCAGCATCGCCTCGGTGGACTCGCCGGCGCGCTCGACGAGCAGCCGCGAGACCTCCTCGACCGAGCCGTGGAAGCGGTCGACGTCGGCGTAGATCTCCAGCCGGTTGCACGTCGCGATGACCGTCGCCTCGGTGACGTGCTCGCAGGCGGCGACGTCGTCGATCAGCTTGCGCACGCCGTCGTTGTCGAGCGCGACCCGCTCGAGCAGCGAGACCGGGGCGGACTTGTGGGAGATGCCCACGACCAGAACACTCATGCCCGTACTCGCTTCGCTCCGTGCGCGCATGAGGCACCCGAGAACACGCTGTGCTGAATGATTCGCTCGCTGCGCTCGCTCATGCCGGCGCCCCCTGCCCCGTCTTGCGCTGCTCGTGGTACGCGAGGATCTGGAGCTCGATGGAGAGGTCGACCTTCCGGACGTCGACCTGCTCGGGCACGCTCAGGACGGTCGGCGCGAAGTTCAGGATGCTGGTGACGCCGCACGCGACCATCCGGTCGGCGACGTCCTGCGCGGCGAGCGCGGGCGTCGCGATCACGCCGATGGCGACGGAGTGGTCGCGCACGATGGTCTCGAGCTCGTCGAAGGCCCGCACGGGTACGCCGGCGACGACCTCGTCGCGCCGGGCCGGGTCCGCGTCCAGCAGCGCGACCACGCGGAAGCCGCGGCTGCGGAAGCCGCTGTAGTTCGCGAGCGCCTGCCCCAGGTTGCCGATGCCGACGATGACGACCGGCCAGTCCTGGGTCACGCCGATCTCGCGGGCGATCTGGTAGCGCAGGTAGTCGGTGTCGTAGCCGACGCCGCGGGTGCCGTAGCTGCCCAGATAGGACAGGTCCTTGCGCAGCTTCGCGCTGTTGACCCCCGCCGCCGTCGCGAGCTCCTCGCTGGAGCAGGTGCCGATGCCCTGCTCGGACAGCGTGGTCAGCGCCCGGAGGTAGACGGGCAGCCGCGCGACGGTCGCCTCGGGGATGTCCCGTGCGCTCTCGGTGGAGGTCCGTGCGGTCACCAAATACTCTTTCCATAACCATGGGCTGGGCCGTCGTCGGGCGAACCCGGCGGCCCGTTCACTGTAGGAGTTTGTGAACGCGAGAACAAAACGAGTGGGGGCCCGTCCCGCTCAGCGGTTAGCACATGTGAGAAGGCCCACGCGCCGCGGGGTCTCCTAGGAGGTCAGGGCCGTCCTCAGCCGCTGCTCGTCGACCCGCCAGAAGTCGTGCTGGCGACCGTCGACGAGGGTCACGGGGATCTCCTCGCCGTACCGCTCCCCGAGGGCGGGGTCGTCGTCGATCGAGAGCTCGACGTACTCCTCGCCGAGATCGGCGCACACCCGCTCGATGACGGCGCGAGCGTCGTCGCACAGGTGGCAGCCCGGGCGCGAGTAGAGGGTGACCCTCGGCGTGACCCTCGGCGTGAGGGAGCCGGTCACTCGAGCAGCCCGAGGGTGCGGCGGCGCTCGATGCCGCGGAGCCGGCCCTTCTGGACCTTCCCGGTCACGGTCTTCGGCAGCTCGTGGACGACCTCGATGCGGGCGGGCTGCTTGAAGCGCGCCAGGCGTACGGCGCAGTGCTCGCGCACCGCCGCGGCGATCCCGTCCGGGTCGGCGCCGGGCGCGAGGAGGTAGGCGACCACGGCCTCGCCGGTGCGCTCGTCCTCGACGCCGATGACCGCGACGTCGGCGACGCCGTCGACCTCGGCGATCACGTCCTCGACCTCGGTCGGGTAGACGTTGAAGCCGGACACGATCACGAGCTCCTTGAGCCGGTCCACGAGGAACAGGTCGCCGTCCTCGTCGAGGAAGCCGACGTCGCCGGTCGACCACCAGCCCTGCGCGTCCGGTCCGCCGTCGCCGTCGGGCCAGTAGCCGCTGAACAGGTTGGCGCCGCGGACCTGGATCTCACCGGCGTCCTCGCCGTCCGGGGCGTGGCCGGCCTCGTCGACGAGCCGCAGCTCGACGCCCGGCAGGGCGGCACCGACCGAGCCGGCCTTGGCGACCGCGCTGCACAGGGTGCTGGTCACGACCGGCGCGGCCTCGGTGAGCCCGTAGCCCTGGTGGACCGGGATCCCGGTGCGCGCGGTGAACCGCTCGATCACCTCGGCCGAGAGCGGAGCCGAGCCCGACAGCACGAGCCGGACGGCGCCGAGGTGGACCGCGAGGTCGTCCTCGGCCTGCCAGTGGGCGAACACCGGGGGCGCGACCGGCACCACGCTGCACGCCTCGTCGTCGATCAGCGACAGGGTCTCGTGGGGGTCGAACCGCTCGACGAGCACCAGCCGCGCGCGATGGCGGAGCACGCCGCCCAGCACGGCGTTCAGTCCGTAGACGTGGAACAGCGGGAGCACGCCGAGCACGACGTCGTCGCCGTGCATCATCGGCGGCTCGACGTCGGCGACCTGCTCGAGGTTCGCGAGCAGCGCGCGGTGCGTGAGCATCGCGGCGCGGGGGCGGCCCGAGGTCCCGCTCGTGTAGAGCAGCGCCGCCAGCTTCTCCGGGTCCTGGAGCGGCGGGACCGGACGGGCGGGCTGCGCCCGGAGCTCGTCGTACGACGCCTCCCCGACGACCGCCACCCGTGGCGGGGTGCCCAGGGACGCCGCGGCCTCCTGCACGCCGGGTGCGGTCGCCGCGTCGGCGACGACGAGGCGGGTGCCGGAGTCCGCGATCATCCGGGCCAGCTCGCCGACCGCGGAGCCGGGGTTGACCGGGACGGCGACCGCCTGGGCGCGGAGCACGCCGAGGTAGGTCGTGACGAACTCGAGCCGGTTGCCGAGCACGAGCATGACCCGCTGCCCGCCGACCACGCCGGCGGAGCCGAGGCCGGTCGCGAGCCGGCCGACCTCGTCCTCGAGCTGGGCCCAGGTGAGGCAGCGCCCTCCGGACTCGACGACCGCGAGGCGGTCGGGCTGCTCGGCAGCGGCCGCAGCGACCAGCTCGGCGACGTCGCGCACTGCTGACATGCGGCGATCCTTCCACAGCCCGGACCCCGCTCTCACGGCTACGCTGCGAGCGTGACCCAGAAGCGTCAGCGGAACCTGCAGGTGCGGTCCGTGCTGGCGGGCGAGGCCGCGGCCTCGGTCGCCGAGGTCGAGTCGTGGCTGACGCCGCCCTCGGACTCCGACGCGGCGGCGTTCTTCGACGTCGACAACACCGTGATGCAGGGCGCGAGCATCTTCCACCTCGCCCGCGGCCTGCACCGGCGCAACTTCTTCACGACCCGGGAGATCCTGGGCGCGGCCTGGAAGCAGGCGTACTTCCGCGTGGTCGGCGTCGAGGACCCCGACCACGTCGCGGACGCCCGGGCCTCGGCGCTCGGCTTCATCGCCGGGCACACCGTCGCGGAGCTCCAGGAGCTCGGCGAGGAGATCTTCGAGGAGGCGATGGCCGACCGGATCTGGCCCGGCACCCGCGCGCTCGCCCAGATGCACCTCGACGAGGGCCAGCGGGTCTGGCTGGTCACCGCCGCCCCGATCGAGATCGCCTCGATCATCGCCCGCCGGCTCGGTCTCACCGGGGCGCTGGGCACCGTGGCCGAGCACGTCGACGGGGTCTACACCGGCCGGCTCGTCGGCGAGATGCTCCACGGCCCCGCCAAGGGCGAGGCCGTGCGGGCGCTGGCGGAGCGCGAGGGGCTCGACCTGCGCCGCTGCTCGGCGTACTCCGACTCCTACAACGACCTGCCGATGCTCTCGATGGTCGGCGACCCCTGCGCGATCAACCCCGACGCCAAGCTCCGGTCCCACGCCCGGGAGCAGGGCTGGCGGATCCGGGACTACCGGACCGGCCGCAAGGCGGTCCGGGCCGGCCTGGTCGTGGGCGCCGCGGCCGGCGCCGTCTCGGGCGCCGTGGCGGCCGGAGTCGCCCTCCGCGGAAAGCGGCAGTGATCGTCCGGTTCCCAGATGCGTAACTCACGTTTACGATGGGAAGGGCTTCGGGGAAGCTTCTTGGGAGGAATCTGTCCATGGCGTGGGAGGACGGCGACGTCGCGCGCGGGCTGCACGCCCTGCGGCACCTCGTCGCTCAGGTGCTCCTGAGCGAGCGCCCGCAGCTCGCCGGGCTCCCCGGCATGCTCGCGACCGAGGCGGTCACCAGCGGCCGCAGCGCCGGCCCGGATGCCGGCGCCGGCACGGGCAGCGGCGGCGGGTACGACGACGCCGACCAGGCCACGTCCTCGGAGGAGGACGAGGCCGACCGCTCCCGGCTGATCGCGCTCGTCGAGCTGGCTCGGCAGGGCGACTCCGAGGCGTTCGGGCTCCTCTACGACCACTACCAGCCCTCGGTCTACCGGTTCCTCTTCTACCGGACCCGCTCCAGCACGCTGGCCGAGGACCTGACGTCGGAGACGTTCTTCCGCGCGCTGCGCAGCATGAACAACTTCCGCTGGCAGGGCAAGGACTTCGGCGCCTGGCTGATGACCATCGCCCGCAACCTGGCCACCGACCACTTCAAGGCCGGCCGGACCCGTCTCGAGCTCACCACCGAGGACATGGCGCTGCACGACGACGCCACGGACGGGCCCGAGGGCATGGTGCTCGCGGGCCTCACCAACGAGATCCTGCTCCAGGCCCTCACCGAGCTCCCACCCGAGCAGCGGGACTGCCTGGTGATGCGGTTCCTCCAGGGCATGAGCATCGCCGAGACGGCCGCGGTCCTGGGCCGCTCGGACGGCGCGGTCAAGCAGCTCCAGCTGCGCGGGGTGCGCAACCTCGCCAAGCTGATGCCAGAAGGGCTGCGGGACTGATGACGCAGATCACTGCAATCGCTTACGTTCCCGCCGGATCCCGCGTAACTTCGCCGGCTCGCCCCTCGTTGAGGTCGACATGACATGGGGGTTCACGGCGCACCGTCGCGCCGACGAGTTCGACGCCCTGGTCGAGGGCACCGCGACCGCTGAAGCAGCGAGCCGCGACCGCGACCTGCTCGAGCTGGTCGGGGCGCTCCGCTCCACGCCCGAGATCCACGCCCGGCCCGAGTTCGTCGCCGACCTCCGGGGCCTGTTGATGGCCGAGGCCGAGACCGCGCTGCTGCCCGCCGACACCTCCCGTCTCCGCCTCCCCGAGCGCCGCCCGCGGCGCGAGCGCCGTCTGGCCGCCGTGGTCGGCGGCCTCGCCGTCGTCGGCGCGACCACCTCGGTGGCCGTCGCCGCGCAGTCCGCGCTCCCCGGCGAGACCCTCTACCCGATCAAGCGGGTCATCGAGGGCGCCCACACCGGTCTCGCGGTCGGCGAGGCCAACAAGGGCACCACCGTGCTCGCCAACGCCTCCGACCGGCTCACCGAGGTCGTCGCGCTGACCCACCGGGACGGCGTCGCGGACGACCTGCGGATCGCGCAGACCCTCAACACGTTCACCGACCAGGCGACCCAGGCCTCCGACCTGCTGCTGGCCGACTACGCGCACAGCGGCAACGAGTCCTCGATCGTCGCGCTCAACGACTTCTCCGCGAGCAGCCTGGACCGGCTGGCCGCGCTCGAGCCGTACATCCCGGCCGAGGCCCGTGACGAGCTGATCCGGGCGGCCCAGACGCTGGACACCATCGGCACCGAGGCCACGGCGAGCTGTCCGTCCTGTGGTGGCTCACCGATCGACTCGATCCCGCCGGTCTTCGCAGCAGCCGCCAACCCGGAGCAGATCTTCATCCCCGACGTGAAGCCGAGCCCCGCGGCCACCGGCAGCCGACAGGGCGGCAAGCAGGGCGGCAAGGACGGGAAGAAGGGCGACGGCCTGCCGAGCGTGTCGCCCGGTGACCTCGGCCCCGGCAGCGTCACGAACCCGAGCACGTCCCCGCTCCCGGGCGGCCCGAACGCCGGCAACCCGCTCCAGCAGTTCGTCGACGGCGTCACGGGTGGCGGCAAGAGCCCGTCCTCGCAGCCGCCGGTCCCCGTGGTGAGCCCGCTGCTGGGTGGCGTGGGCGACCTGCTCGAGTCCGTCCTCGACCCGTTGACCGAGGCCCCCGGCCAGAAGTAGCCGCCGGCCGCGTCAGCGGAAGACGGACTGGCGCTGCATCAGCAGCGTGTAGAGCGTCTGCTGGATGGTCTCGCGCACCTGGTCGGTGACGTTGAAGACCAGCATCGGGTCATCGGCCGCGCCCTCGTCGAGCTCGTCGGTGCGGATCGGCTCGCCGAACTCCAGCAGCCACTTCGACGGGAGCGGCACCAGGCCGAGCGGGCCGAGCAGCGGGAAGAACGGCGTGATCGGGATGTAGGGCAGCCCGAGGAGCCGCGCCAGCGACGGCACGTTGCCGACGAGCGGGTAGATCTCCTCGGCGCCGACGACCGACAGCGGGACGATCGGCACGCCGGTGCGCAGCGCCGCGGCGACGAAGCCGCCGCGGCCGAAGCGCTGGAGCTTGTAGCGCTGGGAGTACGGCTTGCCGATGCCCTTGAACCCCTCGGGCCACACGCCGACCAGCTCGCCGCCGCACAGCATCCGCTCGGCGTCCTCGCTGCAGGCCAGGGTGGCCCCGCTCTTGCGGGCGATCGAGCTCACGAACGGCAGTTGGAAGACCAGGTCGGCGCCGAGCGGGCGCAGGAACCGGCCGGTGCTCTCGTGGACCGAGAACAGCGTCATCAGCCCGTCCACCGGGACCGTGCCGGAGTGGTTGGAGACGACGAGCGCCCCACCCTCGGTCGGGATGTTCTCGACGCCGCGGACCTCGATGCGGAACCACTTCTCCGCGATCGGGCGCAGTGCGGCCATGAGGAACCGCTCGGTCACCTCGGGGTCGAAGCCGTACTCGTCGAGCTCGTAGTCGCCCGTGAGGCGGCGGCGGAGGAAGGCCAGGAAGCCGGCGAGCTGGGGCTCCCACTGCTCGCCGAACACCTCGCGGGCCGCGTGGTTGATCGCGGCCAGCCAGTCCGAGGCCGGGATGCCGTTCGCCGGCTCCCGCTCCACTGCCGTGACCGGCGGCCGCTGCGGCTCGGGCCGGGCCTCGGGCTGCGACTCGGGGGTGGGCGCCTCGGCCTTCGGCCTCCGGGGCGGCGCGGCCTTCTTCGCGGGCGCCTTCGGGGCCAGCCCGCGGGCGGCCGAGGACGGCTGGGTGCCGGTGCCGCGGCCGGGGCGGCCGCGGGTCCCGATCGGGATGATCTCGGCGTCACCCACGGAGGGCACCTCCCCTGGCGTCGGGCTCGGGATCGGGCAGCCCGGCGGCGACGCGGGCCAGCACCCTCTCGGCGCGACCACCGGTCGGTGTCAGCGGCGCGGCGAAGTCGGCGAGCGCCGCCGCGGTGGAGTACGCCGGCTCGAAGCCGAGCTCGGCGCGCATCCGGGTCGTGTCGACGCCGCGGCCGTAGGTGATCAGCGCCAGCAGTTCCGGCGACAGGTCGGTGATCCGGGCCGAGCGCAGCGCGGAGCCCACGCCACCGACCGCGAACGACGGCAGCGGGATCGACGCACGCTCGAGTCGGCGTACGGCCTGGGAGAGCGTCAGGACGCCGTCGCCGGCGACGTTGAACGTGCCGGCGGCATCGGTGGCGACCGCGTGGCGGAGCACGCCGAGGAGGTCGTGCTGGTGCAGGAACTGCAGCCGCGGGTCGTAGCCCAGCACGGTCGGCACGACCGGCAGGCGGAGGTACTCGGTCAGCGGGCTGACGACGTGCTGGCCGATCACGTTGGCCGCGCGAACGGTCGTCACCCGGACGTCGGGGCGGCGCCGGGCGAAGCCGCGCACGTAGCCCTCGATCTCGGCCAGGTCCTTGGCGTAGCCGGCGCGCGGCGCGCGGCGCGGCTCCATGTCCTCGGTGAACATCGCGGGGTCGCGACTGCTGGCGCCGTAGACCGTCGTCGACGACTTCACCACGAGGGTGCGCAGCCCCGGCGCCTTCTGGCAGGCGGCCAGGAGCTGCATCGTCCCGATGACGTTGAGCTCCTTCATCGTGTTCCGACCGCCGGTGGTGCCGGGGGTGGAGATGACGCTCATGTGGACGACGGTGTCGACGTCCTCCTTCACGATCACCTTGGCGATGACCGGGTTGCGGATGTCGGCGCGGACGAACGAGACGTCGCCGACGTCGCCGCGAGGTGGCACCGCGTCGACGCCGATGACCCGGGACACGCCCGGGTCATCCGCGAGTGAGCGCGCGAATCGCCTGCCGAGGTCGCGCGAGACCCCGGTGACCAGTACGACCCTGCCGGCGCTGCTCATGCGGCGTGGCGCAGCGGCTTACTTGCCGAGCTTGCGACGCTGGACGCGCGTCTTCTTCAGCAGCTTGCGGTGCTTCTTCTTCGCCATGCGCTTACGACGCTTCTTGATGACAGAACCCACGGGAGACCTTTCGACAACACTGGGACCGGCCAAGCCTATCCGCCGCGGTCCCCGACAAAGAATCGAGGCTCCGCTGTCCGAGCTCGCGAGGACAGCGACCGGAGTCGAAGGTCGAGGAGCGTCGGACCGAGCGACGCCCCTCGAGACCCGTGCGGTGGTCAGCCGGCGCTGTAGAAGCTCTTGCGCAGGTACTCGTCGACGTCCTTCTCCAGCACGCGGAAGGAGCGGCCGACGCGGACGGCGGGCATCTCGCCGCTGTGGACGAGACGGTAGACCGTCATCTTCGAGACCCGCATCATCGCGGCGACCTCGGCAACGGTCAGGAACTTCGAGTCGGAGATGTCCCCGGAGTTGGTAGCCATCGTGCACCGATACTTTCTGTCTGACGCGCCACCGGCTTCCCCGCACGGTGAGTACACGCGTCGCGCTCAGTGAGAATAGGGCCTGATGTGACTCGTGGGGAAGGGGTTCATCAAAGTAACTCCCGATAGTCGGCGTGTCCCCTTGCCTTCCACCCAGCGGAGCGTTCCCACCGGTCTAGCGCCGACTACGGCAGCGGATCGAGCCCGTGGAGGGGGAAGACCGCCGTGCGGGTGGCGTGGACCGCCCGGTCGAGCCAGGTGTCGGGGTCGTAGCCGCCGCTCCAGTCGCGGTACGCCGGCGTGCGCCCGTCGGTCATCCGGTGGGGTGCCACGCGGCCCAGGCGGGTCCGGACGTGGTCGCGCCAGCCGTCCGGGGTGTCGGTCGCCGGGTCGAGCGGGTGGCCGCCGACGATGGCGAGCAGGTGGGTCCACGCGCGCGGGACCACGTCGACCAGCGCGTAGCCGCCTCCGCCGGTCACGACCCACTTCCCGTCGCAGACCTCGTGGGCGAGGTCGTGGAGGGCGAGATAGGCGGCCCGCTGGCCGTCCACGGTGAGCATGAGGTGGGCGAGCGGGTCCTCGACGTGACTGTCGCAGCCGTGCTGGCTGACCAGGACGTCCGGATCGAACTCGCGGACCAACGGCGGCACGACCGCGTGGAACGCCCGCAGCCAGCCTCCGTCGCCGGTCCCGGGCGGTAGGGCCACGTTGACCGCCGTCCCCTCCGCGCCGGGACCCCCGAGGTCGGTCGGGAAGCCCGTGCCGGGGAACAGCATCTGGCCGGTCTCGTGCAGGGAGATGGTCAGGACGCGCGGGTCGTCCCAGAAGATCCGCTCGACGCCGTCCCCGTGGTGGACGTCGACGTCGACGTAGGCCACCCGCTCGGCGCCCTGGTCGAGCAGGTGCTGGATGCCCACGGCGATGTCGTTGTAGACGCAGAAGCCGCTGGCCCGGTCGCGCATCGCGTGGTGGAGGCCGCCGGTGATGTTCGCGGAGTGCAGCGACTCCCCCGACCAGACCTGGCGGAACGCCTCGACGCTGGCGCCGACGATGTGCGCGGCCGCATGGTGCATGCCCGGGAAGACCGGGTTGTCCTCGGAGCCGAGCCCGAACCGCTCGTCCGGCGTGGCCCGCATGACCGCCTCGATCAGCGCTCCGCCGTGGACCCGGGCGAGCTCGTCGTCGCTGGCCATCGGCGCCGGCACCCGGCGCAGGTGCCGCAGGACGTCGAGGTCCTCGGCCAGCCGCATGGTCAGGTCGACCCGGACCGGCGACATCGGATGGAAGGGGCCGAAGTCGTACTCGGTCAGGCTCCGGTCGAAGACGACCGTGGCCGATCCCTGACAGTCAGGCATGTCCGCGACGGTACCGCTACCGTGGTGCCGTGCTGACGCGTCCCATGTTCTGGCGGCCCGCCTGAGGGCGGACCACCTCCGACGCGCACCCACGTCACCCATCGGCCGCCCACGGGCGGCCGCTCTGCATGTCGGCGTCCTCCCGTGGGCTCTCATCCCCAGGAGAACCCCATGCACCGACAGCTCTCGCTCCTCACCCCGAGCGGCCCCCTCACGCTCGGCAACCTCCTCGGCGCGCTGCGACCGATGGCGGCGGCCCAGCACGCGGACTGCTTCTACGGCATCGCCGACCTGCACGCGATGACGACGACGCACGACCCGTCCCGCCTGCGCGGGCTGGTGCAGGAGATCGCGACGCTGATGGTGGCCGCCGGGCTCGACACGGCGACGCTGTTCGCGCAGAGCCGGGTGCCCGCGCACGCCCAGCTCGCCTACCTGCTCGAGTGCACGGCCACCACCGGCGAGCTCAACCGGATGATCCAGTTCAAGGAGAAGGGTCGTGGTGTGGGCGCGACGCGGGTCTCGCTCTTCACCTACCCGGCGCTGATGGCGGCCGACATCCTGCTCTACCGGCCCGCCCAGGTCCCGGCGGGCGCGGACCAGCGCCAGCACGTCGAGCTGACCCGGGACCTCGCGGTGCGGTTCAACCGGACCTACGGCGAGGTGTTCACGGTCCCCGAGATCACCGTGCCGCCCGCCGGCGCGCGGGTGATGCGGCTCGACGATCCCACCCGGAAGATGGGCAAGTCCGACGCCGACGCGGCCGGTGTCGTGCTGCTGCTCGACTCCCCCGACGTCGTGCGCCGCAAGGTCGGCCGGGCGGTGACCGACTCCGACACCGGGCCCGACGCCGTACGGTCGGCCCCCTCGAAGCCCGGCGTGACCAACCTGCTCGACGTGCTGGCCGCCTGCGGCGGGCCGGCCGAGCGGATCACGACGTACGGCGCGCTCAAGCGGGCGGTCACCGATGCGGTCGTCGCGGTGCTCGAGCCCCTCCAGAGGCGGTACGCCGAGCTCGCCGACGACCCGGCGTACGTGACGTCGGTCTTCGACGCCGGTGCCGCGCGGTGCCGGGAGGTGACCGCCCCGGTGCTGGCCGGTGCGCAGGCCGCGATGGGCCTGTGAGTGTTGAACGCGTTCAAGAACGGGACTAGCGTGGTCCCGTGGCCACGAGCAAGGCCGAGCGGACCCGGCACACGATCCTCGACGCGGCGATGGGGCTGTTCAACCGCGAGGGCTACGACCGCACCACGATGCGCGCGATCGCGCGCGAGGCCGGCGTCTCGGTCGGCAACGCCTACTACTACTTCGGGTCCAAGGAGCACCTGGTCCAGGCGTTCTACGACCAGATGCAGGTCGACCACGCGGAGGCGGCCGAGCGGATCCTCGCACGCGACAGCCGCTTCGAGCAGCGGCTGCTCGGCGTGCTGCACGCGTGGCTGGACGTGGCCGCGCCGCACCACGATTTCGCGGGCCAGTTCTTCCGCAACGCCGCCGACCCGCACAGCCCCCTGTCCCCGTTCAGCCCCGAGTCCGCCCCCGCGCGCGACGCCAGCATCGCGCTGTTCACGCGCCTGGTGGAGGACTCCGACGCCAAGCCGGTCGCGGCGCTGAAGCCCGAGCTGCCGCAGCTGCTGTGGCTGCTCCAGATGGGCGTGGTGCTGTTCTGGGTCTACGACGACAGTCCGCACCAGCAGCGGTCCCGCGCACTGGTCGCGCGCCTGGTCCCGATCGTCGACCGGATGGTGAAGCTCTCGCGCCTGCCCGTCGTCCGCGGCCTGATGGACGACGTCGTCGGCCTGCTCCGGTCGCTGCGGTCATGACCGCGCGCGTTGCCGCGGCGGTGTACGTCGCCACCGTGGCCGGCCTGACGGCGGCGGCGTTCTCCGGCCACGAGCCCGTGCGGTGGGCGCAGGTCGCCGCCGCCCTGCGCCTTCGCCTCGATTCATCACGGTAGGCAGGCCAACCGGCACTCCCCTCAGTGGGCATGCCGAGGGAAGTGCGGATTCACCTGCCTACCGTGATGAATCTGCGGGCGGCCGGGACGGACCCTCAGGACCCCTCGGCCAGCGCCCGCGAGCGGTCCCGGGCGGCCTCCATGGCGGCGAGGAACGCGGCGCGCACCTTGTGCACCTCGAGCTCGCGCAGGGCGGCCGCGGTGGTGCCGGCGGGCGAGGTGACCTGCTCGCGCAGGACCACGGGGTGGGTGCCGGTCTCGCGGAGCATCTTGGCCGAGCCGACGACGGTCTGGACGACGAGCTCGGTGGCGGTCGCGCGGGGCAGGCCGAGGTGGACGCCGGCCTCGATCATCGACTCGACCACGAAGAAGAGGTACGCCGGACCGGAGCCGCTGATCGCGGTGACCGCGTCCTGCTGGCGCTCGGGGATCCGCAGCACCCGGCCGGTGGAGGCCAGCAGCGCCTCGGCCTCGGCCAGGTGCTCCTCGGAGCAGTGCGAGCCGGGCGAGATCGCGGCCATGCCCTCGTCCACGAGCGCCGGGGTGTTCGGCATGACCCGGACGACGGCGACGCCGTCGGGCACGCGGGACTCGATGAACGCGGTCGTGATGCCCGCGGCCAGCGAGACCACGAGCTGCCCGGGGCGCAGCGCGGGGGCGATCTCGTCGAGGAGGACGCCCATGTCCTGGGGCTTCACGACGAGCGCGAGGGTGTCGGCCTTGCGGGCCGCCTCGAGGTTGGTGACCACCGCGACGCCGTACCGCTCCTCGAGCTCGCGGGCGCGCTCGGCGCGCTTCTCGCCGACGAGCAGGTGGTCGACGCGGCGCCCGGCGCGGACCAGGCCGGAGAGCAGGGTCTCCCCCATCACGCCGGCTCCGAGGATCGCGGTCTGCGCCATGGTTTCCTTCATTTCTTCGAGATCAGGGACCTCAGGAAGAATGTCAGGTTCTGCGGGCGCTCGGCGAGCCTTCTCATCAGGTAGCCGTACCACTCGAGGCCGTAGGGCACGTAGACCCGCACGGTCTCCCCGTCCTCGGCCAGCCGGCGCTGCTCCTCGGGCCGGATGCCGTAGAGCATCTGGTACTCGTACGTGCCGGGCGCGCGGCCGTAGCGGCTCGCGAGCGACGACGCGATCTCGACCATCCGCGGATCGTGGGTCGCGATCATCGGGTAGCCCTCGCCGGCGAGCAGCACCTTGAGGCAGCGGACGTAGGACTTGTCGATCTCGACCTTCTCGACGTACGCGACGTCCTCGGGCTCGAGGTAGGCGCCCTTGCAGAGCCGCACGCGCGAGCCCTCGTGGGCGAGCGCGCGGCAGTCGGCCTCGGTGCGCTTGAGCGCGGCCTGGAGCACGGCACCGGTCTCCGGGAAGTCCTTGCGCAGGTCGCGCAGGATCGTCAGCGTCGAGTCGGTGGTGGTGTTGTCCTCCATGTCGAGCGTGACCGTGGTGCCGGCGTTGCGTGCGGCGCGACAGATCGTGCGGGCGTTCTCCAGCGCGATCTTGTGGCCGTTCTCGGGCAGGAACTGGCCGATGGCGCTCAGCTTCACCGACACCTCGGCGCCGCGGGTCAGGCCGCGCGCGGAGAGGGCCGACAGGAGGTCGACGTACGCGGCGACGGTGGCCTCCGCCTGCTCGGCGTCGAGCGTGTCCTCGCCCAGGAAGTCGAGCGTGACCTTGAGGCCGTCGGCCTCGAGGCCGGCGGTCGCCTGCACCGCAGCCTCGGTGGTCTCGCCGGGGACGTAGCTGCGAACGATGCCGGCCGAGACGGGCATGGTGCTGACCGCCTTCTTCACCGCCCCGGAGCGGGCGAGGAGGAGGAGCGGCTGACGGAGGAGCGACATGCCACTCAGGCTACGACGGGATCCGCTTGACGCCGATTCACGGGGTACGCCGCCGGAGGGTCGCCGCCCCCAGGGCCAGTCCCGCGAGGGCGAAGGCCGCGACCACCCCCAGGTCGGCCCACACGTCGCCGGTCTCGGCGGTGCGGGTGAGCGTGGTCATCGCGTCGACGGCGTAGCTCAACGGCAGCAGGTCGCTGACCCACTCGAGCACCGGCGGCAGCTGGTCGCGCGGGACGAAGAGGCCGCACAGCAGGATCTGCGGGATCACGATCGCGGGCATGAACTGCACCGCCTGGAACTCGGTCTGCGCGAAGGCGCTCACGAACAGGCCCAGCGCGGTGCCGAGCACGGCGTCGACGACCGCGACCACGGTCAGCAGCCACACCGGGCCCCGCACCTCGAGGTCGAGCAGGCCGACGCTGATCCCGACGGCCAGCGCGGACTGGACCGCGGCGACGACCCCGAACGCGGCGCCGTACCCGACCAGGAAGTCGAGCTTGCCCATCGGCATCGCGAGCAGCCGCTCGAGGGTGCCGCCGCTGCGCTCGCGCAGCGTGGTGACGCTGGTGACCAGGAACATCACGATGAAGGGGAACATCGCCAGCAGCGCCGGACCGACCGCGTCGAAGACGGGCGTGTCCGCGAACATCCACCACAGCAGGGTGATCAGCAGGCACGGCAGGACCAGGAGCATCGCGAGCGTGCGGTGGTCGCGGCGGAGCTGGACGAGGACGCGGCCGGCGACGGCGAGCGTCACCCGCGGGTTCATGCCGCGTCCCTCCGGACGATCGCGAGGAACGCGTCCTCGACGGTGTCGGCGGCGGCCCTGTCCTTGATCTCCCCGGGGGTGCCGTCGGCGATGATCCGGCCCTCGCGCATCAGCAGCAGCCGGTCGCAGCGCTCGGCCTCGTCCATGACGTGGCTGGAGACGAACACCGCCGCGCCCCGGTCCGCCAGCTCGTGGAACAGGCGCCAGAGGTCGACCCGGAGCACCGGGTCCAGGCCCACGGTGGGCTCGTCGAGCACGAGGAGGTCCGGCTCGCCGAGCAGGGCGACGGCGAGGCTGACCCGGCTGCGCTGGCCGCCGCTGAGCCGGCCCACGACCTGCTCGCGGTGGCGGCCGAGGTCGACGGCGTCGACGACCCGGTCGACGTGGTCACGGCCGACGCCGAGCACCTGGGCGAAGAAGCGGAGGTTCTCGACCACCGTGAGGTCGTCGTACACGCTCGCAGCCTGGGTGACGTAGCCGACCCGGGCTCGCAGGTCGCGGCTGCCGGCCTCCTGGCCGAAGACCGTCACCGAGCCCGCGCGGACCCGCTGTACGCCGACCAGGCAGCGCATGAGGGTCGACTTGCCGCAGCCGCTCGGCCCGAGCAGCCCGGTGACCCCGCCGCCGACGCTGATGTCGAGCTGCTCCAGCACGCGGCGGCCGCCGCGGACGACGTGCAGCCCGCGGACCTCCACCGCGGTGTTCCTCATGGGGTGGATTGTGCTCCTCGGGCCGCCTCAGCGCACCGCCGTCCCGGCGAAGCCCCCGGACGGCGGCCGCGGCGGGGCCGCGACGGTCACGGCGCCGCCACCCCCAGGTGCTCGCGGGCGAACTCCAGCGACTCGCGCAGGTCGGTCTCGCGCTCGGCGACGTCGCGGCACTTGCGGGTGTTGATCTCCAGGATGATCTCGCCCGCGAAGTCGACCTCGTCGAGGTGGCGGAGGAACGACGCCGCGCCCATCGCGCCGCGGCCCGGCACCAGGTGCTCGTCCTTGGCCGAGCCGGTGCCGTCGGTGAGGTGGATGTGCCGCAGCCGGTCGCCGAGGCGCTCGGCCATCGCGATCGGGTCGGAGTGCGCGATGGCGGCGTGCGACAGGTCGATCGTCGTGTTGGCGTAGGACTCCTCGGACGGGTCCCAGCCCGGCAGATACATCTCCATGCCGCGCCGGGTGGACGCGCGCCAGGGGTACATGTTCTCGACCGCGAAGGCGATGCCGGTCGACGCCTCGAGGGCCGCGATGCCCTCGACGAACCCGGCGGCGTACTGCTTCTGCCAGCGGAACGGCGGGTGCACGACCACGACCTCGGCGCCGACCGCCGCGGCCATCTCGGCGGAGCGCTCGAGCTTGCCCCAGGGCTCGGTGCCCCAGACCCGCTGGGTGAACAGCAGGCAGGGCGCGTGGACCGCGGTGATCGGGATCCCGTGGTGCTCGGAGAGCTGCTTGATCGCCGACGTCTGCTGGCTGAGCGCGTCGATGCCGACCATCACCTCGATGCTGTCGTAGCCGAGGTCGGCGGCGTACGCGAAGGCGTGCGCGGACGACTCGGGGTAGACCGAGACGGTGGACAGGCCGATCCGGGGGGCCATCAGAGGAGCGGCCCGATCTGGTCGAGCCGCTCGAGGATCACACCCTCGCGCAGGGCCCACGGGCAGATCTCGAGCGCGGGCAGCTCGAAGATGTCCATGACCGCCTCGGCCACGAGGGCGCCGGGGACGACCTGGTGGCTCCGGCTCGCCGAGACGCCGGGCAGGCCGGCGAGCTCGTCGTGGCGCATCGCCACGAGCTTGGGGATCCACTCCCGCAGCTCGCCGACCGGCAGCGTCCGCGGGACCAACGGGCCCTCGGCGGACGGCGCGGCACCGCAGATGCGGGCCAGGGAGCGGAAGGTCTTGGACGTGGCCGCCGCGTGGTCGGGCGTGCCGGCGCGCAGCAGCCGCCCCGCGTCGCGGGCGATCTCGGCCCGGATCTGCTTGCGCAGCAGGCGGACCGCGTCCTCGTCGATGGCGCCGTCGGCGAAGTGCTGACGAGCCAGGCGGGCCGCGCCGAGCGGCAGCGACCAGGCGACGTCGGGCTCCTCGTCCGCGCCGCCCGCGATCTCCAGCGAGCCCCCGCCGATGTCGAAGACCGACAGCCGGCCCGCGGACCAGCCGAACCAGCGGCGTACGGCGAGGAAGGTCAGCCGCGCCTCGTCCTCGCCCGACAGCACCGCGATGTCCTGCCCGGTGCGGTCGACGACCTCGGCCAGCACGGCCTCGGAGTTCTCGGCGTCGCGCACGGCCGAGGTCGCGAACGCGAGGATCGCCTCGCTGCCCTTGTCCTCGGCCACCCGCAGCGCCTGCGAGGTGAACGCGCACAGCGCGTCGATGCCCTGCTGGGACACGGCTCCCGCTCCGTCGAGGTGCTCGGCGAGGCGCAGCGGCTGCTTGTAGGAGTACGCCGGGAGGGGCGCGGCGCCGCGGTGGGCGTCCACCACGAGCAGGTGCCCGGTGTTGGAGCCGATGTCGAGCACGCCCAGACGCATGGCCCCAACGTACTAGCCCGTGCCGGGACGTACGCTTGCTCCGTGCCTGAGGTCGACCTGGTTTTCCCCCGTGCCTTCGTCGAGTTCGTGAACCCGGCCGACGAGTCCGAGGTGATGAAGTGCGACCTCACCTGGCTGACCTCGAGCTACACCTGCATCTTCGGGCGGGGCTGCCAGGGGATCTACGCCGACGCGCCCGACGTCGGCTGCTGCACGCTCGGCGCCCACTTCGCCGACAAGGACGACGAGAAGCGCGTGGCGGAGTTCGTCGGCATGCTGGACGAGAAGCTCTGGCAGCAGAAGCCGAGGGGCAGGGTCCGCAAGCAGGACTGGATCGAGCTCGACGAGGACGGCGAGCGCAAGACCCGCGTCACCACCGTGGACGGCCAGCAGGCGTGCATCTTCCAGAACCGGCCCGACTTCCACATCGGCGCGGGCTGCGCCCTGCACGCCCTGGCGTTCGTGCTCGAGAAGAGCCACGTGAAGACCAAGCCGGACGTGTGCTGGCAGCTGCCGATCCGTCGTACGTTCCGCGAGATCGAGCGCCAGGACGGCACGAAGTACACCGAGGTCACGATCACCGAGTACGACCGGCGCGGCTGGGGCCCGGGCGGCCACGACCTCGACTGGTACTGCTCGGGCAACACCGAGGCCCACGTGGCCGTGGAGCCGCTCTACCTCACCAGCGCCGACGAGCTGGTCGAGCTGATGGGGCCGGCGGCGTACGCCGAGCTGGTCCGTCACTGCGAGGCCCACCTGCGCTCGCGGTCGGCCCTCGCGCTGCACCCCGCCGACTCGTTCTGAGCGAACCGCACTCGTCTCGACATCAAGAGACTTTGACCCCGGTGTCCCGTCACGCCGGGAGGGCGCCGAGAATCGGGTCATGCGCCTGGACCATCTTTCTTTCGCAGCAGGACCGGATGGCCTCGCCAGCACTGCCCAGCGCATCGGGGGACTGCTCGGCAAGGACTTCGTCGACGGAGGTGTGCACCCCCGTTTCGGGACCCGCAACATGATCCTGCCGCTCGGCGGCAGCACCTACCTCGAGATCGTCGAGGCCCTCGACCACCCCGCCTCCGACAAGGCGCCGTTCGGCCAGGCCGTCAAGGCGCGCTCCACCCTCGGCGGTGGCTGGCTGGGCTGGGTCGTCGCGGTCAGCGACATCACCACCGTCGAGCAGCGGCTGGGCCGGGAGTCCGCCAAGGGCAACCGCCACCTCCCCGACGGCTCCGAGCTGCTGTGGCGGCAGATCGGCGTCAACGGGCTGATCGCGGACCCGCAGCTGCCGTTCTTCATCCAGTGGGAGAGCCCCGCCGAGATGCACCCGAGCGCGGGTGCGGACCCCGCGTTCTCCCTGGCCTGCCTGGAGATCGCCGGCGACCCGCAGCGCGTGAGCGAGTGGCTCGGCGAGACCGTCGAGGCGCCGCTGGAGGACGTGAAGGTCGAGTGGGTCGCCCCCAACGGCACCCCCGGCATCCTCGCCTGCCAGGTGCAGACGCCGAACGGCCTCGTCCGGCTCTGAGCCCGCGCTGAGCATCGCCGAGGGGGCGCGACCGAGCCCCAACATCTGGCACCACACCGCGACCTACGAGGTCGAGAACCGCGCCGTCGACCCCGACGGCGCGATCGAGGCCGCGATGCGGGCGGTGGACTCGTGGGACGGCCGCACCGTCCTCGACGTGGGGTGCGGGACCGGCTTCCACCTGCCGTGGTTCGCCGCCACGGCCGCCTCGGTCGTCGGGGTCGAGCCGCACGCCGATCTCGTGGCGATCGCCCGGCGGCGTACCCGCCGGCTGACGAACGTCGACGTCCGGCACGGTGCGGCGCAGGCGCTGCCGGTCCCCGACGCGTCGGTCGACGTCGTGCACGCGCGGTGGGCCTACTTCTTCGGCCCGGGCTGCGAGCCGGGCCTGGCCGAACTGGACCGCGTCGTCCGACGCGGCGGCACGGCGTACGTCGTCGACAACGACCCGACCCGCTCGACCTTCGGGAGCTGGTTCCGCCGCGGCTTCCCCGAGGTCGACCCTCCGGCGGTCGAGCGGTTCTGGTCCACGCGCGGGTGGACCCGCACGCCCGTCGACATGCGCTGGTCCTTCGGCTCGCGCGCCGACCTCGAGAGCGTGGTGCGGATCGAGTTCAACCCGGCCGTCGCCGAGGAGGTGCTCGCGGAGCACGAGGGCACGGAGGTCGACTACGCGGTCAACCTCTGGTGGAGGCGCTTCTAGGGTCCCCCGGCCGGGACGTCATACGAACCGGCTGCCCTGGCGACCAGGACGGATGACGTCCCGCGTCGAGCACGGACCGGGTCAGCTCGAGCCGCGCATCGCCAGGGTCGGCGCGAGCAGCACGCCCGGACCGGCGACCGGCGGGTGGCCGAGCATGCCCTCGAGGGCCTTCACGATCTCGACGGCGACCTGCTCCAGCGGCTGGCGCACCGACGTCAGGCCGCCGGGGACCACCTGGGCGACCTGCGAGTCGTCGAAGCCGACGACGCAGACGTCCCGGCCGGGGCGCAGCCCCCGCTCGGCGAGCATGTGCAGCACGCCCACCGCGAGCGTGTCGGAGGCGCAGACGAACGCCGACGGCTGGGCTTCGTCGAGCAGCACGGCGCCGGCCTCGCGTCCGCTGGCGACGGTGTCCTCGACCCGCGAGGCCAAGCCGGTCGTCGGCAGGCCGCGGGCGTGCATCGCCCGGCTCCAGCCGGAGCGGCGGTCCTCGCCGATGAAGGAGTCCTTGCGCCAGCCGATCCAGGCGATCCGCTGGTGGCCGCGGTCGATGAGATGGGTGGTGGCGAGGTCGGTGCCGGCCGCTCCGTCGACGTCGACCCACGGATGCGTGGCGGCGGGGTGCTCCCAGGGACGACCGAAGGCGACGAACGGCGCGCGGCGCTGCTCCAGCCAGGCGGCCTGCGGGTTGCCGAGGTAGGTGTCGGTGACGACGAAGGCGTCGACGGCGGTGGAGCGGAGCAGGTCCTCGTACCCCGAGATCGGGTCGCGATGGTCGCCGGCGAACAGCAGCACGTGGTAGCCGGCCTCGCGCGAGGTCTCGACCAGCGAGTGCACGAACCGGTCCATGGTCGCGTTGGCCGTGCCCTCCTGGGCGGGGTTGAACCGCATGCCGATCAGGTGCGACGCGCGCGTGCGCAGGTTGCGGGCCGCGCGGTTGGGCGAGTAGCCGAGCTCGTCGATCGCCTCGATCACCCGCGCGAGGGTGTCGGCGCGCAGCAGGTCGGGGTTGTTGACGGCGTTGGAGACCGTCTGGCGCGACACGCCCGCGCGCTCGGCGACGTCGGCCAGCGTCGGCGGCGCGGCGAGGCGCCCGGTGCTTCTCGTCAACCCCGCCTCCCTCCCAGCAGTCTTGATCGATCCAAGGAGACCATAGACCGCACTGTCGGCGCAGCCGCTTACGGTGTGCCCCATGCCGAAGACCTCCCGTCCCGCGTTCCGGTGCTCCGAGTGCGGCTGGGAGACCGCCAAGTGGGTCGGCCGCTGCGGCGAGTGCCAGGCCTGGGGGTCGGTGGCGGAGGCCGCGGCCGCGCCGGTGGGGCGTACGCCGGCCTCGCCCGTGACCCGCCCGGCGGTGCCGATCGGCCAGGTGTCGGTGGAGGACTCCACGTTCCGCACCAGCGGTGTCCCCGAGCTCGACCGGGTGCTCGGCGGCGGCCTGGTCCCGGGTGCCGCGATCCTGCTCGCCGGCGAGCCCGGCGTCGGCAAGTCCACGCTGCTGCTGGAGGTCGCCGCGCAGACCGCGCGCTACCAGCGGCGCACGCTCTACGTCACCGGCGAGGAGTCCGCGTCCCAGGTGCGGCTGCGCGCCGACCGCACCGGCGGCGTCCACGACCAGCTCTACCTCGCGGCCGAGACCGACCTCGGCGCCGTGCTCACCCACCTCGAGGAGGTCCGCCCGACCCTGCTGGTCGTGGACTCCATCCAGACGATCGGCGCCTCGGGCGTCGAGGGGGTGCCCGGTGGCGTGACGCAGGTCAAGGAGGTCGCGGCCGCGCTCGTGCGGATGGCCAAGACCCGCAACATCACCACGGTGATCGTCGGCCACGTGACCAAGGACGGCTCGATCGCCGGACCGCGGGTGCTCGAGCACGTCGTCGACGTGGTGCTGCACTTCGAGGGCGACCGCGACTCGCGGTTCCGGATGGTCCGCGCGATGAAGAACCGCTTCGGGCCCGTCGACGAGGTCGGCTGCTTCGACCTGGGCGCCGACGGCATCACCGCGGTCGCCGACCCGACCGGGCTGTTCGTGGAGAACCACCACGGCCAGGTGCCCGGCACGTGCGTCGCGGTCACCATGGAGGGTCGCCGGCCGATGCTCGCGGAGGTGCAGGCACTGGTGACGCACAGCGCCGCGGAGCGACCGCGCCGGACGACGTCCGGGCTCGACGGATCCCGGGTGGCGATGGTGATGGCCGTGCTGCAGCAGCACTGCGGCGTCCGGCTGCACGCGATGGACGTCTTCGCCTCGACGGTCGGCGGCGCCCGCGTCGGCGAGCCGGCGAGCGACCTGGCCGTCGCGGTCGCCCTGACGTCGGCGTACCGCGGCGTCGCGGCACCGCGCGGCGTCGTGGCCATGGGCGAGATCGGCCTGTCCGGCGAGCTGCGCCGGGTGCGCGACCTCCAGAACCGGCTGGCCGAGGCGGCGCGGCTCGGCTTCCAGCTCGCGGTCGTGCCCTCCGAGCCGGGTCGCAGCGGTCCGCGGTCGCCGGAGTCGTGGACCGTCGACGGCATGCGGGTGCTGGACGTGCCCGACATCGGCGCCGCGCTGCGGCTCCTGCACCTGCTGCACCCCGAGCACCAGCAGAAGCCGCGCGCGGTCGACGACGTGTGAGGCGACCCACGCCCTAGACTCCTCGCGTGCCCACCTCCGACCGCTCGGACGAGACGCTGCGCCTGCGCGCGACACTCGCCACCATCGCCCCCGGCACGCCGCTGCGCGACGGCCTCGAGCGGATCCTGCGCGGCCGCACCGGCGCGCTGATCGTGCTCGGCCACGACAAGACCGTCGAGTCGATCTCGACCGGCGGCTTCACCCTCGACGTCCCGTTCACCGCGACGGGCCTGCGCGAGCTGGCCAAGATGGACGGCGGCATCATCGTCGACAAGGACGTCACCCGGATCATCCGGGCCGCGGTGCACCTGATGCCCGACCACACGATCCCGTCGGAGGAGACCGGCACCCGGCACCGCACGGCCGACCGCGTCGCGCGGCAGACCGGCTTCCCGGTGATCTCGGTGTCGCAGTCGATGCAGATCATCGCGGCGTACGTCGGCGAGACCCGTCACGTCCTCGAGGACTCGGGCCAGATCCTCTCCCGGGCGAACCAGGCGCTCGCGACGCTCGAGCGCTACAAGCTGCGCCTCGACGAGGTGTCCGCGACCCTGTCGGCCCTGGAGATCGAGGACCTGGTGACCGTGCGCGACGTCGCGGTCGTCGCCCAGCGCCTGGAGATGGTGACCCGGATCGCCAGCGAGATCGAGGACTACGTCCTCGAGCTGGGCACCGACGGCCGCCTGCTCTCGCTCCAGCTCGAGGAGCTGATCACCGGCGTCGACACCGAGCGCGAGCTGGTCATCCGCGACTACCTGCCGGCCGGCCGCCGGACCAAGAGCCCCGAGGCGCTGCTCAACCGGCTCGAGTCGCTGTCGTCGACCGAGCTGGTCGACCCCGCCGCCGCGGCCCGCGCCCTGGGCCTCGGCACCGGCGAGCACCTCGACGGAGCCGTCGCCCCGCGCGGCTACCGGCTGCTGGCCAAGGTGCCGCGGCTGCCCGCCACCGTCGTCGACCGGCTGGTCGACCACTTCGGCACGCTCCAGAAGCTGCTCTCCGCCGGGGTCGACGACCTCCAGGCGGTCGAGGGCGTCGGCGAGCTGCGGGCCCGCAGCGTGCGCGAAGGACTCTCGCGCCTGGCCGAGTCGACGATCCTCGAGCGGTACGTCTAGTCCGGCTCGACCGCGCCCGACGGGCTCGGCGAGGTCACCGGACGGCCACTGGGCCTCTGGCTCGGCTTGCCCGACGGCTTGCCGGACGGGCTCTGGGTCGGCTCGGCCGTGCGGGTGATCGTGGCCGCGGTCGGGGTGGTCAGCTCGAACTGGACGTCGGCCGGCTCGCCGCCGAGCGCGGCGGCCGTGACGTGGTACCACCCCGGCATCGCCCACGCGGTGCGCTTCGTGCAGCCCTCGTCGGAGCGCCGGGCCTCCCGCCAGATGACCTCGATCTTGCTGGTGACGGCCTGGCGGACGACGACCTGCTCCTTCGGGATCGCGCCCCGGCACTGCCGGCTCGACCAGATGGCGTCGTCGCCGGAGGTGATGTTCATCGTCAGCACGTCCGCGCCGACCGACCAGGTGCAGGCCGGGGACTCCAGCGTCCGCAGCTGGAGCACGATCTTCACGTCGCGCCCGCCCACGGCCTCCTTGACCAGCGGCGTGACCGCGATGTCGGAGTCGGCGCACTCCCCCACCGGCACGGCGAGGGTCGGCGTCGGGTCGGGCGTCCTGGTCTTCGTGCGCTTCGGCGGTGTCGGCGCCGGGTCGGTGTACCCCGACGGCGCCGGCGTCGTCTCGACCGACACCTGGGCGGCCTGCTCGTCCCCGTCGGAGGCCGCGTCGCTGCCGTTGCCGAGCAGCCGGCCGATCGCGACGACCAGCAGCACCGCCGTACCGAGCACCATGAGCCGGCGCGTCCAGTAGACCCGCGCGGGGAGCGGTCCTCGGGTCAGCGGCGGCATGGCACGAACGCTAGTCAGCGCCCGGCGTCTGGTGGTGGTGCCACACCGGGCAGGATGTGCACGCGATGAGCGAGCGAAGCGAGCGAACCATTCAATGCAGCCCGTCATGTGCCTCATGCGCGCACGCAGCGAAGCGAGTACGTGCATGAGCTTGCTCCATGAACCGGTGCTGCGGTGGTACGACGAGCACGCCCGCGAGCTGCCGTGGCGCGGTGCGCAGGCCTCGCCCTGGTCGGTGATGGTCTCGGAGTTCATGCTCCAGCAGACGCCGGTGAACCGGGTGCTGCCGGTCCACGGGCAGTGGCTCGAGCGCTGGCCGACGCCGGCCGACCTGGCGGCCGAGCCGAGCGGCGAGGCGGTCCGGGCCTGGGGCCGGCTGGGCTACCCGCGCCGGGCGCTGCGGCTGCACGCGGCCGCGACGGCGATCGTCGAGCGCCACGGCGGCGAGGTGCCGGCGTCGTACGACGAGCTGCTGGCTCTGCCGGGGGTCGGCGACTACACCGCGTCGGCGATCGCCAGCTTCGCGCACGGCCGGCGGCACGTGGTGCTGGACACCAACGTCCGCCGGGTGTTCGCGCGGGCGGTGCAAGGCGTGGAGTTCCCGTCGGCGGCGGTGACGAAGGCCGAGCGCGAGGTCGCGACCGGGCTGCTGCCCGAGGACGACGCGACCGCGGCGACGTGGGCGGTCGCGGTCATGGAGCTCGGCGCCCTGGTGTGCACCGCCGCGAACCCGCGCTGCGGCGCCTGTCCCATCGCCGACCGCTGTGCCTGGCGTGCGGCGGGGTACCCGGCGTACGACGGGCCGCCGCGGAAGGTGCAGACGTGGGCCGGCACCGACCGGCAGTGCCGCGGGCGGCTGCTCGCGGTGCTGCGCGACAGCGACGGCCCGGTGCACCGCAGCGCGCTCGACGCGGCGTGGCACGACGAGGGCCAGCGGATCCGCTGCCTGGCCTCCCTGGTCGAGGACGGCCTGCTCGTCCCCGCCGGCCCGGACGCCTACGCGCTCCCCTGAAATGCCGAGTCGGCGCAGTTTCAGCTGAAACTGCGCCGACTCGGCGGTGATCAGGCGGTCAGTCCTGGGACTTCGGGACGTCCGAGCCGCTGTCGGAGTCGTCGGGGCCGTCGCTGGGAGCGACCTCGGCGGTCTCGAACGGCGGCAGGTCCGGCAGCGTGCCGACCTTCTGGCCCGCGAAGGTGAAGGTCGCGGTCGGACCCTCGCCCTCGACGTCCACGAGCACGATCTGGCCGGGGCCGACCTCGCCGTAGAGCATCTTCTCGGCGAGCACGTCCTCGATCTCGCGCTGGACCGTCCGGCGCAGCGGCCGGGCGCCCAGGACCGGGTCGAAGCCCCGCTCGGCGAGCAGGTTCTTCGCGGCCTGGGTGAGCTCCAGCGACATGTCGCGGTCCTTGAGGCGGGTCTCCACCGCGGCGACCATGTTGTCGACCATGGCGACGATCTGCTCCTGCGACAGGGGCGGGAACACGATGATCTCGTCGACGCGGTTGAGGAACTCGGGACGGAAGTGCTGCTTGAGCTCGTCCTGCACCTTGTTCTTCATCCGGTCGTAGTCGCCCGGCCCGCCCGTAGCACCCTGGAAGCCCAGGTTGACGCCCTTGGCGATGTCCCGGGTGCCGAGGTTGGTGGTCATGATGATGACGGTGTTCTTGAAGTCGACCACCCGGCCCTGGGAGTCGGTCAGGCGACCCTCCTCCAGGATCTGCAGCAGGCTGTTGAAGATGTCGGGGTGCGCCTTCTCGACCTCGTCGAAGAGCACGACCGAGAACGGCTTGCGCCGCACCTTCTCGGTGAGCTGGCCGCCCTCCTCGTAGCCGACGTAGCCCGGAGGCGAGCCGAAGAGCCGCGAGACGGTGTGCTTCTCGCCGAACTCCGACATGTCGAGCTGGATGAGCGCGTCCTCGTCGCCGAAGAGGAACTCAGCGAGCGTCTTGGACAGCCAGGTCTTACCGACACCGGACGGACCGGCGAAGATGAACGAGCCGCCGGGGCGCTTGGGGTCCTTCAGGCCGGCACGGGTACGCCGGATGGCCCGGCTGAGCGCCTTGACGGCCTCCTCCTGGCCGATGACGCGCTTGTGGAGCTCGTCCTCCATCTTGAGCAGCCGGGTCGACTCCTCCTCGGAGAGCTTCACGATCGGGATGCCGGTCGCCACGGCGAGCACCTCGGCGATCAGCTCCTCGTCGACCTCCGCGACCTCGTCCATGTCGCCCGCGCGCCACTGCTTCTCGCGCTCGGACTTGCGCAGGATGAGCTGCTTCTCCTCGTCGCGCAGGCGCGCGGCGGCCTCGAAGTCCTGGCCGTCGATCGCGGCCTCCTTGCGCTGCCGCACCTCGCTGATCTTGTCGTCGTACTCGCGCAGGTCGGCGGGCGCCGTCATCCGGCGGATCCGCAGGCGCGAGCCCGCCTCGTCGATCAGGTCGATCGCCTTGTCCGGCAGGAACCGGTCGGAGATGTAGCGATCGGCCAGCGTCGCCGCCGAGACCAGCGCCTCGTCGGTGATCGTCACCCGGTGGTGCGCCTCGTAGCGGTCGCGCAGGCCCTTGAGCATCTCGATCGTGTGGGCGATCGACGGCTCGGCGACCTGGATCGGCTGGAAGCGGCGCTCGAGCGCGGCGTCCTTCTCGAGGTACTTGCGGTACTCGTCGAGCGTGGTCGCGCCGATGGTCTGGAGCTCACCGCGGGCCAGCATCGGCTTGAGGATGCTGGCGGCGTCGATCGCGCCCTCGGCCGCGCCGGCGCCGACGAGGGTGTGGATCTCGTCGATGAACAGCACGATGTCGCCGCGGGTGCGGATCTCCTTCAGCACCTTCTTCAGGCGCTCCTCGAAGTCACCGCGGTAGCGCGAGCCGGCGACCAGCGCACCCAGGTCGAGGGTGTAGATCTGCTTGTCCTTCAGCGTCTCGGGCACGTTGCCCTTGACGATGTCCTGGGCCAGGCCCTCGACGATCGTCGTCTTGCCGACGCCGGGCTCGCCGATGAGGACCGGGTTGTTCTTCGTGCGGCGGGACAGGATCTGCATGACCCGCTCGATCTCCTGCTCCCGGCCGATGACCGGGTCCAGCTTGCCCTCGCGGGCGTCCTGGGTGAGGTTCCGGCCGAACTGGTCGAGCACGAGGGAGGACGACGGGGCGTCGGCACCGGAGGCTCCGGTGGCGGCCGCGGAGCCGGCCGACTCCTTGCCCTGGAAGCCGGAGAGCAGCTGGATGACCTGCTGGCGGACCCGGTTGAGGTCCGCGCCGAGCTTCTGCAGCACCTGGGCGGCGACGCCCTCGCCCTCGCGGATCAGGCCGAGCAGGATGTGCTCGGTGCCGATGTAGGAGTGGCCGAGCTGGAGCGCCTCGCGCAGGGACAGCTCGAGCACCTTCTTGGCGCGCGGGGTGAACGGGATGTGGCCGCTCGGGGCCTGCTGGCCCTGGCCGATGATCTCCTCGACCTGCGCGCGCACGGCCTCGAGGGAGATGTCGAGGCTCTCGAGCGCCTTCGCGGCGACACCCTCGCCCTCGTGGATAAGGCCGAGCAGGATGTGCTCGGTCCCGATGTAGTTGTGGGAGAGCATGCGGGCCTCTTCCTGGGCCAGCACGACCACCCGGCGAGCTCGGTCAGTGAACCGCTCGAACATGCGCATCGCTCCTGAAGCTTTGAGTGGGGCTACGGATACTCCAACCCCACGGACAGCCTACGCGTTCCCCGATCGGGGCCCAGGCAGTCCGCTGAGAGCGAACAGCCCCTCGCCGGTGTCGACCGGTAAGGGGCTGCTCGGGTGGTGCTGGCGGGCTCAGTGCGCCGCGTCGTAGGCCTCACGGACCTCGGCCGACACCCGCCCGCGGTCGGATACGTCGTGCCCGTTGGACCGCGCCCAGTCGCGGATCTCCTTGGCGCTCGGGCCGTTGGCCGCGGCGGCGGACGAGCGGCGGCCGCGGCGCGGGCCGGCGCCGACCTTGCGGCCGTGGCCGACGTAGGTCGCGAACGCATCGCGCAGTGCCGCGGCGTTCTTGTCGTTCAGGTCGATCTCGTACGTCGTACCGTCCAACCCGAAGGTGACGGTCTCGGTGGCCTCACTCCCGTCGATGTCGTCGACCAGGATGATGTTGACCTTCTGGGCCATTTCGTGACCTCTCGCTCTGGTGTCGGGAAATGCAATTCATCATGACACGCAAAGGCACAGGAAACGAAATTCAACGGTTGCGCGAAAATGCAATCTCCAGGCCCCGCAATGTCAACCAGGGCGCTCGGTGCGTGAAACAGTCGCACTCGTCGCACACGAGAGCCGCGAGATAACCGGTGGCGATCACATTCACGTCCTCGGTGCTCTCGCCGAGCTCGGCGATCATCCGGGCGACAATTCCCTCGACCTGCGCCGCGACGCCGAAAACCATTCCCGACTGGAGGGCCTCGACGGTGTTCTTGGCAATCACCGCGCGCGGGCGCTGCAATTCGACCTTGCGCAGCTGCGCGCCGCGGCGGCCCAGTGCCTCGAGGGAGATCTCGATGCCGGGGGAGATCGCCCCACCGACGTACTGACCCTGCGCGTTGATCACGTCGAACGTCGTCGCGGTGCCGCCGAAGTCGATGACGATCGCCGGGCCGCCGTACTCCTGGACCGCGGCGAGCGCGTTGATGATCCGGTCGGTGCCGACCTCGCGCGGGTTGTCCATCAGGACCGGGATGCCGGTGCGGACGCCGGGCTCGACGACCAGGCTCGGCACGTCGGCGAAGTGCTGCGCGAGCATGTCTCGCCACTCGTGCAGGACGGCCGGGACGGTCGCGCAGACCGCGATGCCGTCGACGTCGTCGAAGGAGCGCCCCAGGAGGCCGTGCAGCAGCACCGCCCACTCGTCGGAGGTGCGCCGCTCGTCCGTCGCCACCCGCCAGTCGGCGGTGACCTCCCCGTCGACCAGCAGGCCGATCAGCGTGTGGCTGTTGCCGATGTCGGCGGCGAGGAGGGCCACGGTCACCCCTCCGAGAGGTCCAGGCCGAGGTCGAAGACCTTCACCGAGTGGGTGAGCGCACCGACCGAGATGAAGTCCACGCCGGTCTCGGCGACCTCGCGGGCGCGCTCGAGCGTGAGCCCGCCGGACGCCTCGAGGGTGGCCCGGCCGGCGGTGATGCGGACCGCCTCGGCCATCGTCGGCGCGTCCATGTTGTCGAGCAGGATCTCGGTGCAGCCGACGTCGAGCAGCGCGCGCAGCTCGTCGAGGTCGGTCACCTCGACCTCCACGCGGAGGTCGGGGTACGCCGCCCGCACGGCCTCGAAGGCCGGCACGACGCCCCCGGCCGCGACGACGTGGTTGTCCTTGACCATCGCCCGGTCGCCGAGGCTGAACCGGTGGTTGACGCCGCCGCCGCAGCGCACGGCGTACTTCTGGAGCGCGCGGTAGGTCGGCAGCGTCTTGCGGGTGTCGAGCACGCGGGCGTTCGTGCCCGCGAGCGCCGCGACCCACTGGGCGGTCGCGGTCGCGACGCCGGAGAGGTGGCTGGCGTAGTTGAGCGCGGTGCGCTCGGCGGTGAGGAGGCCCCGGGTGCGGCCGGCGACCCGCATGACGACGTCGCCCGGCGCGACGCGCGTGCCGTCCGGCACCCGGTCGGTCACCTCGACCGCGTCGCCCATGACCTCGTGGAAGACCAGCGCGGCGACACCGAGGCCGGCGACCACGCCCGCCTCGCGGGCGGCGAAGACGCCGCTCCCCCGGGCGTCGGCGGCGATCGTCGCGACGCTGGTGACATCGCTCTGCCCGTAGCTGGCCGGCAGGTCCTCGGCCAGCGCGGCGCGCACCTGCGCCAGCACCGCGTCCGGGTCGAGCCCGGCGGCGCGCAGCTCCTCGTCGTACGGCGTCAATGCAGCTCCAGGGTGGTCGAGCCGTCGTCCATGACGGCGTCGAGGTGACCGGAGAACCGCGCGTCGTCGCGCTCCGGGAAGTCCTCGCGCCAGTGCGAGCCGCGGGTCTCCTCGCGGAGCATGGCGGCGTCGGCCAGGGCGGTGGCGATGGTGAGCAGGTTCGTGGTCTCCCAGGACTGCTGGTCCACGACCTCGGCCGGTACGTCGGTGAGCTTGTCCAGCAGGGCCGCGGCCTCCTCCAGGCCGACCGCGTTGCGGAGCACGCCGACGCGCGTGGTCATGACCTCCTGGAGGTCTCGGCGCAGCCCGCCCGGCACCAGGCCCGGGGTGCGGGTGTCGGGCGCCGGCGGCAGCAGCGGCCGCAGCTCGCCGGGCAGCACCTGGCCGATCCGGCGGGAGAAGACCAGGCCCTCGAGCAGGGAGTTGGAGGCCAGCCGGTTGGCGCCGTGCACGCCGGAGCAGGCGACCTCGCCGGTCGCGTAGAGGCCGGGCACGTTGCTGCGGCCCCACAGGTCGGTGCGGACGCCGCCCGAGGCGTAGTGGCACGCCGGCGCGACCGGGATCAGGTCGGTGACCGGGTCGACGCCGTACCGCCGGCAGGTGGCGAGGATCGTCGGGAACCGGCGCTCCCAGAACTCCGCCCCCAGGTGGCGGGCGTCGAGCCACATGTGCGGCCGCCCGGACTCCATCATCCGGCGCATGATCGCCTTGGCGACCACGTCGCGTGGCGCGAGATCGGCCAGCTCGTGCGCGCCCTGCATGAAGCGGTCGCCCTCGAAGTCGACGAGGAACGCGCCCTCGCCGCGCACGGCCTCGGAGATCAGCGGCTGCTGGCCGTGCGACTCCGGGCCGAGGTACATCACCGTCGGGTGGAACTGCACGAACTCGAGGTCGCGCAGCACCGCGCCCGCGCGCAGCGCCACCGCCATGCCGTCGCCGGTCGAGACGGCGGGGTTCGTGGTCTGGGAGAACACCTGGCCGAGGCCGCCGCTGGCCAGCACGACCGCGCGGCAGTGCACCGCGCCGACGCCGTCGCGCTGACCCTCGCCCATCACGTGCAGGGTCACGCCGGCCACCCCGCCGTCCTCGGCGAGCAGCAGGTCGACGGCGAGGGCGTGCTGGACGACCTCGATCTCGGGCGCCTGCTCGACCGCGGCGGTCAGCGCCCGCTGGATCTCGGCGCCGGTCGCGTCGCCGCCGGCGTGCGCGATCCGGTCGCGGTGGTGGCCGCCCTCGCGGGTCAGCGAGAGCTCGCCGTCGGGATCGTGGTCGAAGTTCGTGCCCAGCGCGATCAGCTCGCGCACGGCGTCGGGCCCCTCGGTCACCAGCACCCGCACCGCGGCGCGGTCGCACGCGCCGGCGCCCGCGACCAGGGTGTCCTCCTCGTGCTCCTCCGGGGTGTCCTCGGGGCCGAGCGCGGCGGCGATGCCGCCCTGCGCCCACTGGGTCGAGCCCGCCGCGAGCACGTCCTTGGTGACGACGAGGACCTTGCCGACCTTCCCGCGCAGCCGCAGGGCCGCGGTGAGGCCGGCGATGCCGGAGCCGATCACGACGACGTCGGCCGTGGTCGTCCACCCCGGCTCGGGCGCGACCAGGCGGCCGGGGACGCGACGGACCGGGGCGGTGGGCACGGGCGCAGGCTATCGCTGCGCGAGCTGGTCGCCGCGCATCAGTCCGAAGCCCTCGACCGCCTCGGCCGGGTCGAAGCCCGTGGCCAGGATCTTGTTGTCGGCGTCCACGAACACCACGTGCGGCTGGAACTCCTTCGCCTCGGCGGTCTCCATCTGGCCGTAGCCGATGAGGATCACGAGGTCGCCGGGGTGCACGAGGTGCGCGGCGGCGCCGTTGATGCCGATCACGCCGGACCCGCGCTCGCCCGCGATCGTGTAGGTCTCGAGGCGGGCGCCGTTGGTGATGTCGACGATGTGGACGAGCTCGCCGGGCAGCAGGTCGGCGGCGTCGAGCAGGTCCTCGTCGACGGTCACCGAGCCGACGTAGTGCAGGTCGGCCTGGGTGACGGTGGCGCGATGGATCTTGCTCTTCATCATGGTGCGGAGCATCAGGGTCTCCCAGAAGTGGGGTAGAGGACGAGGGGCAGGTTGTCGATGAGCCGGGTCGTGCCCACGCGAGCGGCGATGAGCGCGCGGGCCTCCGTCCCGGGTGGTACGTCGGCCCGCAGCTCGCCGAGGTCCGGGTCGGTGATCACCAGGTAGTCGAGGTCCACGCCCTGCGCGGCGCGCAGCTCGGCCCGCGCGGCGGCGAGGGCTCCCTCGGCGCCGTACCGGGCGTTGTCCTGGGCCGCGCGGAGCACCCGGCTCAGCGCGGCGGCGCTCTCCCGCTCGTCGGCGTCGAGGTAGCGGTTGCGGCTGGAGAGCGCGAGCCCGTCGGGCTCGCGGACCGTCTCGGCCCCGACGACCTCGACGCCCAGGTTGAGGTCGAGCACCATCCGGCGGATCAGCGCGAGCTGCTGGTAGTCCTTCTCGCCGAAGACCGCGACGTCGGGGCGCACCAGCCCGAACAGCTTGGCGACGACCGTGAGGACCCCGCTGAAGTGGCCGGGGCGGACCTTGCCCTCGAGCACCTCGGCGAGCGGGCCGGGCGACACCGTCACCTGCGGCTCACCGCCTGGGTAGACCTCCTCGACGGCCGGCGCGAACACGATGTCGACGCCCTCCCGGGCGCAGACCTCGAGGTCGGCGTCGAGCGTGCGCGGGTAGCGGTCGAGGTCCTCGTCCGGCCCGAACTGGAGCGGGTTCACGAAGATCGAGACGACGACGGGACCGCTCTGCCCGTCCCTGGCGACACGCTCGCGGGCGACGCGCATCAGGCTGGCGTGGCCCTCGTGCAGGGCGCCCATGGTGGGGACGAACCCGACCGGGCCGTCGTGCTTCGCGAGCAGGCTGACGAGCTCCTCGCGCGTCGGGGCGAGGGCGGGGCTGGACGTCATCGGCGGCGGGCGGCCTGGAGCTGGGCGGCGCGCTCGGCGCCGTCGATCACCCGGCGGATCGCGTTGGCCCGGATCGGCAGCACGCGGCCGTCGGTCACCACCCGGTCGAGGGTGTCGCGGGCCAGGGCGACGTAGGACGGCATCGTGTGCGGCGCGTTGGCGGTGATGTCGGCCAGGTGGGCGCGCACGGTGTTGACGTCGCCGCGGACGATCGGGCCGGTGAGGGCCGCGTCGCCGTTCTCGAGCGCGTTGTCGAGGGCGGCGGTCAGCAGCGGCCGCAGGGTGCCGGCCGGGTCGTCGGCGCCGGCCGCGGCGAGGATCTCCATCGCCTGCGTCACGAGGGTGACGAGGTGGTTCGCGCCGTGCGCGAGACCGGAGTGGTAGAGCGTCCGCATCTGCTCGGGCACCCACATCGGGCGGCCGCCGAGGTCGGCGACCAGGCCCTCCGCGAACGCGTGCTCGTCGGTGCCGGCGGTGAGGCCGAAGACGCAGCCTCCCCCGAATCGAGCAGAGAGGCGGTCGAGGTCGAGAGCGGTGCCGGTGAAGGTCATCGCGGGGTGCATCGCGACCACCCGCGCCCCGACCCGGCGCGCGGGCTCGACGACGGCCAGCCCGTGGCGGCCGGAGGTGTGCACGACGTACTGCCCGGGGCGGATCGCGCCGCTGTCGCTGAGCACCGTGACGACGTTCTCCAGCATGTCGTCGGGCACGGTCAGCAGGAGCAGGTCGCAGGCGCGCGCGACGTCGGAGGGCTTCCCGTGCCGGGCGCCCGGGATCAGGTCGGCGATGCGGGAGCGCGAGGCGTCGGACTCGCCGGCGGCGGCGACCACGTGATGGCCCGCGGCCTCGAGGGCGGCGGCCAGGACGGCGCCGACGCGGCCTGCGCCGACGACGCCGATGCTCATGGCAGCGCGGTGCGTCATGGGTGTCGAACCTTTCGTTCCAGTCCCTCCGACCACCCCTCGCCGCGGTGGCGGATCGGGGCCGGTGTGGGTACCGGACGGTGTGCTCGTCGTGGTGGTGGTCGGGGTGGTTGTTCCCCGGCGCGGTCCAAGGTACGCCCCGGTCTGGACCGAGGTAAGGGACGCGCGGGGTGACGTAGCCGACACCCCCGACGCCGCGGCGGATCAGCCGACGTCGAGTGGGCGCGGCGCGCGCGGGAGCCAGTCGTGCGTGACGTGGTCGACGATGTGGACGCCGGCGGGGGCGGTGATCTCGTGGACGCCGGGGAGGACCACGCCGTCGCGGAGCGCGTGGAAGACCTCCCACTCGCGGCGCTTGCGGCGGTTGCGCCACGACGTCGCGAACGACTCCGGGTCGGTCCAGTGGGCGAACTCCTCGCCGTGGAGGTACTTCAGCTCCACGCAGAGCCCCTGCGGCAGCGCGATCGAGCGCACGCCGACCGGTGTCGTGCGGATCTCCCACTCGAAGGCCTTGGTGTAGACGAAGTCCGGCCCGATCGGGAAGCCCCACTCCTCGGCGTTGCGCCAGCCCAGGTCGAGGTAGCCCTGGGACTCGCTCTCGAGGTAGAGGCCGTGCCGCGGCACCCGCACGATCGACTGCACGTCGCCGACCTGCCAGCCCAGGTCGCCCATCGACACCTCGCCCTCGGTGGTGAGGACCATGTCGCCGTCCCACTTCCACGAGTAGCGGGTGCCGACCTGCGCGAAGCACCAGTTGTAGAAGTACGACAGCGAGTGGACCGACAGCTCGTGCTGGGCCAGGTGCTCGGCGCCGGCGCGCGCGACGGCGAAGGGGTACGACGTGACGGTGAGCTCGTCGGCGTACCCGGCCCGCTCGGCGACGTCGCGGGCGACCTCGGGGGTGCCGTCGTCGGAGCCGTTGTCGACGAGCAGGACCGCGTCGCACGCGCGGAGCAGCGGCGGGAGCACGAACGGCAGCGACGGCGCCTCGTTCTTCACCCGGAGTACGGCGGTGGCGCCGGGCCGCAGCCCCTCCGGCCGGAGCCAGGGCCAGGTGATGTCGAAGTCGGCGTGGCCCTCGAGGTTCTTCAGGCCGCCGGCACCGAGGTGCGCGGTCATCGGGACCGGCCGAGCAGCTTCCGCAGGCCCCGGCGGACCGGTGCGGGGACCGCGGCCCGGAGGCCGTGCGGGATCCGGTCCGTGCGCGACGGTGCGGGCGCGGCATCGGGAGCCGGTTTGAGCCGCTGCTGCCGCTTCAGCTTGTGCTCCGCGGCCACCACGGAGGACCGGGAGATCGCGGCGGCCTCCTCGTAGAGGTCGACGTAGCCCTCCCGGAGCTGGTCGAGCGCCCGGTGCACCTCGGGGGTGTCGCCGCCGGGCTCGGCCAGCTTGTTGAGCTCCTCCCATGTCTGCCCGACGAGCTCGTGCAGCCGGGGCGGGAGGCCGAGGTCGCCGAGCGTCTGGTTCATCCGGCGCAGGCTGGGGTCGACGAACCGGTGGCCGTCGCGGATGGCCTCGCTCCGGGCGTGCAGCACGTGCTGGAGCTGGAGCTGCTCCCCGGCCTGCATGACGACCCGGGTCCAGTCGTCGAGCAGGTCGGCGTACCGGACGAAGACGCGGCCGCCGTCCGCGACGGACTCCCGGGTGGCCCGCTCGGTGTGCAGCAGCATGTTCAGCCAGGACGCCGCGAGGTGCGCCGAGCCCAGCCGGTTCTGGTAGTAGGTCTGCTTGCTGCCGACCACCTCGGCCGGCGGGCGCAGCATCGTGGCGAACACCGGCGTCGCGCCGGCGCGGATCGCGGCCACGCGCCAGAGACCCAGGAACCAGCTCAGCCGCGGGTCCTTCACGACCAGCTCGGGGTTGACCGCGAAGTGCTCGCCCAGCCACTCGGCCGTGCGGATCCGCTCCTGCTCGCGCGTCGAGACCCGTCCGGTCTCGAACCACGCGTCCGGGCGCGAGTCGCTGACCTGGACGTTGGCCTCGCGGAGCAGCCGGTCGTGGTGCTCGACGACCCACTGCGGCTCGCCGAAGCCCTTGGGGTTGGTCTCGTCGGCGACCACCTCGGGGAGCGGCACGTGGAGGCCCATGATCTTCATCAGCCCGGCCATCGTGCTGGTGCCGCTGCGCCCCGCGCCCGCCACGAAGAGCACCTTCCGCGGGTAGTCGGCGGGGTCGACGGCACTCGGGTCACTCACGAGGCAGGAGCCTAACGGTCGCTACGGTGGCGCCATGAAGTTCGGGCGGCGCTCCCCGCTGGTCAGCGTCGTGGTCCCGGTCCACAACGTGGAGGGCTACCTGCGCGAGGCCGTCGACAGCGTGCTCGGGCAGACCCACCGCGAGCTCGACGTGGTGCTCGTCGACGACGGGTCGACCGACTCCTCCGGCGCGATCGCCGACGAGTACGCCGCCCGCGACCGCCGCGTCCGCGCCGTGCACACCGAGAACCGCGGCCTGGGCGCCGCCCGCAACGAGGGCCTGCGCCACGTGCGCGGCGAGCTGCTGGCGTTCGCCGACTCCGACGACGTGGTGCCGCCCGCGGCGTACGAGGTCCTGGTGACGGAGCAGAAGCGCACCGGCGCGGACTTCGTGACCGGCTCCGTCGCCCGCTGGGAGGACGGCCGGCTCACCGAGCTGCCGTGGATGAAGCGGCTGCACCGGGAGCGACGGGCGGTCCGGCTCGAGGAGCACCCCGAGATCCTCGGCGACGTGTTCGCGTGGAACAAGCTGTTCCGCCGCGACTTCTGGGACGGCGCCGGGCTGGCCTGGGCGGAGCGGATCCGCTACGAGGACCAGCCGACGACGACCGAGGCCTACGCGCGGGCGCGGCTGTTCGCGGTCGTCCCGGAGGTCGTCTACCACTGGCGGATCCGGCACGACGGCTCGTCCATCACCCAGCAGCGCTCGTCCCTGGACGACCTCCGCGACCGCTGGGCGACCAAGCGGATGTCGCTGGCGACCGTGGACGACTACGGCTCCGAGCAGGTCCGCACGATGTTCGTCGACCGAGTGCTCGCCGGCGACCTGCACCGCTACTTCGTGGAGATCCCCGGCTGCTCCGACGCCTGGTGGGAGCTGCTCTCCCGGGGCGTGCAGGAGCTCTGGTCGGAGCGCTCGCTGGTGCACTCCGGGCTGCCGCCCGTGCACCGGCTCACCGGCTGGCTCGTCGAGCAGGGCCGGCGGGAGGACGCCGCCGCCGTGATGGCGTACGTCGCCGAGGTCGGCGGCCCGATGCCGCAGGTCCGCGACGCGGCCGGGCCGCGCATCGACGTCCCGGTGATCGACCTGGCCACGGTCGATCCCGCGGCGCTGGCGCTGCGCGACTTCGAGGTCCGCGACTGAGGTTCGCCCCGGCTACGGGGACGGCGTCGCGACCCCGGCCCACGCCGGAGTCGCGACGGGCGTCAGAGCAGGCCCTCGTCCTCGAGGAACTGGTGGGCGACGTCCTCGGGCTTCGCCCGGTCGACCGACACCTGGCCGTTGAGCTCGGTGAGCTTCTCGGTCGTGAGCGCTGCCATCAGGGCGTTGAGCACCTCGGCGACGTCCGGGTGGGCGTCGAGGAACGTGGTGCTGACCGCCGGGACGAGGTTCTGCGCCGGCTGGATCAGCTTGTCGTCCTCGAGGAGCACCAGGCCCTGTCCCTCCAGCGTGCCGTCGGTGGTGCTGGTCAGGCCGAGCTGGGATTCGCCGCTGAGCACCGACTGGTAGGTCTGGTCGCTCGCGAAGCCCAGCGGCAGGATCTTGGTGATGTCGATGCCGTACTCGTCGGTCAGCCCGGCGGCGCAGTCGAGGCGGCCCTCGCAGTCCGGGGCCGCAGCGAGCACGACGGACGTGCCGGAGAGGTCCGAGAGCCGGGTGACGCCCTCGGCGTCGGAGTACTCCTGGGTCACGAAGAACGCGTTGGTGTCCGTGGCCGTCGACAGGTCGAGCAGCGTCATCCCGGCGTCGTCGAGCAGGGACTTGCCCTGGTCGGCGAGCTCCTGCCCGTCGCCGGCCGTGAACGGCTCCGCCTTCGCGCCGTTCGCCTGCGCGTTGAGGAAGTTCACGATGCCCCCGACGTACTCGGGGACGACGTCGACGCCGTCGGGGAACTCGGGCATGTAGACGTCGCGGGTGCCGACGAGCTTCACGTCGGTGTCGTAGCCGGCGTCGGTCAGCAGCTCGTCGTACATCGCCGTGACCAGGGCGGCCTCCGGGAAGTCCTGGCTCGCGATCCGGACGGGTCCCTGGTCGGCCGCAGCCGTCGAGTCGCCCTCCGAGCTGCCGGAGTCGCCGGAGGTCCCGTCAGTGCCGCAGGCGGTGGCCAGGAGGGCGCCGGCGGCGAGCACCGCGGCGAGAGAACGTCGTACCTGCATGTGCATCACCTTCTGTGTCCCGCGGGCGCTCCGCGCGTGTCCGGTCGTGCTCACGGCCGAGGGGGCTCGGCCGTATCGGCAACCATAGGTGCCACCGCCGACATTCCCCGGTGACGATTCGGTGACGATGCGCGCGGCGTCGGGTCGAGGATCCGCTGGGCGAGCGCCGCCAGCACCTCGAGCACCAGCGCGACCGCTGCGACCACGATGGCGCCGGCGATGCCCTGGCCGTAGTTGGTGCGGTAGAAGCCCTCCGTGATCACGTTGCCGAGCCCCGGGCCGGCGACCAGGGCCGCGATCGTCGCGGTCGCCCAGACCTGCACGAGAGCCAGCCGCAGCCCCAGCAGCACCAGCGGTGCGGCGAGTGGCAGCTCGACGCGGCTGAACTTCTGCCACCCGCTCATGCCCATCCCGTCCGCGGCCTGCCGCACCGCCGGCGAGACCTCGCGGATCCCGACGTTGGCGTTGGTGATGATCGGCGGCAGCGCGAAGAGCGTGAGCGCGATGATCGTCGCCAGGCCGGCGCGCCCGTAGGGACCGAGCTCCGCCGTGCCCGGCCAGTCCGCGGTGACCAGGAAGGCCAGCAGCGCGAACGTCGGCACCGCGCGACCCACGTTCGAGACGTTGATCGCCAGCAGTTGGCCGCGGCCGCGGTGCCCGAGCCACAGGGCGACGGGCAGGCCGATCACCGCGGCGATCGCGAGGGAGGTGAAGCTCAGCAGCAGCTGCTCCACCAGCAGGTGAAGCATCCCGCCGGGGCCGGTCCAGCTGGCCGGGTCGGTGAGGTAGTCCCAGGTGTCGGAGAGGACGATCATGCGCGCGCTCCCCGGGTCCACGGCGTCAGCGACCACTGGGCGAACACGATCACCACGTCGAACACCACGGCGATCAGGACGCAGAGGATGGAGGCGGTCATCAGCTCGGCGCGGAAGTTCGAGGCCACGCCGTCCTTGATCAGGTTGCCGAGGCCCCCGTAGGACACGAGCGACCCGACCGTGGTCAGGGCGACGGTCGACACCGTCGCCACCCGGAGCCCGGCCATCATCACGGGCAGCGCGAGCGGCAGCTCGACGCGGAACAGCAGGCGGGTCGCGCCGTAGCCCAGGCCGCGCGCGGACTCACGCACCTCCGCGGGCACCGAGCGAAGCCCTTCGAGCATGCTGCGCACGAGGACGGTCAGCGCGTACAGGGCGAGCGCGATCACCACCGTGGTCGCGCTGATGCCGGTGAACGGCACCATCAGCGGCAGCAGCGCGAGCGAGGGGATCGTGTAGATCGCGGTCGCCGTGCCGAGGATCGCGGTCTCGAGCCGGGGCAGGCGCCGCGCGACCAACGCCAGGGGGAAGGCGATCATGACGCCCAGGAGCACCGCGGCGACGGTGATGCCGAGGTGCTGCACGGTCGCGTCGATGATCTCCTGCTCGAAGTCCCGCACGTACTGCCCGCAGAACCACTCGTTGGTGAGCCGGCTGTAGCAGCTCGGCTCCGCTGCGGCCGCGCCCGGCCCGAGTAGGGTCACCGCATGGACGGTACCGGTTCGGTGGCCAGTGACCCCATGATCCGGCTCTCGGGCGTCAGCAAGACCTACGACGACGGCACCGTCGCGGTGCACGGGCTCGACCTCGACGTACGCCGGGGCGAGCTCGTCTGCCTCGTCGGGCCGTCGGGGTGCGGCAAGTCCACGACGCTGAGGATGATCAACCGGATGATCGAGCCGTCCAGCGGCACGGTCCGGATCGACGGCCAGGACGTCACCACGCAGGACCCGGTCAAGCTGCGCCGCGGGATCGGCTACGTCATCCAGCAGGTCGGGCTCTTCCCGCACCAGAACGTCGTCACGAACGTGATGACGGTGCCGCTGCTCGACGGCGAGTCCAAGGCCACCGCGCGGACCCGGGCGCTCGAGCTGCTCGACCTGGTCGGGCTCGACCCCGCGACGTACGCCGACCGCTACCCGCACCAGCTCTCGGGCGGGCAGCAGCAGCGGGTCGGCGTCGCCCGGGCGCTCGCAGCGAAGCCGCCGGTGCTGCTCATGGACGAGCCCTTCGGCGCCGTCGACCCGCTGATCCGGCTGCGGCTCCAGGACGAGTTCCTGCGGCTGCACGCCGAGCTCGGCGTGACGGTCGTCTTCGTCACCCACGACATCGACGAGGCGGTCCGCCTCGGCGACCGGGTGGCGGTCTTCGCGACCGGCGGACGGCTGGCGCAGTTCGACACCCCGGCACGCCTCCTGGGCCGGCCGGCGGACGACTTCGTGGCCGACTTCGTCGGCTCGACCAGCGGCCTGCGCCGGCTCCAGGTGATCCCGCTCGACCTCGCCCACGTCGAGCCGCTCGACGGCGTCCGCGCGGGTGACCTCGGGGCCGCGATCGATGCGGACGGCACCCTCGGGGAGGCGCTCGCCGTGCTGCTGCGCGACGACCGCGGCATGGTCGGGGTGAAGCAGGGCGCCCGGTTCGTCGGCGTGCTCACGCCCAACGGCATCCACCGCGCCCTGCGCGCGGCGCTGGCGGAGATGGCCGACCCGGTCAGCTGACCTGGACGTCCCGGTGCCAGGACTCGGTGACGTACTTCGTCGCCCAGCCCATCGACGTATACAGGCCCGCGGCGCCCGTGGGCGAGTCGGCGTCGACCTCCAGGCCCACGCGGTCCCGGCCCCGGAGGGCGGCGTCGGCGATGATCGTGCGGAGCAGGCCCTTGGCGACGCCGCGGCCGCGGGCCGCCTCGAGCACGCCGAGGTAGGACACGTAGGACCCGTCGGGTCCGGTGGTGCTCTCGGAGACGGTGCCGACGAGCGCACCGACCGGCGTGGGCTCGCCCGCGTCGACCAGCTCGGCGAGCCACCAGTGGTCCCAGCGGTGCCCGGGGTCCTCGCGGAGCCGGAAGAGGAACTCCTCGAAGGTCTCCTCGCTGGAGTTGAAGTGGTCGACGAAGGCGCCCTCGAGCACCTCGTGCAGCTCGCGCAGGTCGGACTCCTCGGGCATGCCCTCGGCGGTACGCCGGACCAGGCGGAACACCACGCCCCGGTCCTCCCAGCGCTGGGGGTCGGGCACCAGGACGCGCTCGTCGGGCGTGACCGGGCGGCTCATCTGCCACCAGTGGCGCACCCGCTCGAAGCCGGCCCCGGAGAGCCAGCGGGCCTGGCGCTCGTCGCCCTCGAAGGCGCCGGTGTCGATCTGCTGGGTCCGCAGCCCGCGGGCGGCGCCGACCGCGCGGGCCTGGCCCTCCGCCCAGTCGAACAGCACGTCGGAGCACGCGTCGGCGACCTGCTCGGGCAGGTCGCGCTCGACGATGTGCACGAACAGCATCCGGCCGACCGACCGGTCGTGCACGCTGCCCCAGGCGTGGATCTCGCCGTCGACGTCCCGGACGACGACGTTCTCCCGCATCCGGAGCCCGCGCTCGGAGACCTCGACCAGCACGTCGTCGACGCCCGAGCCGGCCCAGCCGCGACCGTGCCGCTCGTGCGCGCGCAGGAGGTGGGTCAGCCGGGCGACGTCGAACCGGTCAGCGGGATCGGGTACGTCGACCGTCCACCCCGCCGGCAGTGCGGGTCGCTCGTCGAGCGCCTGGTCGGGGTCGCTGTGGAACCGGTTCTCGTCGGGGATCACGCCCTCCCCTTCCCGGTCTCGCCGGGTCCGAAAACGTGGTGAGGGTCTCGGAGGTCGACCTAGGCGTGCTTGCGCTGCGCGGCCTCGGCCTCGCGCCAGGCCTGGGTGACGACGTCGAGCTCGGCGCGGACGACGTCCAGCTCGTGCTCGAGCTCCGCGACCCGGACGACGGCGTCCGCGGCGCGCCGCTCGACCTCGGCCAGGTTGGCCGCGGTCACCTCGCCGGCCCGCTCGGCGGCGTCGGCCCGGCGGGCCTCGGCGTTCATCTTGCGGGTGGCCTCCGCGGCCCGCTGCTGCGCGGCCGTCAGGGCGTCCTCGAGCTCGTGGATCGACTGCTCGTGGCGGGCGATGCGCGTGCGCATCGTCTCGGCGAACGCCTGGTTCTCGGCGGTGCGCGCCGCGGTGATCTCGCGGTACGCCTGCGCCTGCTCGGAGCGGTCGCGGGCCGCCTCCCGGCGGGTGGCGACGAGCTCGGAGTGGGTGATCCGGGTGGCGGCGGCCCCCAGGACGACTGCGGAGGCCGCGGCGACCGCGACCAGCACCAGCGACGCGCTGGCGATCGCCGCGGCCACGAGGGCGGCGGCGACGACGAGGAGGACGACGGCGACCGTCAGCCGGGTGCTGCGCTGGCGACGCCGGCTGGACCGACCGGCAGGAGCCTGAGGGGAAGCCATACCAGCAGGTTAAGGGTCAGGACGCTCGATCCGGCGCCGTCGCGAGCGGAGTGTCGCGCCGAACTGGCAAGGCGGAGGTGTGAAAGCGGGCCGGAGGCCCGTTGAGTCGCCGACAACGCCGCCAGGTTGGATGCGACGCTTCGCGTAGCAGGCGCTCCGGATCGGGTGTCCTGCCCTAGGTCTCGATTTGGTCGGAGCTGACGCGACACGCGCGCTCGAGGGCGATCGACGTGGCGATGATGGCCACACCGGACAGGGCGGAGATCGCCGCCCGGAGCACCCGCTGGTCGCCCAGCTCGGTGTCGACGTCGAGCCAGCTCAAGGCGTACCCGGCGTACCCGCCGGCCACCAGTGCGCCGACGAGCGCGCAGGACCGAGCCAGCACGAGGCGGTTGACCGCGCGGTGCGGCTCCAGCCGCTCGTGGTGGACGTGCACCGAGCGCCAGGTGAGCCACGCCGTGGCGCCGAGGATCGCCGCGACCAGCAGCAGGGCCAGCGGCTGGGCCCAGGTGATGACCGGCGCCGTCCCGCGGACCCGCTCGGCCAGCGGGTGCAGCAGCCACCCGCCGACCAGGCCCACGACGGCCCAGATCGCGAGGGTCGCCGCGGACGTCGGTCGCAGTCGACCCCCGCCCGGCTCGTCGCCGGACGGGCGCTCGCTCACCGGAATGTCACTGGATCTCGAGGACCAGGTCGTCGCGCAGCTTCAGGCCGCTCCCGTCGACCTGGTCGAGCAGGTCGGCCAGCGGGCCGCGGCCCGGGAACTCGGCGTCGGGCTCGAGGTCGGCCCAGGGCCGCAGCACGAAGGCCCGCTCGTGCGCCCGCGGGTGCGGGAGCCGCAGGGACTCCTCGTCGCTGCGCCGGTCGCCCACGACGATCAGGTCGACGTCGAGCGTGCGGGGCGCGTTCGTGACGTCGCTGCGCTCGCGCGCGAAGGCGTCCTCGATGGCCAGCGCGCGGTCCATCAGCCGGCTCGCGGCCAGCGTGGTGTCGATGAGCACGACGGCGTTGAGGAAGGTCTTCGCCTCGGGCGGGCAGTCGACCGGTTCGGTCTCGTAGACCGGCGAGACGCCGGTGACCCAGACGTCGGGGGTGTCCGCGATCGCGTTCAGCGCGCCCTGGAGGCTGGCCATCCGCTCACCGAGGTTCGACCCCAGCGCGAGCACCGCCCGACGGATGGGACGCATCTCCCCCGTCAGGGTGTCGGTGTCGACGATGTTGGGGTTGGGGGTCTCAGTCACGGGCGGACCTCGCGTTTCGGGTGATCGTGAGCGCCACGTCCGAGAACGTCGCGTCGATGGGCGCGTCCGGCTTGTGGACCGTCACCCGCACCCATTCAACACGATCGTCCAAGAGGCAGACGTCCGCGATCCGCTGGGCGAGGGTCTCGATCAGGTCGACCGGATCCTTCTCCACGGCGGCTTTCACCGAGGCCACGAGACTTCCGTAGTCGGCGGTGTCTTGCAAGTCGTCGGAGGCCGCCGCGGGGGCCGTGTCGATGCCGAGGACGAGGTCGATCACGAAGACCTGCCCCTCGCGCCTCTCGAACTCGAACACGCCGTGGTGGCCGTAGCACTCGATGCCGGTCACGGCCAGCTCGTCGGTCACTCCCCCGCCTCCTCGATCGCAGCCTCGTCCAGGCGCTCGACGACGCGCAGCGCGTCTCGAGCGGCGCGCACGTCGTGCACCCGCACCCCCCACACGCCGAGGCCGGCGAGGTGGACGGTGAGCGCGGCGTTCGCGTGCTCGCGCTGGTCGACCGGCCGGACGGTCCCGCGCCGGTCGGCGAGGAGCTGACCGAGGAAGGACTTGCGGCTCGCACCCACCAGGACGGGGTACCCGAGGTCCTGGATCGGCCCCAGGTCGCGCAGCAGCGCCCAGTTGTGCTCCTGCCGCTTGGCGAAGCCCAGGCCGGGGTCGAGCACGACCCTTTCCGGCGCGATGCCCGCCGCGAGGATCGCCTCGACCCGCGCCGCGAGCTCGTCGCGGACCGTCGCGACGACCCCGCCCGGTCCGTCGTACACGGCGAAGTCGCGCATGTGGTCGGCGTGGGCCCGCCAGTGCATCGCGACGTACGTCGCCCCGCCGGCTGCGGCCACGTCGAGGATCGCCGGGTCGGCGAGGCCGCCGGACACGTCGTTGATGATCGTCGCGCCCGCGGCGAGCGCCGCCTCGGCGACCTCCGCCCGCATGGTGTCGACCGAGACCGTCGCCCCCTCGGCGGCGAGCGCGGTGATGACCGGGACCACCCGGCCGAGCTCCTCCTCGACCAGCGGCCGGGTCGCGCCGGGGCGGGTCGACTCGCCGCCGATGTCGAGGATGTCGGCGCCGTCCTCGAGCAGCTCGCGACCGTGCGCGATCGCGGCGTCGGGCTCGAGCCAGCGCCCGCCGTCCGAGAACGAGTCGGGCGTGACGTTCACGACCCCCATCAGCAGCGGCACCGGCATGCCTCCACGCTAGTGGTCCGCTAGACGGTGGATGAGCGCCATCGCCTCGGCGCGGGTGGCGGCGTTGCTGCGCATCGTGCCGCGGACCGCGGACGTGATGGTGCGGGCGCCGGCCTTCTTCACCCCGCGCATGGTCATGCAGAGGTGCTCGGCCTCGATCACCACGATCACGCCCTGGGCCTCGAGGACCTCCATGAGCGCGTCGGCGACCTGGGTGGTCAGCCGCTCCTGGACCTGCGGACGCTTGGCGTAGACGTCGACCAGCCGGGCCAGCTTGGACAGCCCCGTGATCTTGCCGCTCTCGGCGGGGATGTAGCCGACGTGCGCGACACCGGTGAACGGCACCAGGTGGTGCTCGCACATCGACCACAGCTCGATGTCGCGGACCAGCACCATCTCGTCGTGGCCGAGGTCGAACGTCGTCGTGAGGACGTCGGTCGCCTCCATCCGCAGGCCGGCGGTCAGCTCGGCGTACGCCCGGGCGACCCGGGCGGGGGTGTCGCGCAGCCCCTCGCGGTCGGGGTCCTCCCCGATCGCGATCAGCAGCTCGCGCACGGCCGCCTCGGCGCGCGCCTGGTCGAACGGCGGCACCTCGGAGGCCGGCTGCCCCTCGTAGCGGATCGGGTCGGTCATCCCCGGCTCAGGCTCCCGGCGACGGCGGCTCGGGGCGCGACCCGGGGCCCTCGACACCGGGGTCGCCGTGGACGTCGCCACCCGGGCCGGGCGGGGTGAGGACCGCGCCCTTCTCCTCCTGGCCCTGGGTGCCGTTCTGCCCGTTCGCGGCGGCGTTGGCCGCGGCCCGGTCGCGGATCCACTGCGGGATCTCGACCGGCGGGATCGTCGAGGGCACGCGCTGGTCGGAGCCGGTCCACGCCGGACGCTCGGGGCGGCGACGCAGCGGCTCGAAGATCCGCGCGACCTGCTCCTTGTCGAGGGTCTCCTTGTCGAAGAGCTCCAGCACCAGCGCGTCGAGGACGTCGCGGTTCTCCTCGAGGATCTCGAACGCCTCCTGGTGCGCGGTCGCGAGGAGCTTCTTGGTCTCCTCGTCGACGATCGCGGCGACGTCCTCGGAGTAGTTGCGCGCGTGGCCGAGGTCGCGGCCCAGGAACGGCTCGGAGTTGGAGTCGCCGAGCTTGATCGCGCCGAGCCGCTCGGTCATGCCGTACTGGGTGACCATCGCGCGGGCCACGCTGGTGGCCTTCTCGATGTCGTTGCCGGCGCCCGTGGTCGGGTCGTGGAAGACCATCTCCTCAGCTGCCCGGCCGCCGAGCATGTAGGCGAGCGAGTCGAGCATCTGCGAGCGGGTCTGGGAGTACTTGTCCTCGTCGGGCAGCACCATCGTGTAGCCGAGGGCCCGGCCCCGCGGGAGGATCGTGATCTTGTGGACCGGGTCGGTGCCGGGGAGCGCCGCGGCCACCAGGGCATGGCCGCCCTCGTGGTAGGCCGTGATGAGCTTCTCCTTCTCGCTCATCAACCGGGTGCGGCGCTGCGGGCCGGCGATCACGCGGTCGATCGCCTCGTCCATCGCGGAGCGGGTGATCAGCTTCTCGTTGGCGCGGGCGGTGAGCAGCGCGGCCTCGTTGAGGACGTTGGCGAGGTCGGCACCGCTGAAGCCCGGCGTACGGCGGGCGACGTTGCGCAGGTCGACGTCCTGGGCCAGCGGCTTGCCCCGCGCGTGGACCTGGAGGATCCGCTCGCGGCCGGCCAGGTCGGGGGCGTCGACCTGGATCTGGCGGTCGAACCGCCCGGGGCGCAGCAGCGCCGGGTCGAGCACGTCGGGCCGGTTGGTGGCCGCGATCAGGATGACGCCGCCCCGGACGTCGAAGCCGTCCATCTCGACCAGCAGCTGGTTGAGGGTCTGCTCGCGCTCGTCGTGGCCGCCGCCCATGCCGGCGCCGCGGTGGCGGCCGACGGCGTCGATCTCGTCGATGAAGACGATGGCCGGGGCGTTCTCCTTGGCCTGCTCGAACAGGTCGCGGACCCGGGACGCACCCACGCCGACGAACATCTCGACGAAGTCGGAGCCGGAGATGGAGTAGAACGGCACGCCCGCCTCGCCGGCGACGGCGCGCGCCAGCAGGGTCTTGCCGGTGCCCGGCGGGCCGTAGAGCAGGACGCCCTTGGGGATCTTGGCGCCGACGGCCTGGAACTTGGCGGGCTCCTGGAGGAACTCCTTGATCTCGCCGAGCTCCTCGATGGCCTCGTCGCAGCCGGCGACGTCGGAGAACGTCGTCTTCGGCATGTCCTTGGAGATGAGCTTCGCCTTGGACTTGGCGAACTGCATCACGCCGCGGCCCCCGCCGCCCTGGACCTGGTTCATCAGGAACAGGAACAGCAGGATGATCAGCGCGAACGGCAGCAGCGTCGCGAGGATCGAGCCGAGCAGGCTCGGCTTCGGGACCTCGACGGTGTACTGGTCGATGTCGCCCGCCTCGACCTGCCGCTGGACCTCGTCCTTGATCTCGGCCTGGGTGCCGTCGAGCCAGAACGCGGTGACCTTGTCGCCGTTGTCGAGCTCGGCCTTGATCTGCTGGTCACCGGCGTCGATGAAGGTGATGTCCTTCACGTCGCCGCTGGCGATGTTCTCCTGCATCGCGGAGGACTCGATCTCCTCGTACCCGCCGTTGGGGGCGAGGTATTGGAGGGCGAGCAGCACACCGACGACGGCGACGACGATCCACAGCCAGGGACCCTTGAATATGCGCTTCACAGGCTTCTCTCGGACGAGCTCATCTGAACGGTCGACGGTACACGCGCCGGTCGACTCGTCCCATTGTCGCAGGCGGGCCTAGGAGCGGTCCTCCGCGCCCGCCGTCCGGAGCAGACGTGCGGCGCGAGGGTGCCGATGTCGCGCAGGTTGCGGTTAGCGCTCGGGGTGGTCGAGGCCATCGGCGACGACGAACTCGTTGCCCAGACGGCGCAATTGCGCCGCTTGAGCAACGGGCGGCGCGTTCCGGTTGCCCGGACGGCGCAATTGCGCCGCTTGAGCAAGGGGGGGCGGCGCCCGTCAGGAGTAGACGTGCGGTGCGAGGGTGCCGATGTCGCGCAGGTTGCGGTAGCGCTCGCGGTAGTCGAGGCCGTAGCCGACGACGAACTCGTTGGGGATGTCCCAGCCGACGTACTTCACGTCCACCGGCATCGTGAGGGCCTCGGGCTTGCGCAGCAGCGTGCAGATCTCGACGCTCGCCGGGTTGCGCGAGGTCAGGTTCGACGTGAGCCAGGACAGCGTGAGACCGGTGTCGATGATCTCGTCGACGATGACCACGTGGCGGCCCGAGATGTCGGTGTCGAGGTCCTTGAGGATCCGGACGACGCCGCTGGACTTGGTGCCGGAGCCGTAGGACGACACCGCCATCCAGTCCATCTCCAGGTGCCGGCTGAAGCTGCGCGCCAGGTCCGCCATCACCATCACCGCACCACGCAGGATGCCGACGATGAGGAGGTCCTTGCCGGCGTAGTCGGCCTCGATCTCGGCGGCGAGCTCGCGGAGCCGCCCCTGGATCTGCTCCTCGGTGAAGAGGACGTTGACGAGGTCGTTCTCCACGTGGGACGAGTCCATGGCGCAGAGACTAGATCAGCGCCTCGGCTTCGTGACGTGGAGGGTGAAGTGCTTCGAGCTCGACGCCTTGTGGTCGACCGTGCCCAGGAAGTACGCCGCCAGGACGTGGTCGCCCTTCGGGAGCCTGTCCAGCGTGAGGGTGACGGTGGCCTTCCTGCCGATGATGGCCGTGCCGACGACCTTCCTGCCCTCGCGGACCTCCACCTCGCCGGTGACCTTGCCCTCGCCGTTGACCGTGACCGACACCGAGCCGGCCTCCTTGGTCGTGATCGTCGACCTCCCCGGGGTCGCCGTGGTCGTGGTCGGCGCGGCGATCTTCTGGATCTCGATCTCGCCCATGCTGATCTTCTTGCGGCGCTTGGTGATCTGGCCGGCGTCGTACTCGACGGTCCTGTAGCCGGTCTTCATCAGCTTGATCGTGTGGGTGCCGCGCGGCACCTCGACGAAGAAGTAGCCGTGCTGCTCGCCGTCCGGCCAGGTGCTGGCGTAGGTCTCGTCCGAGGCCACCCGGTCGCCCTGCGCGTCGAACGCACCGACCTCGACGCCGTCGACGGGTCGGCCGGCCTGGTCGACGACGACGCCCTGGACCAGGTTGGCCGCGGGCGCAGCGGTGGGCGCGACCGCGGAGACCGAGGGCGCGGCGGCGGCGGGCAGCATCTGCTGGACGGCGAGGGCGCCGGCGGCGAGCGCGACCACCGCCGCGAGGGCGGTCGCGAGGCGGGCACGAGAACTCGGGAGCACGACTCGAGTATGAGCCTTGGCGGCCGGGAGCGTGCGAACTTCACGAAAAATGGAGTCGACCGTCCGCGCGGGCGCACCGCACGTGCCCGGGGAGGTCGACCCACTTCTGGCCGTGCCAGCCGGTGAGCAGCGCGTCGATGGCCAGCACGTGCTCGTGGAACAGCTCCGAGGGCGGGCAGCCGGCCGCGACCGCGGCGAGGCGCAGCACCCGCCGCCGCAGCGAGGCCGGCTGGGCGAGCAGCCCGTCGACCGGGAGGTCCGCCAGCTCGGCGTACGCCGCCTCCGCGACGTCGTCGAGGAGGTCCATGTCGTCGCGGAGCTGGTCGGCGGTGCGGGCCAGGGTCCCGGCGATGCCCGGCCCGAGCTGCTCCTCCAGGACCGGCAGCACGGTGCGGCGCACCCGCACCCGGGCGAAGCCCGGGTCGGCGTTGTGCGGGTCGTCCCAGTAGTCGATGCCCTCGACCTGGCAGGCGGTCACGGTGTCGTCGCGGGAGACGTCGAGCAGCGGCCGGGCGAACCGGCCGAAGGAGCGGCGCATGCCCGCGAGCGATCGGCCCCCGGAGCCGCGGGCGAGCCCGAGCAGCACGGTCTCGGCCTGGTCGTCCCGGGTGTGCCCGAGCAGCACCGCGGCCGCCTCGACGCGCTCGCCGACCTCCTCGAGCACGGCGTACCGCGCCTGGCGGGCGGCGGCCTCGGGGCCCATGCCCTCGCCCTCCACGCGGACCGTGGCCGCCAGCGTCTCGTCGGCACCGAGGGCGGCCATCTGCTCGACCACCCGGGCGGCCTGCGCGGCCGAGCCCTCCTGGAGGCCGTGGTCGACGGTCGCGCCGACGACCCGCACGCCCGCCTTGCGCGCCTCGAAGACCGTGGCGGCGAGGAGCGCGAGCGAGTCCGCTCCACCGGAGCAGGCGACGACCACGGTCCGGCCGGGCTCGACGGAGGCGAGCGAGCGTCGTACGGCGAGGCGGACGGCCGCGACGGCCGGGTGCAGCGTCACAGCACTCGGGCGATCCAGGCCTGGGGGTCGGCGATCTCGGCCTTGGACGGGAGGTTCTCGGGGCGCTCCCACACCGCGTTGAACTGGGCCATGCCGGCCTTGTCCACGACCGCGCGGACGAACTTCGCGCCGTCGCGGTACTGCGCCATCTTCGCGTCGAGGCCCAGCAGCCGCCGCAGGATGCGGTCCAGCGAGCCGGCACCCTTGCGGCGCTTGTCGAAGCGCCTCCGGATGTCCTTGACGGTCGGGATCACGGTCGGGCCGACGCCGTCCATGACCACGTCGGCGTGGCCCTCGAGCAGGGACATGACGCCGGTGACCCGGTCGACGATCGCCCTCTGCTCCGGAGAGCTGAGCGCCTCGATGATGCTGCCGTGGGGGTTGCGGACGGCGTCGAGCACCCGGCTGACGCCGTCCTCGAGCAGCCCGGAGGCGTCGAGGCTGTCCGCGATCGCGTGCATCTCACCGAGGAGGTGGCCGGTGAGCCACGGCGTCGCGGTGAACTGCACGCGGTGGGTCTCCTCGTGGAGGCACACCCAGAGGCGGAAGTCGGAGGGGTCGACCTCGAGCTCGCGCTCGACGTGGACGACGTTCGGGGCGACCAGCAGCAGCCGCCCCGCCGGCCCGTGGAACGGGTCGAACTGGCCGAGCACCTTGCCGGAGAGGAAGCCGAGCAGGCCGCCCACCTCCGCGCCGGTCACGCGCCGGCCGACGGCGAGCTGCCAGCCGGTCGGGGGGCCCTTCTTCTCGGTGAGCTTGTCCACGACGGGGGCGAGCACGGTCGCGAACCCGTCGGCGTTGGCGGCGATCCACCCGGGACGGTCGACCACCAGCACGGGTGCCGTGCGCTCCCCCGCCTGGAGGCCGGTGAACTCCCGCACCAGCGGCGTCGAGCGCTCGGCTCCGGCGCGGAGCTCGTCGACCACGGCGGCGGCCTCGCCGCGCGAGATCTGCGGGCCCTCGCCGGCCAGGCGCGAGCCCAGCGAGATCGCGAGGTCCCAGTCGACCATGCTCGTGGCGCCCGACGTCATGGAGCGACCGTACCCGTGGCCCCGCAACGGCAGGCGGCGAGCGCGCTGGCCAGGTCGTCGAGCGCGGCGCGCGCGTCGAGGGTGTCGACCAGCGCGATGTCGTCGGCGAGGACGGCGAACACCAGGGGGACCCCGGTGCGGTCGGTGACGGTGCCGGCCAGCCCACTGACCCCGGAGAGCGTGCCGGTCTTGGCGCGGACGAAGCCGCGCCCGGAGTCCTCGCCGAACCGCTCGGAGAGCGAGCCGGTGAAGCCCGCGACGGGCAACCCGGTCACGACCGACCGGAGCGCCGGGTGCTCGGCCGCGGCCGCGACCTCGAGGACCCCGGTGAGGGTGGCGGGGTCGACGGCGTTGTCGCGGCTGAGCCCGCTGCCGTCGTACACCTCGGCGTCGTCGACCGGGACGCCGAGCGCCTCCAGGGTCGCGAGGACGGCCTTCGTGCCGGCGGCGAACGACGCCGTGCCGCTGACCGCCAGCCCGACCTGGTGGGCGAGCACCTCGGACGCCTCGTTGTCGCTGGTCTCCAGCGTGTGCTCGACGATCTGCGACAGGGGCTCGCTCTCGACCTCGGCGAGCAGCTCGGCGGCCGCGGGCGCCGGGCGCTCGCGGGGTACGCCGGCGGTGCGGACGCCCGCCTGCGCGAGGGCGCCCGCGAACGCGGTGGCGGCGGCCAGCGCGGGGTCGTCGACGCGGCCGTAGCCGCTCTCGTCGCGGCCCCCGTCGACCCAGAGCGGCTGGATGGGCGCGACGACCTCGTCGGCGACGTAGCTGGCCGGCCAGTGCGGGTTGACCTCCGGGCCCGAGAACAGGCCGGTGTCGTAGGAGACGCGGACCCGGGCGTCGACCGCGCGGGCGGTCTGCCGGGCGAGGGTCGTGAGGTCGTCCTCGGTCAGCAGGGGGTCGCCACCGCCGACGAGCACCACCCCGCGCGGGCCGTCGGCGACCACCCGGGTCGCGAACGTGTGGTCCGGCCCGAGCACCTCGAGAGCGGCGGTGGCGGTGAGCAGCTTGAGCGTGGACGCGGGGACGGCCGTGCCGGTGCCCGCCGAGTAGAGGAGTGTCCCGTCGACCCCCGCGACCGTGGCCAGGACGTGCGGTCCGAGGTCGGCGTCGTCGAGGAACGAGGCGATCGCGCGGCGTACCTTCGCGGGGTCCGCGGCGCCCGCCGCGACCTCGGCGACCGGCGCCGGTGCGGCGAGGGCCGGGAGGTCGAGGCCCTCGGGCGGGGGGACGGCGGCCGGGGTGTCCGGCTCGGGCTCCGGCGGGTCGACGTAGAGGACGACGCCGGCCGCGGCGAGGACGCCGAGCACCAGCGCCACGGGCAGCCAGACACGCAGCCGGACGGGCCGCCAGTGGCGTGCGTCACGTCTGCCCACTTCGAACCCCTTGCCGACTCCACGATTGGGCACATTGTGCGCGAGACTGGACCAGGTCCCGCCCGTCGGGTCCAGGAGACGACGGTCGTGTAGACGAGATGCCGGAGGAAGACGTGCTCGAGTTCGACGTGCTGGTGGAGATCCCCAAGGGCCAGCGGAACAAGTACGAGGTCGACCACGAGTCCGGCCGGATCCGGCTCGACCGGACGCTCTTCACCTCCACGCAGTACCCGGCCGACTACGGCTACATCGAGAACACCCTCGGCCTCGACGGCGACCCGCTCGACGCGATGGTGATCCTCCAGGAGCCGACGTTCCCCGGCTGCCTGATCCGATGCCGCGCGATCGGCATGTTCCGCATGACCGACGAGGCCGGCGGCGACGACAAGGTCCTCTGCGTCCCCGCGACCGACCCGCGCCTGGAGCACCTGCGCGACATCTCGCACGTCTCCAAGTTCGACCGCCTGGAGATCCAGCACTTCTTCGAGGTCTACAAGGACCTCGAGCCCGGCAAGTCCGTCGAGGGCGCCGAGTGGGTCGGGCGCACCGAGGCCGAGGCCGAGGTCGAGAACTCCTTCAAGCGGTTCACGACCGAGGGTCACTGACCTTCGGCGGCGGTGGTGGCGATACCCGGTTGACCGGGATCGCCACCACTCAGCCCACCAGGTCCGGCGACCGCAGCATCTCCGGCGGCACCGCCCACGCGTCGACGAGCGGTACGGCGATGGGGCGGACCTTGCGGCAGAGGTTGTTGACCTCGCGGCTGATCGCCTTCGAGCGCTGCACCGTGAGCCGGCCGTGCTCCATGAACCACGCCCGGTCGGCCTCGATGGTCGAGAGCGCGAACAGGTCGCAGAGCAGGCCGAGCGCCGCCTTGTTGCTGGGCTTGCCGGGGCTGTCGTCCGGCAGCGCCCGCACCTTGGCGACGAAGGCCTCCAGCACCAGGCGCTCGACGTGGGCGTTGGCGGCGGCCACGACGTGGTCCTGGACCTGGGAGAACACCGTGCCCGGGTTCATCTTCTGGTCCATGCCGCGCTTGAGGCGCCGCGCGACGCTGGCGAGCATGTGCTCCTCGCGGAAGCGGAGCATCGCGAGCTGGTACTCCGAGTCGAGCAGCCCGGCCTCCTGGTCCCACTGGTCGCCGCCGGGGAGCAGGTCGCGGACCCGCTCGAGCAGCTTGTGGGCCGAGGTCTTCTCGATGACGGTCTCGACGGCGAGGTTGGTGACGAAGCGGACCATGCCGAGCTGGTCCATGTCCTCGAACTCGCTGGCGTAGTCGGTCAGCAGGCCCTTGGCCACGAGCTGGAGCAGCACGTGGTTGTCGCCCTCGAACGTCGTGAAGATGTCGCTGTCGGCCTTGAGCGCCGCGAACCGGTTGACGGAGAGGTAGCCCGCGCCACCGCACGCCTCGCGGCACTCCTGGATGGTGCGGGTCGCGTGCCAGGTGCCGAGCGCCTTGGTGCCGGCGGCGCGTGACTCGAGCTCGCGCCGGGCGTGCTCGTCGTCGGCGATGCCCGAGAACACGTCGTGCAGCTGTCCGGCGACGACCTCCTGCGCGAAGTGCAGCGCGTAGGTCCGCGCGACCAGCGGCAGCAGTCGGCGCTGGTGCAGGCCGTAGTCGAGCAGCAGCTCCTCCTGCGCGTCCGAGGTGGCTTCGAACTGACGCCGCCGCACGGCGTACCTGACCGCGATCGCGAGCGCGACCTTGGCGGCGTTGATGCCGGCACCGCCGACGCACACGCGGCCCTGGACGAGCGTGCCGAGCATCGTGAAGAACCGTCGGTTGGGGTTCTCGATCGGGCTCTCGTAGACGCCGTCGGGGGTCACGTCGGCGAAGCGGTTGAGCAGCGCCGTGCGCGGCACCCGCACGCCGTCGAACCAGATCCGGCCGTTGTCGACGCCGTTGAGGCCCATCTTGCGGCCGTCGTCCTCGATGCGTACGCCGGGGGCCGGCTCGCCGTCGACGCGGATCGGGACCACGAACGCGTGCACGCCCTCCGAGGTCCCGCCGACCTCGAGCTGGGCGAACACGACCGCGAGCTCGGCGTGCTTCGCGGCGTTGCCGATGTAGTCCTTGCGCGCGAGCTCCGAGGTCGTGGTGATCACGAACTCCTGCGCCTCCGGGTCGTAGCTCGCGACCGTGCCGAGCGCCTGGACGTTCGACCCGTGGCCGGTCTCGGTCATCGCGAAGCAGCCCATGACCTTGCCGGTGACGAGGTCCGCGAGGTAGGCGTCGTGGTGGTGCTTCGAGCCGAGCTGGAGGATGGCGCCGCCGAACAGGCCGAACTGCACGCCGACCTTGACCAGCACCGAGAGGTCGCCGTACGCGAGGGTCTCGAACGCGGCGATCGAGGCTCCGATGTCGCCGCCGCCGCCGTACTCCTCCGGGAAGCCCATCCCGGTCTGGCCGGTCGCGGCCATCTCGACCACGACCTCCTTGACGCGCTCGCGGAAGTCGTCGATCGACAACTCCTCGGCCTCGTCGAGGATCTGGCTGTACTTGGCCAGGTTCGTGCGGACCAGGTCGCGGACGTCGGCGTACTTGCCGTCGAGCAGGACGGTCAGCGCCGCGACGTCGACGTCCGGCGTGGTGTCGGGGGCCATGCCTTCGAATTACCCAGCCGGGTCCGGTTCCAAGCGGTGATCTGGACCGCTCGGGAGGCGTCAGGGACGGGCGTAGAAGTTCGGCGGGATCCAGTAGTACATGGACTCCTCGGTCACCGGCTTGCCGGTCCGCGGGGCGTGGATGATCGTGCCGTTCCCCGTGTAGAGCGCCACGTGGTAGATCGACGACGGGTCGCTCGACGAGCCCCAGAACACCAGGTCGCCGGGCTGGAGCTGGCCGGCCGAGATCGGCGTGGACTGCTGGTACTGCGCGACCGAGTAGTGCGGCAGGTACTTGCCGCCGGCGTTCCACGCGCCCGCGGTCAGGCCGGAGCAGTCCCAGGCGCTCGGGCCGGCCGCACCCCAGCGGTACGGCTCGCCGAGCTGCGCGCGGGCGAAGGCGATCGCCGCGGACGCACCGCCGGCCGGTGCGGGTGGCTGCGGGGCGGGGGGCGGCGTGGGCTCGGGCTCGGGCTCGGGGTCCGGCGGCTGCGGGGCGGGCGTAGGGGTCGGCTCGTCCTGCTGGGCCTGCTGGGCCTGGGCCGCCTCGGCGGCCGCGGCGGCGGCCTCGGCCTCGAGCGCGGACTGCCGCTCGCGGGCGAGGTCGACGCTGACGCCCGAGAGCTCGGCGAGCCGGGCGATGAGCGCGTCCTTCTCCTGGGCGATCGCGGCGGCGTCGGCGGCCGCGGCGTCGGCGGCGGCCTGCGCGGCGGCCTGGGCCTCCTTCGCCTCGGCGGCGGCGTCGAGCGCGTCGACCTCGGCCTCCTCGGCCTGGTCGGTCGCGACCTCGGCGAGCGTCGCCGCGGCGCGGAAGCCCTGGTAGGTGGCGTCCATCGCGCGCTCGGCGTTCTGCAGCGACGTGGTCTGGTCGACCACGGCGCCGATGCCGTCGGCGTCGACGATCGCGGCGAGGGCCGTGAGCTCGGGCGCCATCTGGTAGCTGGCGACGAGCGCGTCGCCGTACGCCTGCTGCTGGCGGCGTACGTCGGTCGCCGCGATGCGCGAGTGGGCGCGGGCCTCACGGGCGGCCTCGCGGGCCTGGGCGGCGCGCCAGCGGGCGCCGTTCCACGCCTCCGCGGCCTGCGCGGCGGCGACCGCGGACTGCTCGAGACGCTGGTTGGCGACGACGAGCTGGGCGCGCACGCCGGCGACCGTGTCGGCAGCCTCCCGGACGGCCGACCGCGCGTCGCGGACGTCCTGCCGCGAGGGCACCGTGTCGTCGTCCGCGACGGCCACGCCGCTCGCGACACCGCCGGCGACGAGGGTCAGGACCAACGCCGTGGCCACTCCGTACGCGCGCACCGTGCCGCCCCCTCACTCAACTGCCGCCCCATGCGGCACTCGGGGAACGCTAGACAACTTTCGTCACAAAAGAAACATTTTGCTCAACTTTTTCTGAGGATGCCGGCGAGTCGGCTTGACGAACTACATCGATGTAACTTGGGCGCGGCTGGGGTAGTCCCTGCCGAAAGGGGGGTCGACACGCCGGGCGGGACCCCGATTTCGGCAGGGACTATCCGGCCGTCAGCGCTCGACCGGCACCTTGGAGGTCGTCGTCGTCGGGTGCGAGCCGAGCCCGCCCTTGTCGAACTTCTGGCCGCTCGCGATCGCACCGACGTAGAAGGAGACGAAGGCGATGGTGATGCCGGCGATGTCGTCGGCGATGTAGTGCCAGCCGAAGTAGAGGGTGGCGACGACGGTGAGGCCGAAGTTGATCCAGAAGAGGATCCGGAGCCACTTGCTGCGGACGGTGTACTGCACCATCAGCGCCCACAGCAGCGAGATCCCGGTGTGCAGGCTGGCGAAGCCGGCCACGGTCTGCGCCTGGCCGTCGCTCCACAGCACGCCCTGCCGGGCATTGACCAGGGAGTTCATCAGGTCGGTGGTGCCGGTGTGGGCGAGGCTCTCGTAGAGCCAGCCGTACTCGAGGCCGGGGCCGAGGGTCGGCAGCGCGTAGTAGGAGATGGTGCCCAGCGTCCAGGCGATGCCCTGGGAGGTGACGAACCACCAGCCGTAGGACAGGTTGCGCGACCACACCAACCAGACGGTCACCAGGATCGCGACCATCGGGATGAACAGCAGGTAGAAGGCCGACAGGAAGTGCGCGACGACCGTGGTGCCCAGCACGTCGTGCATGACCGGGCCGGGCTCGCGGCCGAAGAACAGCACCCGGTCGAGCATGTGCAGCTCACGGTCGTACATCCGGCCGCTGACCAGCGGCAGGAACGACTTCAGGTTCCGGTAGCAGACGTAGATCACGTAGAAGGAGACGATGCCCAGGACCACCAGCAGCAGGCGCTCCCGGGACCAGTGCTGGTCCCACCGCTCGCGGATCAGCCCGGGCCACTGCCGCACCCGGCCGCGCGAGAGCCACACCGCGCGGGGCACCAGGTCGAGGAAGAGCGCACCGATGCAGAGGATCGGGAGCCGCAGCCACGACGGTCCGAGGAAGCTGCCCTCGGGGTCGATCAGCGGGCGGTCGAGGTGCCTCGCGGTGATCGCGGCCCACACGAGCATGACTGCCGCGTTCACCACGAGGAGGACGTAGGCGCGGCGATACACGCCCGCCAGTCTAGGGACTCAGCCCGCGGCCGGAGGCACCGCCAACCGTGAGGCGTCCACCACGATCGCCACCCGCTCGCCGGGTGCGGGATGCGCGTCGAGCCGCGCGACGGCGTCCACCTCGCCGATCCCGTCCACGTCCACGACCAGCCGGATCTGCTCGGGCGTCGCCCGCCCGGAGAGCACGGTCCCCGTCAACGGGCCGGAGGACGCGACGACCAGGGCGGAACGGCGTACGGCGACCATGGGCGCGTCCGGCAGCCCGACCGCCCGCAGCAGGACGCCGGCCGCGGCGCCGGCCAGCACGCGCGCGTACCCGAGGAAGAGCGCGGTCTCGGCGTCGGCCGGGGCGCGCCACACCTCGGCGATGTCGCCCTGCTGGACGACCCGGCCGGCTCGCATCACCGCGAGCCGGTCCGCGACCGCGAACGCCTCCTCCTGGTCGTGGGTGACCATCAGCGCGGTGGTGCCCGCCTCACGGAGGATGTCGCGCAGGTCGGTCGCCAGGCGCTCCCGCAGCCCGGCGTCCAGCGCGGAGAGCGGTTCGTCGAGCAGCAGCAGCCGGGGCTGCACCGCGAGCGACCGGGCGAGGGCGACCCGCTGCCGCTCGCCGCCGGACAGGGTCGCGGGCAGTCGGTCGCCGTACCCCTCCAGCCCGACGAGCGCCAGCAGCTCGCGCACCCGGGCGTCCGCATTCGGGGTGCGCCGGATCCGCAGCGCGTAGGCCACGTTGCGCGCGACGGTCAGGTGCCCGAACAGCTGGCCGTCCTGGAACATCAGCGCGAACCCCCGCTTGTGGGTGGGTACGCCGGACAGGTCGGCGCCGTCCCAGCGGATCGACCCGGCCGCGGGCGGCTCGAGCCCCGCGACCGCGCGCAGCAGCGTCGACTTGCCCGAGCCGCTGGGCCCGAGCACGGCGAGCACGTGGCCGTCCTCGAGGGTGAGCGAGGCGTCGGCGACGGCCGGGACGCCGTCGTACTCCACCGTGACCCGATCCAGGCTCAGCATCAGAACGACCCCACCGACGGGACGCGCAGCCGCTCCACCAACAGCACGACGAGGGCGGTCGTGCCGGCGAGCACGACGGCCGCGGCGAGGGCCATGCCGTAGTTCATCGCCCCCGGGTGCCCGATCAGGTGGAAGATCACGACCGGCATCGTCGGGTTGTCGTCGCGCGCGAGGAACGACGTCGCGCCGAACTCGCCCAGCGACACCGCGAACGCGAAACCGGCGGCCGCGAGCAGCGGCTTCCACATCACCGGCAGGTCGACGGTGACGAAGGTGCGCAGCGGTCCGGCACCGAGCGACGCGGCGGCCTGCCGCTGCCGGTCGTCGACGCCACCGAGCACCGGCGCGAGCGTGCGCACGACGAGCGGGAGGGCCACCAGGGCCTGGGCGATGGGCACCAGCAGGGGCGAGTCGCGCAGGTCGAGCGGCGGCTCGTCGAGCGTGATGAGGAACCCGAAGCCGAGCGTCACCGCGGACACGCCGAGCGGCAGCATGAACAGGCCGTCCAGCAGACCGCGGGCGCGTCGCTCGGACCGCGTGCGCGAGCGCCGGGTCACGACCACCGCGACGAGCAGGCCGAGCGAGAGCGACATCCACGTCGCGTCGACCGCGGTGCGCAGCGACGTCACGAGCGCGGTCGTCACCGGCACGAGCAGGGCCTGGCGCGAGCCCTCGGTGTCGAGCGCCCGGTAGTTCCCGACGCTCCAGCCGTCGCCCACCTGGAGCGAGCCGGTGACGAGCGCGGCGATCGGCAGGCCGACGAGCACGATGACCAGCACCACCGCCAGCACGCCGGGCCAGTCACCCCGCGAGACCCGGGACGGGGCGGCGGTGGTGCGCGCCAGGCTCGGGTCCGGTACGGCGCGGAGCCGGCTCGCGACGACGAGGAGCGCGGTGATCGCCAGCAGCTGCACGATCGAGAGCGCCGCGGCCGCCTGGAGGTCGAGCAGGTTGGTGGTGAGCAGGTAGATCTCGGTCTCCACCGAGGAGTACCGCAGCCCGCCGAGCGTCAGCACGACGCCGAAGGCGGTCGCGCAGAACAGGAACACCACGCTCGCCGCCGAGACGATCGCCGGCCGCAGCATCGGCAGGGTCACGGTCCGGAGCACGTGGGCCGGACTCGCGCCCAGCGCCGCCGCGGCCTCGGCGGGCCGCGGGTCGAGCGACTCCCACGCCGCACCGACCGCACGGATCACCACGGCGACGTTGAAGAACACCAGTCCCGCGACGATCGCCGCGGCCGACCCGTCGAGGCCGAGGAAGCCGAGCGGCCCGGCCTCACCGATGAGCTCGCGGAACGCGACGCCGACCACGACGGTCGGCAGCACGAACGGCACCAGCAGGAGGGCCCGCAGCACCCGCCGTCCCGGGAAGGCCCGGCGGTGCAGCAGGTGCGCGGCGGGGACGCCGAGCAGGAGCGAGAACGCGGTCCCCAGCAGGGACGACCAGAGGGTGAACCAGACGACGCGGTGCACGCGCGGCCGGGCGAGCACCTCGGCGACCGCCCCGGGGTCCAGCACGCCGTCGACGAAGAAGCCCTCGCCGACCATGCCCGCGACCGGCAGCACGAAGAACACGCCGAGGACGGCCAGCGGCACCGCCGCCAGGCCGGCCAGGGCGAGCACTCGCCTCATCCGGGGTCGCTCACCGCGAGGTGAGGTCGCTCCAGTCGCGCAGCCACGCGTCGCGGTTCTCGTCGATGTCGGCCGGGTCGACCTCCAGCGGGTCGGTCGGCTGCTCGGCGAACTCCGCCCACTCGGCGGGCAGCTCGACGGACGGGTCGACCGGGAACACGTACATGCTCTCCGGCAGCGCCGCCTGCACCTCCGGCGAGACCAGGAAGTCCACCAGCGCCTCGGCGCCGGCGGGGTTCTCGGCGCCGTCGAGCACGCCGGCGTACTCGACCTGGCGGAAGCAGGTGTCGAGCAGCGCGCTCGTCGTGGTCCGGCCGTCGGCGACGGTGAACGCCGGCGAGGAGTCGTAGGACAGCACGATCGGGCGGTCGCCCTTCCCGCCGCCCTGGGTGAAGTCGACCTGGTAGGCGTCCGACCACCCGTCGGTGAGCTTCGCGCCGTTGGCCATCAGGTCGGTCCACCAGTCCTGCCAGCCGTCCTCGCCGTACGCCGCGATCGTGGCGAGCAGGAACGCCATGCCCGGCGAGCTCGTGGCGGCGCCCGGGGTGACGAAGAGGTCGCGGTACGCCGGGTCGACGAGGTCGTCGAGCGACGTGGGCGGCTCGAGGTCGTGGTCGGCGAACCAGGTGTCGTCGACGTTCACGCAGACGCTCGCGTTGTCGACCGGGGTGAGGGCGCCGTCGTCGTCACCGGGGAGGAGGTACTCCTCGGCGCCCGCGGGCAGGTTCGCGTCGTACGGCGCGAACACCCCCTCCTCGAGCGCCCGCGAGGCGAAGGTGTTGTCGATGCCGAAGGCGACGTCGCCGAGCGGGTTGGACTTCGTGAGCACCAGCTTGTTGGTGAGCGTCCCCGCGTCGCCGGACGCCCGGGGCACGAGCTCGTAGCCGGACTCCTCCTCGAACTGCCTCACCAGCTTCTTCGGCAGGTGGAACGAGTCGTGGGTGACCAGCACGACCTCGCTGGAGGCGGCCGCCTCGTCGTCGCCACCGCCACCGCCACCGCCACCGGCACCGCCGCTGTCGTTGCCGACCGTCGAGCAGCCCGTCACGACCAGCGCGAGGGCGGGCACCAGCGCAGGCACCAGCACACGGACACGTCTCATTCCGACTCCCTTCGCCGGTGCTAACCGGAGCAGGTTCATAGGGTCTGCGGCTGTTCCGCACTCTCAGCACGCGGCGCGTGCTCCCCTGTCTCGTGAGGCCGAGACTAGACCCTTGCGCTGGACACCGGCCGACGAGGTCGCCCTGGTGGACACGACTACCTTGGGCGCATGCCGAGCAGACGCCACGAGTTCCTCGCCCGGGTCGTCCCCCGCCTCCGCAGGAGCCAGGAGCTCGACAGCGTCGAAGCCGAGCGCGAGCGGATCGTGCGCTGGCACGCGACGCTCGACCGGAAGGCGCCGGGCGGGCGTCGGTTCGCCCAGCGGTTCTCGGTGGTGACCGAGGTCCTGCGCGGCCCGGCCGGCGAGTTCCCGTCCTACGTCATCACCCCGCGCGGCACCGACCCGCACCGCACGCTGGTCTACCTGCACGGGGGCGGGTACGTCGCCGGGATCGACCCGGCCCACGTCCGCTTCGTCGCGTCGCTGGCCTCGCGGCTCGGCCTGCGGGTCGTGCTGCCCGACTACCCCCTCGCGCCCGAGCACACCTGGCGCGACTCCCACGAGGCGCTGGCCGACCTCGCGTCCCGGTGGGCCAAGGACTCCGACGAGCTGCTGCTCGGCGGCGACTCCGCGGGCGGCGGCTACGCCCTCGCCCTGGCCCTCACGCTGCGCGAGCGCGGCGGGCCGCAGGCGGGCCGGATGGTCCTGCTCGCACCATGGGTCGACCTGACCACGAGCACGCCCGAGTCCGAGGAGTTCGCCCGCCGCGATCCGTGGCTCCATCTCGGCAAGCTCCGCGCGTACGCCGCGTGGTGGGCCGGCTCCGCGGACGACCTCGGCCGCCCCGAGGCCTCCCCGGCGCTCGCCGACCTGACCGGGCTGCCCTCCACCCTGATGATCTGCGGCACGCGCGACGCCCTCACGCCCGGTTGCCGCCTGCTGGCCCGGCGCGCCGCCGAGGCCCACTGGGACCTGAGCTACGTCGAGGCGCCCGGGCTCATCCACGTCTACCCGCTGCTGCCGGGCGTCCCGGAGGCCCGCGAGGCCCGCGCCGCGATCCGCGAGTTCCTGCGATGAAGGTGCTGGCCGTCTCGTTCGAGATGCTCGACCCGTACGCCGTCTACGGCATCTGCAAGATCCGCCAGGACGTCTTCGTCGTCGAGCAGCAGTGTCCCTACCCCGACCTGGACGCCCGTGACGTCGAGCCCGAGACGCGGCATGTGCTGCTGATGGACGACGATGTGCTGCTGGGATACGCGCGGGTGCTCGACGACGGCGACGTCTGGCGCATCGGCCGCGTCCTGCTCGCGCCCGGCGCCCGGGGTCGCGGCTGGGCGGACCCCGTCATGGAGACTGCGCTGCAGGTGTCGAAGGGGCGCGACGTGGTGCTGGACGCCCAGTCACCCCTGGCGTCCTGGTACGCGACGTTCGGCTTCGAGGCCGCCGGCGAGGAGTTCCTCGAGGACGGCATCCCGCACGTCCCGATGCGGCTCACACGCTAGCGGCGTACGAGACCCCGTCGGCGCCGTCGGTCGCGGTCGCGCGGCCCTGCGCGACGAGGAGGTCGAGGTGCGCCTTGGTCTCCATCGACGCCATGCCCCGGGCGAACTCGTCGAGCTCGGGGTAGGCGTGGTCGTGGCGGGTCCACGGCAGCTCCTGGGCGACCTGGTGCGCGGTCCGCGGCCCGGAGGCGAGCGCCGCCAGGCTGAGGTCGAGCCGGTGCTCGTGGTGGACCAGCAGCTCGTCGACGCGGGTGTGCGAGGACGGCGCCACCGGCCCGTGCGCGGGCAGGACGGTGAGGTCCGGCAGCGCGCGCACGCGGGTCAGCGAGGCCATGAAGTCGCCGAGCGGGTTCGCGACCGGCGGCACCGTGAAGCCGATCGACGGCGTGATCGTCGGCAGCACGTGGTCGCCGGCGAACAGCAGCCCGGCCCGCTGGTCGGCGAAGACGTAGTGGCCCGGCGTGTGGCCGGGGGTGTGCACGGCGTCGAGCGTGCGGGCGCCGACCCTGACCTGCTGGTCGCCGGACAGCCAGCTGCCGGGGTACTGCCACGAGATCGGGTCCGGCCGCTCGCCGTCGTCGCCAGCGGCCCAGATGTCGGCGATCTCGTGGGCACCCGCGGTGCGCAGGACGCCGAGGAACGGGTTGCCGTCGAGTTCGAGCCCACCGTTGAGCAGGTCGAGGGCGGGCTTCTCGTCGAGGCCCAGCGCGACGTCGGCGCCGTACTCGTGCCCGAGCACCGTGGCGAGCGTGAAGTGGTCGCGGTGGACGTGCGTGACGAGGAACCGCCGGATGTCGCCGAAGCCGTAGCCGACGTCGCGCAGGCAGCGCTCCAGCAGGTCGCGCGCGACCTGGATCGACCAGCCGCCGTCGACGAGGACCAGGCCGTCGTCGGCCTCGATCGCGTAGACGTTGACCGCCCTGAGGCCGTCCATCGGCAGCGGCAGCGGGATCCGGTGGATCCCCTCGGCCACCTGCCACGCCCCCTCCTTGCTCCAGTGCTCGCCGGAGTCCGGGGAGACGGCGTGGGCGGTGGAGGTGGTTGACGAGGTCACCCAGTCACCTTAGGGGCCCAGGTCGAGGAACCCGAGGTCCACGGTGGGCTGCTGGATGCCGCCGTCGATCTCGAGCAGCTCGCCGGTGACGTACTGGCTCGCCCGTGATCACGACGCGGTAGCCGGCCGCCGCTTTACAGCTGGGCGAGCGCCGAGGTCGGTGCCTCGAGATCTCAGACCACGCTCTTCTGTCGGCGCAGCCAGACCAGGCCGGCGACGGGGAGCACCAGCGGGACGAACCCGTAGCCGATGCCGTAGCCCGACCACACCGACGCGTCCGGGAACCAGTCCCGCTCGACCAGCGACAGCGTCCCCACGGTGACCACCCCGGCGAGCTCGACCCACAGCATCACGGCGGCGAACCCGGTGCGGCCGACCGCCGCCCGCCGGATCGCCCACCACCCGAGGACGTAGGTGAGCGCGGCCGCGAACGAGAGCCAGTAGGCCAGGGGCGCCTCGTCGTACTCGGTGATCAGCTGGACCAGCGAGCGCGCACCCGCGGCGAGCGCGAACAGCGCGTAGACCGCGAGCAGGACCTGGTGCGGGCCGGACCGGGCCGGGTGGGTCATGCCGTCATCTCGAGGCGTACGGCGAGCACGCCGACCGCGACGGCGGCGACCGCGACCAGGGCCGAGGACCAGACCGCGCGGTCGCCCTCGACGGACTTCATCGCGATCGGGAGCACGCACACCGAGGCCAGCAGGTAGCCGACGTAGGTCGAGGTCGAGCCGGGACCGTCGCCGGAGAACGCCGACAGCCCGGCGAGCGCGCGGACCACGAGCAGCGCCTCGAGCATCCACACCATCTGGTCGAGCCAGCCCGGGCGTTCGCCCCTGCGGAGGGCGAGCACCAGGGCGAGCACGGCGACGAGGGCGGCATACCCGACCACGATCCAGGTGATCTGGGTGGAGACGCTCGGCATGGGAGCATCATCGGCCATGGACGCCCCGCCCCCGGCAGCAGCCCTGGCGGCCACCCTCCGCGCCGCGGGCTGCGTCTTCGCCGAGGACGAGGCCGCGCTGCTGCTGCGCGAGGCGCCGGACGCGGACGCGCTGGCCGCGATGGTCGCCCGCCGGGTCGCCGGCGAGCCGCTGGAGCTGGTGGTGGGGTTCGCGGAGCTGATGGGCGAGCGGGTCGTCGTGGCGCCGGGGGTGTTCGTGCCGCGCCAGCGGTCGGCCGCCCTCGTGGCGGCGGCCGAACGGGGGCTGCGCCCCGGCGACGTCGTCGTCGACCTGTGCTGCGGCAGCGGCGCGATCGGCGCAGTGCTGCGAGCGCACCTGGACGTCGAGGTGTACGCCGCCGACATCGACCCGGCCGCGGTGGCCTGCGCCCGGCACAACCTCCCGCCGGAGCGGGTGTTCGAGGGCGACCTGTACGACGCGCTCCCCCGCGAGCTGCGCGGCCGGGTGGCGGCCGTGGTCGCGAACGCGCCCTACGTCCCAACGGGCGCGATTGCGCTGATGCCGCCGGAGGCCCGGGACCACGAGCACCGGGTCGCCCTGGACGGCGGGCCCGACGGCCTCGACGTGCAGCGCCGGGTGATCGCCGGGGCGCCGGAGTGGCTGGCGCCCGGCGGCCGCGTGCTCGTCGAGTCGAGCGAGCGGCAGGCGCCCACCAGCGCGGCGCTCATGGAGGCCGCCGGGCTCCGCGCCGAGATCGCCGGTCAGGCGGTCATCGGGACCAGGCGCTGACGGTCTCCCGCAGCGGGGTCGTCGGCCGGCCGAGCAGCTCGGCCAGGTCGCCGGTGGTGACGGCGACCAGGCCGTCGGCGATGTTCTGGTCGAGGGCGACCACGAAGCCCGCCGTACCCTCGTCGAGACCGGCGTCGAGCAGCGCCTGTCGGTGCTGCTCGGGCGTGAGCCGCGCGTAGGTCACGTCGCGGCCCAGCACCGCGGCGAAGGTCGCGGCGAGCTCGTCGAAGTCCCAGGCCACGTCGCCGGACAGCTCGTAGACGGCGCCCTCGTGGCCGTCGGTCGTCAGGACGACCGCGGCGGCCTCGGCGAAGTCCGAGCGCGGGGCGCTCGCGACCCGGCCGTCGGCGGTGTTGCCCGCGACCACGCCGGTCTCGCGGGCGCGCTCGAACGCCGGCACGTAGTTCTCGGTGTACCAGCCGTTGCGCAGGAAGGTGAACGGCAGACCGCTCGCGCGGATCACCTGCTCGGTGGCGGCGTGCTCGGGCGCGAGCACCAGGTCGGTGTCGTCGGCGGCGGGCGCGCTCGTGTAGACGATGCGGGCGGCGCCGGCGCGCTGCGCCAGCTCGACGACCGCGGTGTGCTGGGGCACCCGGCGGCCCACGTCGCTGCCCGACACGAGCAGCACGACGTCGCCCGCGCCGAGCCAGGGCACCGTCTCGGGGACGGCGTCGAAGTCGAGCCGCTCGACCCGCACGCCGCGGTCGGCGAGGTCGGCGAGCTTCTCGACCGAGCGGCCGGTGGCGACCACGTCGCCGGGCGCGATCCCCTTCTCGAGCAGGGCCTCCACGACGAGGTGGCCGAGGTGGCCGGTGGCTCCGGTGACGACGTAGGACATGGGTTCCTCCAGGTTCGGGTGCGGGGTGCACCCGTCCCAACCCGGTCGACGGCGGGTACCTTCCCTCCGGGCAGTACCTACTTTGAAGTGGGGTACCCACCCGCAGGTGAGTATGATCGGCGCCATGGCCCTCGTCCGCGACCTCCAGCTCGACACCGCCTGCCCCGACACCCGCACGCTCGTCGAGCACGTGACGAGCAAGTGGGGCGTGCTGGTGCTGCTGGCCCTCGACGGGCGGACGCTGCGTTGGAGCGAGCTGAAGCGGGAGATCGCCGGCGTCAGCGAGAAGATGCTGATCCAGACGCTCCAGACCCTCGAGGCCGACCACCTCGTCGTCCGGGACGCGCGGCCGGTCGTCCCGCCGCACGTCGAGTACTCCCTCACCGAGGCCGGCCACCAGGCCGTCGGCCTCCTCGCCCCGCTCGTCCGGTGGGCCCAGGGGCACGTCCGGACCTGACGGCGCTCGCCGTCACCTGCCCAAGCAGCAGGACGTCATGCGAGGTGGTCGCTCGGGCAGCCAGCCCGTATGACCTCCCGCCGCCTCACGCCTGCGTAGCGACCCGGTCCTCCACCAGCGCCCCGTCGACGTCGCCGCTCTGGCCGCGGAGGTAGGCGTTGCGGCCGAGGACGAAGACGTAGGCGAAGAAGACCGCCTCGGCGAGGAGGCCGATGCCGACGCGGGCCCAGGTGGGTAGCGGCGAGGGCGTCACGAACCCCTCGATCACGCCGCTGACGAGCAGCACGGCGACCAGGCCGAGCGCGACGGTGCCGACCGTGCGGCCCTCGCGGGCGAGCGACTGGGCGCGGGTGAGCCCTCCGGGCTCGACCCAGGACCAGAACAGCCGCAGGCCGACGCCGCCGGCGACGAAGACGGCGGTGAGCTCGAGCAGGCCGTGCGGGAGGATCAGCCCCCAGAAGTGGGCGCCGTGGTCGTGGCGGATCATGATCGAGCCGATGACGGCGACGTTCGCGAGGTTGGTGAAGAGCAGGTACACGACCGGCACGCCGAGGATGCCGAGCGCCAGGCAGAGCGCCGTCACCCACGCGTTGTTGACCCAGACCTGGGCGGCGAAGTGGCTGGCGGCGTACTCGCTGTAGTAGTTCTCGAAGTCGTGCCGCACCAACTGGTCGACCTCCTCGGGCGACAGCAGGCTCTGCTCGACGAGCGGGTGCTCCAGCAGCCAGATCATCATCACCGCGGTGACGACGACGCAGGCGGCCATGGTCCCCAGCCACCACCACCGCAGCCGGTAGAGCGCCGCCGGGAACCGCTCCACGAAGAACAGCCGCACGCCGCGCCACGTGCCCGTGCGCGTGCCCGCGGCCTTCGTGCGCGCCCGCGCGAGGATCGAGGAGAGGTGCGCGACCAGCGACGGGTCCGGCGCCGAGGTGCGGACGACGGACAGGTGGGTCGCCACCTGCTGGTACCGCTCGACGAGCTCGTCGGCCTCCGCACCGCTGAGCCGCCGGGTCCTGGTCAGGACCTCGAGCCGCTGCCACTCGGCCGCGTGCGCCGCGACGTACGCGTCGAGGTCCATGCCCCGAGCCTAGACTGACCGCACCATGGCGGCCCCCGAGTTCGCGACGCTGACCACCGACGACCTCGTCACCGGCGAGGCGGTCGCGCTCGACCTGCCCCCGGCCGGGCTCGGGTCGCGGATCGCGTCCGGGCTGCTCGACGTCGTGATCACGTTCGTGCTCTTGATCGCGCTGGTCATGGGGCTGGTGATCGCCTCCCTACGCTCCAGCGAGGCGCTGACCGAGGTGGCGATGCTCGCCTCGGTCATCGTGTCGTTCCTGGTCTTCCCGACCGCGATGGAGACGCTGACCCGCGGCCGCACGATCGGCAAGCTGGCCTTCGGGCTGCGCACCGTCCGCGACGACGCCGGCCCGATCTCCTTCCAGCACGCCTTCGTCCGCGCGCTGATCGGCGTGGTGGAGATCTACGTGTTCCTCGGCGGTCCCGCGTTCTTCTCGGCTCTGCTGAGCTCGCGCGGCAAGCGCCTGGGCGACTACGCCGCCGGCACCTATGTCGTGCGCGAGCGGGTGAAGCTCCAGCTCGCCCACCCGGCGCAGATGCCGCCGCACCTCGCCGCGTGGGCGCAGTCGGCCGACATGGCGTCGCTCCCGACCGGCCTCGCGCTCGCGGTCCGCCAGTTCCTCGGCCGACTGCCGGCGATCGACCCGGCCTCGCGCGCGACGATCGGCACCGAGCTGGCCACCGCCGTGGGCGAGTACGTCGCCCCGCCCCCTCCGCCCGGCACCGCTCCCGAGGCGTTCCTGGCGGCGGTGGTCGCCGCCCGACGCGAGCGCGACAGCGCCCGGCTCGCCCGCGAGGCCGACCTGCGGCGACGCCTGGTCCGGCGTCGCTGACCTCCCCGGGGACGGCTCCCGAGATCGCGCGTCCGGTCCAGACCTGCTGACGACCTGTCCGCTAGCGAAACGGCGCGGACCAGGGCCATGGAGCTGTGGGAGCGTTCCCACGAAATGTGACCTGCGTTACGGAAACGTTATTGCGGCGCCTTGACGGGCGGTTACGTAAACGTTTGCATCGTCCTCGACGGACAGCAGGCTCCGGAGCGTGGACCCAGGGACGGACCTGCTGACACTGCAGAAGGGAATGCACGCATGCGATCACGGAACACCCGCCGAGGGATGGCCGTCGCGGCCGCCCTCGTCAGCACGGGGCTCGTCCTCGCCGGTTGTGGCGGTGGCGACGAAGGCGGCGGTGGCAGCGAGGCCAGCGGTACCTGGCCGGGCGAGGACATGGCCGAGTGCGACGGCCTCGAGCAGCTCGCCGACTTCGGTGACCTCGACGGCAAGGACGTCACGATCTACACCTCGATCGTCGCCCCCGAGGACCAGCCCTACATCGACTCGTTCAAGCTGTTCGAGACCTGCACCGGCGCCACGGTCACCTACGAGGGCTCCAAGGAGTTCGAGACCCAGCTCGTCGTCCGCGTCCAGTCCGGCAACCCGCCGGACGTCGCGTTCGTCCCGCAGCCGGGCCTCCTCAAGACCCTGGTCGAGGACACCGGCGCCGTCGTCGAGGCGCCCGAGAGCGTCTCCGCCAACGTCGACGAGTTCTACGGCGAGGACTGGAAGGCCTACGGCACGGTCGACGGCACCTTCTACGCGCCGCCGCTGACCGCCAACGTGAAGTCCTTCGTGTGGTACTCCCCGAAGATGTTCGCCGACAACGGCTGGGAGATCCCGACCACCTGGGACGAGATGCTCGCCCTCTCCGACACCATCGCGGACAGCGGCATCAAGCCGTGGTGCGCGGGCATCGGCTCCGGCGAGGCAACCGGCTGGCCGGCCACCGACTGGCTCGAGGACGTGCTGCTCCGGACCGGCGGTCCCGACGTGTACGACCAGTGGGTCAACCACGAGATCCCCTTCAACGACCCGGCCGTGGTCGAGGGCCTCGACACCGTCGGCAACATCTTGAAGAACGACGACTACGTCAACGGCGGCTTCGGCGACTTCCGCTCGATCGCGAGCACCGAGTTCACCGACGGCGGCCTGCCGATCCTCGACGGCGACTGCGCGATGCACCGCCAGGCGAGCTTCTACGCCGCCAACTGGCCCGATGGCACCGACGTGTCGGAGGACGGCGACGCGTTCGCCTTCTACCTCCCGCCGATCGGCGAGGAGTTCGGCAGCCCGGTCCTCGGTGGTGGCGAGTTCGTCACCGCGTTCTCGGAAGACGTCGAGGTGCAGGCCTTCATGACCTACATCTCCGGCGGCGTGTGGGTGAACGAGAAGGGCAAGGCCACCACGCGCGGCGGCTTCGTCTCGGCCAACAAGAAGCTCGACATCGCCAACGTCGCCAGCCCGATCGACAAGGTCTCGGTCGAGATCCTGCAGAACCCCGACGCGGTCTTCCGCTTCGACGGCTCGGACCTGATGCCGGGCGCGGTCGGCGCGGGCTCCTTCTGGAAGGAGATGACCGCGTGGATCGGTGAGGACCAGAGCACGGAGGACACCCTCGACAACATCGAGGCGTCCTGGCCGTGACCGGTCGCCGGCGCCAGCCGGCCTGCGGAAACATCGGGGGCCCGTCCGTCGTACGGCGGGCGGGCCCCCTCCGCCTTCGTCCCTCTCCTCGTCCACGCGGATGCCGAGCCTCCGGTCCGGCGCCCTGAGCCACAGGAGTCCCACATGTCCACAGGCGAGAAGTTCGCCCAGATGCTGATCGCGGTCGGCGTGTTCTTCGCCGTCGTCGCCGTGATCCTCCTCGCGACCCAACGCCTGCGATCGCGCCGCGGCGAGATCGCACAGTCGGCCGCGTTCATCCTCCCGGCCGTCGCCCTGATCTGCGTCGGCCTGGTCTACCCGGCCCTCGTCACGATCTACAACTCCTTCCGGAGCCGGAACCTCCAGGAGTTCGTCGGGTTCGAGAACTACCAGACGATCTTCACCGACGACGCCCAGATCCAGGTGCTCATCAACACCGTGCTCTGGGTCGCCCTGGTCCCGCTGTTCTCCACGGGGATCGGGCTCGTCTATGCCGTCCTCATCGACCGCGCCCGGTTCGAGAAGTTCGCCAAGGCGCTCATCTTCCTGCCGATGGCGATCTCCCTGGTCGGCGCGTCGCTCATCTGGAAGTTCGTCTACGACTACCGCCAGACCGAGAGCGACCAGATCGGTATCGCGAACCAGATCCTCAAGGTGCTGGGCTTCGACACCTACCGTTTCCTGCAGGACGCGCCCTGGAACACCCTGTTCCTCATCGTCATCATGATCTGGGTCCAGGCCGGCTTCGCGATGACGATCCTGTCGGCCTCGATCAAGGCCATCCCCGAGGACATCGTCGAGGCCGCACGGCTCGACGGCGTGAGCGGTCTGAAGATGTTCCGCTTCATCACGGTCCCGAGCATCCGGCCCTCGCTGATCGTGGTGCTCACGACGATCAGCATCACGACCCTCAAGGCCTTCGACATCGTGCGCACGACCGTCGGCGGCAACTTCGACACCAGCGTGCTGGCCTACGAGTTCTACCGGCAGAGCTTCACGGCCGGCAACCGCGGGCTGGGCTCCGCCCTGGGCGTGCTGATCTTCTTGCTGGTGGTCCCGATCGTCATCTACAACGTCCGTCAGATGCGCAAGCTGGAGGCACGATGAGCACCGTCATCCCGGACGAGAAGGGCGTCGAGGCCGTCGTCGCCCAGGAGACCGCGGCCAGCAGCGCCCACAAGGCGCTCACCTCGCCCTGGGCGTCCGTCACGGCGGTCGTCATCGCCGTCCTCTGGACGGTCCCGACGATCGGCCTGTTCATCACCTCGCTGCGGCCCGAGAGCGACGTCACGTCGAGCGGGTGGTGGACGGTCTTCACCGACCCGTCCTTCACCCTCGACAACTACGACTACGTCCTCAACGACCCGGGCACCGACTTCGCGACGTACTTCATCAACTCGATCGTCATCACGCTCCCGGCGGTGCTGATCCCGGTGGCCATCGCGACGATGGCGGCCTACGCGTTCGCGTGGATGCAGTTCCCGGGCCGCAGCATCCTGTTCGTCGCGATCTTCGCGCTGCAGATCGTCCCGATCCAGGTCACGATGATCCCGCTGCTCACGCTCTACGTGGACCTCGGCCTCGCCGGGGCCGATGCCCCGGGCGGCGGCTTCTACACGATCTGGCTCTCGCACTCGATGTTCGCGCTGCCGCTGGCGATCTACCTGCTGCACAACTTCATGAGCCAGATCCCGGGCGAGCTGATCGAGTCGGCCCGCGTCGACGGCGCCGGGCACGTGCAGATCTTCAGCCGGCTCATGCTGCCGCTCATGGCGCCCGCCATCGCGGCGTTCGGCATCTTCCAGTTCCTCTGGGTCTGGAACGACCTGCTCGTCGCGCTGGTGTTCAGCGGCGGCAGCCTCCAGACCTCGCCGCTCACGGTGCGCCTGGCCGAGCTGTCGGGCACGCGTGGACAGGACTGGTTCCTGCTGTCGGCGGGCGCGTTCGTCGCGCTCGTGGTGCCGCTGATCGTCTTCCTCGCGCTGCAGCGCTACTTCGTGCGCGGCCTGCTCGCGGGAAGCGTCAAGGGCTGACGGACTCAGCCCGTCGGACCGGACCCGGACGCGATGTGCTCCGCCAGCCAGTGGTAGGACGCCTTCGGCGTCCGGGTCTGGTCCTCGGGGTCGATGTGTACGATCCCGAAGGTCTTCGTGTAGCCCTCCGCCCATTCGAAGTTGTCGAGGAGCGTCCAGACGATGTACGCCCTGACGTCCGCGCCTGCGGCGCGGGCCCGCTCGGTGGCGGCGACGTGGTCGCGCAGGTAGCCGATCCGATCCTGGTCGTCGAGGCTGGTGTCGGGGCAGGCCGCGCCGTTCTCGGTGACCACCAGGGGCAGCCCGGTGCGCTCGTGGGTCTGGAGGAGGATCGCCTCGAGCCCGGTGGCGTCGACCTCCCAGCCGATGTCGGTGCGCGGCTCACGCACCACGAACGAGACCGGCGTGACGCCCGGGTAGGCGTCGACCTCCGGGTGCCGCTCCACGCCCGGATCGGCCAGGGTCGGGCGGAACGGCGTGTAGTAGTTGACGCCGATCCAGTCGGCCGAGCCGCGGACCAGCGCCAGGTCGCCGTCGCGCACCAGCGACGGGTCGGCCAGCTCGGGCGCGACGCGGAGCAGGCCCTCGTCGTACGCCCCGTCGACGAGCGGTCCGAGCCACACCCGGTTGCGGACGGCGTCGAGCTCGTCGGCGGCCTGCGCGGCCGCCTCGTCCTCGGGCCAGAACGGCGCGAGGTTGTGGACGATGCCGAGGTCGGTCACGCCGGCCTCGTGGAGCCGGGCCGCGGCGAGGCCGTGGCCGAGGTTGAGGTGGTGGGCCGCGCGGTGCCCGGCCCCGCCCTCCGTGCGGCCGGGGGCGTGCACGCCGGCGGCGTAGCCGAGGTACGCCGCGCACCACGGCTCGTTGTGCGTCGCCCAGACCTTCACCCGGTCGCCGAGCCGGTCGTGGACGACCATCGCGTAGTCGGCGAAGGCCTCCGCGGTGTCGCGGTTGAGCCACCCGTCGCGGTCCTCGAGGGCCTGCGGGAGGTCCCAGTGGTAGAGCGTCGCGGTCGGCTGCACACCGCGCGCGAGCGCCGCGTCGACGAGCCGGTCGTAGTAGTCCAGGCCGCGCTTCTCGACGCGGCCGGTGCCCGCGGGCACGATCCGCGGCCAGGCGACGGAGAAGCGGTACCAGCCGACTCCGGAGCCGGCGACCAGGTCGAGGTCCTCGGCGTAGCGGTGGTAGGAGTCGCAGGCGACCGAGCCGTCCTTGCCGTCCCGGGTCGCGCCCGGGGTGTTCGCGAAGGTGTCCCAGATGGAGGGTCCGCGGCCGTCCTCGGTCGTCGCGCCCTCGATCTGGTACGCCGCCGTCGCGACGCCGTAGGAGAGGCGGGAGCCGTCCGGCAGGTGCTGGGTCATGCGCGCCACCCTAATCCGTACGCCGACGGAATGGGAGCGCTCCCAACATGACCGGGATCAAGGACGTGGCGCGCGAGGTCGAGATGTCGACGGCGACGGTCTCCCGCGCCCTGCGCGGTCTGCCCGGCGTCTCGGAGGAGACCCGGGGCCGGGTCATGGAGACCGCCCGCCGGCTCGGCTACGTGCCCTCCCCCAGCGCGGCCGGCCTGGCCAGCGGCCAGACCCGCACCGTCGCGGTGATCGTGCCGTGGGTGACCCGCTGGTTCTTCGCCGCGGTCGTCCACGGCGCCGAGGAGGTGCTCCGGCGCGCGGGGTACGACCTGCTGCTCTACAACCTCGCGGGCGACGAGTCGGCCCGGCACCGGGTCTTCGAGACCAGCCTGCTGACCAAGCGAGTCGACGCCGTCCTGGTGCTCAGCCTCAAGCCCAGCCCCGACGAGCTGGCCCGGCTGGACAAGCTCGGCCGGCCGGTCACGATCGTCGGGGCCGACGTCCCCGGCTGGGCGACCGTGCGGATCGACGACGAGGCCGCGGCCCGCTGCGCGACGTCCCACCTCGCCGGGCTCGGCCACCAGCGGATCGCGTACGTCGGCGGCGCGGTCGACGGGGTCCTCGACTTCACCGCGCCCGCCGCTCGTGTCGCCGGCTACCGCGGCGCCCTGGCCGAGGCCGGCCTCGACCACGACCCGACGCTCGAGGCCGACGGCGAGTTCAGCGCCGCCGGCGCGTCGCGCGCCGGGTTGGCCCTGCTCGACCGACCCGACCGGCCCACCGCGATCTTCGCCGCGTCGGACGAGATGGCGATCGGCGTCATCCGCGCCGCGCGGGAGCTCGGCCTCCGGGTGCCGGAGGACGTCTCGGTCATCGGCATCGACGACCACGAGATGGCCGAGTTCTTCGACCTCACCACCGTCGCGCAGCCCGTCCACGAGCAGGGCCGGGTCGCGGCCCAGCAGGTGCTCGCCGGGCTCTCGGGCAAGCAGTGGGTGCCGGAGCAGGTGGTGCTCCCGACCCGGCTCGTGGTCCGGCGTACTACCGCGCCGCCACCCTGACGTAGCGCAGGTCGGTGATCTCCCGGCCGGCGTCGAGGCCCTTGCGCTCGAACCGGGTGACCGGGCGCTCCGCCCACCGCTCGGTGACGCCGCCCTCGAGCAGCGGCTCGGCGTCGAGGACCTCGACCATCTGCTCGGCGTAGTCGGCCCAGTCGGTCGCCAGCCGCCACTCGGCGCCCGGCGCCAGCCGGGTCGCGGCGAGGTGCGCGAAGTCGGGGTTCACCAGTCGGCGCTTGTGGTGCCGCTTCTTGTGCCACGGGTCGGGGAAGAAGGTCCAGAGGCCGGCGAGGGTGCCCGGCTCGACGAGGTGCTCCATCGACCAGACCGCGTCGACGCTGAGCATCCGCACGTTGGTGAGCCCGGCCTCGCCGATGCGGCCCAGGCTGTCGGCGACACCGGGTCGCCAGACCTCGAAGGCCAGCACGTTGTGGTCGGGACGGGCCGCGGCGAGCACCGCCGTCGCCTCCCCGATGCCGCAGCCGATCTCCACGACCAGCGGCGCCGTCCGGTCGAACATGCCGGCGAGCGTGAACCCGTCCGCGTCGACCGCCTCGTCCGGCAGCCACCACTGCTCGGCGTACGTGCCCCACGCCTCGGCCTGCCGCGGCGTGAACCGGCTGCCGCGGCGGGAGTAGGTCAGCACCTCCCGCATCCGCCGGCCGTCCTCGGTCAGTTTGTGGTGCGGGCGCGCCGGTCGCGCACGGTCCTCGGGCATGTGCCCTATCTTCGCAACCATGATCGCGCCGGACCGACTCGCCACCCTCCGCGCCCAGGAGGAGGACCGGTTCGCCGACCTCCACCCGCGCTCCGCCGACCTCGCCGAGCAGGCCCGGGGGCCGCTGCTGGCGGGGGTGCCGATGCCGTGGATGACCCGGTGGCCGGGCCGCTTCCCGCTCTTCTTCGACTCCGCCTCCGGCGCGCGGCTGACCGACGTCGACGGGATCGAGTACGTCGACCTCTGCCTCGGCGACACCGGCGCGATGACCGGCCACGCGCTGCCGCAGGTGACGTCGGCCCTGGCCGAGCGGGCGTCGCGGGGCATCACCACGATGCTGCCGTCGGCCGACGCGGTGTGGGTGGGCGAGGAGCTCACCCGGCGCTTCGGGCTGCCGTCGTGGCAGCTGGCGATGTCGGCGACCGACGCGAACCGGTTCGTGCTGCGCTTCGCGCGCCACCTCACCGGCCGGCCGCGGATCGCGGTGATGGACTGGTGCTACCACGGCACGGTCGACGAGACCCTGGCCGTGCTCGACGGCGACGCGGTCGTCCCCCGCCCCGGGGCGCTCGGCCCGCAGGTGCCGGTCTCGGCGACCACGGCGGTCGTGCCGTTCAACGACGCCGAGGCGCTCGACCGGCGGCTCGCGCTGGGCGACGTGGCGTGCCTGCTCATGGAGCCGGCGCTCACCAACATCGGCATCGTGCTGCCCGAGCCCGGCTACCTCGACGCGGTCCGCGAGATCACCCGCAGGCACGGGGTGCTGCTCGTCATCGACGAGACCCACACCCTGTGCTCCGGCCCCGGCGGCGCGACCGCCGCGTGGGGCCTCGAGCCCGACCTGCTGGTCGTCGGCAAGCCGATCGGCGGCGGCATCCCCTGTGCGGCGTACGGCCTGAGCGCGGAGGTGCGGGACCGGCTCACCGGCCCGATGCTGGGCCACGAGATCGACGTCGCGGGCGTGGGCGGCACGCTCACCGGCAACGCGCTCGCGCTGGCCGCGATCCGGGCGACGCTCTCGACCTGCCTGCGCGAGGAGGACTTCGCGGTCGCCGTACCCCTGGCGGAGCGGTTCACCGACGGCGTCGCCGGCGTGATCGCCGAGCACGGCCTCGGTTGGCACGTGCAGCAGCTCGGCTGCCGGGCGGAGTACTGGTTCTGCCCGCCCCCGCGCGACGGCGCCGCGGCGGCCGCCGCGGTCGACGAGGAGCTCGAGGGCTTCCTGCACCTGTGGTGCCTCAACCGCGGCGTGCTGCTGACGCCGTTCCACAACATGGCGCTGTTCAGCCCGCACCACACCGAGGCGGACGTCGACCGGCACACCGAGGTCTTCGGCGAGGCCGTCGCCGCCCTCCTTCGCTGACCTGTCACTTCCGGTCGTCCCGAGCCCGCTGACCTGTCACTTCTGGTCGGCCATTCCTGACGGGTCAGCGGCGGCCGGACGACCATTCCTGACAGGTCAGCGGACACAGCAAGGGCCCCCAGCCTGACGGCCGGGGGCCCTTGCTGTGTCTGACTAGGTCAGGTCAGGTCACTTGGTGATCTTGGTGACCCGGCCGGCGCCGACGGTGCGGCCACCCTCGCGGATCGCGAAGCGCAGACCCTCGTCCATGGCGATCGGCTGGATGAGCTCCACCGACATCTCGGTGTTGTCACCCGGCATGACCATCTCGGTGCCCTCGGGGAGGGTCACGACGCCGGTCACGTCCGTGGTCCGGAAGTAGAACTGCGGACGGTAGTTGTTGAAGAACGGCGTGTGACGGCCGCCCTCCTCCTTCGAGAGGATGTAGACCGAGGCCTCGAAGTTGGTGTGCGGGGTCGTGGTGCCCGGCTTGATGACGACCATGCCGCGCTCGACGTCCTCGCGCTTGGTGCCACGAAGCAGCAGACCGACGTTCTCACCGGCCTGGCCCTCGTCGAGAAGCTTGCGGAACATCTCGACACCGGTGACGGTGGACTTCTGCGAGCCCTCGCGGATGCCGACGATCTCGACGTCCTCGCCGACCTTGACGATGCCGCGCTCGATGCGACCGGTGATGACGGTGCCACGACCGGTGATCGTGAAGACGTCCTCGACGGGCATGAGGAACGGCTTGTCCGTCTCGCGCTCCGGGGTCGGGATGTACTCGTCGACCGCGTTCATCAGCTCGAGGACCGACTCGCCCCACTTGGCGTCGCCGTTGAGGGCCGGGAAGGCCGCCACGCGCACGACCGGGATGTCGTCGCCCGGGAACTCGTACTCGGAGAGGAGCTCGCGCACCTCCATCTCGACGAGCTCGATGAGCTCCTCGTCGTCGACCATGTCGCACTTGTTCAGGGCGACGACCAGGGCCGGCACGCCGACCTGGCGGGCGAGCAGCACGTGCTCACGGGTCTGCGGCATCGGGCCGTCGGTGGCGGCGACCACGAGGATCGCGCCGTCCATCTGGGCCGCGCCGGTGATCATGTTCTTGATGTAGTCCGCGTGACCCGGGCAGTCGACGTGCGCGTAGTGGCGCGCCTCGGTCTGGTACTCGACGTGCGCGATCGAGATCGTGATACCGCGCTGGCGCTCCTCCGGAGCCTTGTCGATCTCGTCGAACGGCGTGAACGGGTTCAGGTCCGGGTACTTGTCGTGCAGGACCTTGGTGATCGCGGCAGTCAGGGTGGTCTTGCCGTGGTCGATGTGACCGATCGTGCCGATGTTGACGTGCGGCTTGGTCCGCTCGAACTTCGCCTTAGCCACTGTGGGCTCCTCCTGGGTTGATGTGGTACTTGACTCGTACTTGCTGGGTGTACTGCCGAGGGTCAGTGACGATTACTCGCCGCGAACCTTCTTGATGATCTCGTCGGCGATGTTCGTGGGAACCTCGGCGTACGAGTCGAACTCCATCGAGTACGAAGCCTGGCCGGAGGTCTTGGACCTCAGGTCGCCAACGTACCCGAACATCTCGGACAGCGGCACGAGGGCGTTGATGACCATGTCACCGTGACGCTCCTCCTGTGCCTGGATCTGGCCACGACGGCTGTTGATGTCACCGATGACGGTGCCGAGGAACGACTCGGGGGTCGTCACCTCCACCGCGAACATCGGCTCCAGCAGCACGGGCTTGGCCATGCGGGCGGCCTCCTTGAAGGCCTGGTTGCCGGCGATCTTGAACGCGAGCTCGGACGAGTCGACGTCGTGGTAGGCGCCGTCCTCGAGCGTGAACTTCACGTCGACCATCGGGTAGCCGGCGAGGACGCCGAACTCCATGGCCTCCTGGCCACCCTGGTCGACCGACGGGATGTACTCGCGCGGGACGCGACCACCGGAGACGTTGTTCACGAACTCGTAGCCCGCGCCGGTGCCGGTCTCGGGGTCGATGTTCGGACCGAGCGAGACGACGACCTTCGCGAACTGACCCGAACCACCGGTCTGCTTCTTGTGCGTGTAGCTGTGGTTCGTGACCTCCTTGCGAAGGGTCTCGCGGTAGGCGACCTGCGGCTTGCCGACGGTGGCCTCGACGCGGAACTCGCGCTTCATCCGGTCGACGAGGATCTCCAGGTGGAGCTCGCCCATGCCGGCGATGATCGTCTGGCCGGTCTCCTCGTCGGACTTGACCGTGAAGGTCGGGTCCTCGTCGGAGAGCCGCTGGATCGCGGTGCCGAGCTTCTCCTGGTCGCCCTTGGTCTTGGGCTCGATCGCGACCTCGATCACCGGGGCCGGGAACGTCATCGACTCGAGGACGACCTGGTTGCTCGGGTCGCACAGGGTGTGACCGGTCTTGGTGTCCTTCAGGCCCATGACGGCGACGATCTGGCCGGCGCCGACCGACGCGATCTCCTCACGCTTGTTCGCGTGCATCTGGTAGACCTTGCCGATCCGCTCCTTGCGGCCGGTGACCGAGTTGACCACGGTCGAGCCCGCCTCGAGCTTGCCCGAGTACACGCGGACGTAGATCAGCTTGCCGAGGTGCGGGTCCGAGGCGATCTTGTAGGCCAGGCCCGAGAACGGCTCGTCGTCCGACGGCTTGCGGGAGATCGTGGTCTCCTCGTCGTTCGGCTTGTGGCCGATGATCGCGTCGATGTCGAGAGGCGAGGGGAGGAACTTCACGACCGCGTCGAGCAGGGGCTGCACGCCCTTGTTCTTGAACGCGGTGCCGCAGAGGACCGGGTTGAGCTTGTCGGCGAGCGTGGCGCGACGGATCGCGGCCTCGAGCTCGTCGACGGTGAACTCACCCTCCTCGAGGTACTTCTCCATGATCTCGTCGTCGGCCTCCGACAGCGTCTCGAGCAGCTTCTCGCGGTACTCCGCGGCCTGCTCGGCCAGCTCCGCGGGGATCTCCTCGACGGCGTAGTCCTCACCCATGGTGGTCTCGCCGCGCCAGGTGAGCGCGCGCATGCCGACCAGGTCGATGACACCCAGGAAGTCGCTCTCGGCCCCGATCGGGAGCTGGAGGACCAGCGGGGTGCTGTTGAGGCGCTCGACCATCATGTCGACGCAGCGGAAGAAGTCCGCGCCGGTGCGGTCCAGCTTGTTGACGAAGCACATGCGGGGCACCGAGTACTTGTTCGCCTGGCGCCACACGGTCATGGTCTGGGGCTCGACACCGGCGACACCGTCGAACACCGCGACGGCGCCGTCGAGGACGCGCAGCGAGCGCTCGACCTCGGCCGTGAAGTCCACGTGGCCCGGGGTGTCGATGATGTTGATCTGGTGGTTCTTCCACCAGCAGGTCGTCGCGGCGGACGTGATCGTGATGCCGCGCTCCTGCTCCTGCTCCATCCAGTCCATCGTGGCCGCGCCCTCGTGGACCTCACCGATCTTGTAGGTGATGCCGGTGTAGAAGAGGATGCGCTCGGTGGTGGTGGTCTTGCCGGCGTCGATGTGCGCCATGATGCCGATGTTGCGGACCTTGTTGAGGTCCGTGGTGATGTCGACAGCCACTGTTGTCAGCGTTCCTTAGAAAGTAGGAATTGCGGTGTGGAGCGCGGGCGACGATGGTCGCCCGCGCCCGTGGTCACCAGCGGTAGTGCGCGAAGGCCTTGTTGGACTCGGCCATCTTGTGGGTGTCCTCGCGCTTCTTCACAGCGGCACCGAGGCCGTTGGAGGCGTCGAGGATCTCGTTCATGAGGCGCTCGTGCATCGTCTTCTCGCGACGGTCGGCGGCGTAGCCGACGAGCCAGCGCAGCGCGAGCGTGGTGCCGCGCGTGCCCTTGACCTCGATCGGGACCTGGTAGGTCGCACCACCGACGCGGCGGGACTTAACCTCGATGGCCGGCTTGACGTTGTCGAGCGCACGCTTCAGCGTGACGACCGGGTCGGTGCCGGTCTTCTCGCGGCAGCCCTCGAGCGCGGTGTAGACGATGCGCTGAGCGACCTGCTTCTTGCCGTCCTGGAGCACCTTCGAGACGAGCTGGGTGACCAGCTGCGACCCGTAGACCGGGTCGACGTCGATCGGGCGCTTCGGAGCGGGACCCTTGCGCGGCATGTCAGCTCTTCTCCTTCTTGGCGCCGTAGCGGCTGCGAGCCTGCTTGCGGTTCTTGACGCCCTGGGTGTCGAGGGTGCCGCGGATGATCTTGTAGCGGACGCCGGGAAGGTCCTTCACACGGCCGCCGCGGACGAGCACGATCGAGTGCTCCTGGAGGTTGTGACCGACACCCGGGATGTAGGCGGTGACCTCGACGCCGCTGGACAGGCGCACACGGGCGACCTTGCGCAGGGCGGAGTTCGGCTTCTTCGGGGTGGTGGTGTAGACGCGCGTGCAGACGCCTCGGCGCTGCGGCGATCCCTTCAGGGCCGGCGTCTTGTTCTTCGACACCTTGTCCTGGCGGCCCTTGCGGACCAACTGCTGAATGGTGGGCACCTGAGTGGTTCCCCTTCTTTTCCGCTCTCAGTACGAACGCTCTGCTCGCACGGTGTGCTGCTTCGTGTCCGGCTGGTGCGAACCCAACCCGCGCTGCTCGCCCCCGAGGTCGGGCGTGTCGCCCGGCCCGCCGATCAGCGGGAGCCGCTCACGGTCTCGCTGACGGGGATTTCCGTGCCGGAGCCGAGAGCCTGTTCACTCGACTGCTTCCGGGCACGCGCAACGGCCTGGTTGTCCCAGACACGAGGATTAAGGCTACCCGGGGGCTCGACGGCATGCAAAACGCTGCGGGCGCCTCCGCGGAGCCGTGCGTACACGGCGAGAGCCAAGAGTACTCCCACGATCGTCAGCACGCCGCCGATGACCAGACTCCAGCGGGCACCGAGGTGGGTGCCGATCCAGCCGATGATCGGGGAGCCGAGCGGCGTACCGCCCATCACGATGGTCATGTAGAGCGCCATCACGCGTCCGCGGAGCCGGGGGTCGGACTCGAGCTGCATGGTCGCGTTGGCGGAGTTCAGCAGGGTCAGCGTGCAGAACCCAATGACCGGGCTGAACAGCGCGAAGGCGAGGTACGTCGGCAGGAAGCCGGCCACGATCTCGGCCACGCCGAAGGCCAGGCCGGCGCCCACGATCAGCCGCATCCGGATCCGCACGCGGCGGGCCGCCATGAGCGCACCGGTCAGCGAGCCGACCGCCATCGCCGAGCCGAGGAGGCCGAACTCGCCGGCGCCCTTGCCGAAGACCTCGGTGGCCATCAGCGCCGAGGTGATCTGGAAGTTCATCCCGAAGGTGCCCGCGAAGAAGACGATGATCAGGATCATCACCATCTTGGGCTGGCTGCGGACGTAGCGGACGCCCTCGGCGAGCATGCCCGGCGTGCGTGGCTGCGCGTCCGGGGTGTTGAGGAGCGCGGTGTTCATCCGCTCCAGCTGCGCGATGACCGCTGCGTAGGAGATCGCGTTGATGAGGATGACCCAGCCGGTGGCCTCGGCCCCGCCGCCGAGCACGCCGATCATCAGGCCGGCCAGCGCCGGGCCGAGGATGCGGGCCGCGTTGAAGCTCGCCGAGTTGAGGCCGACCGCGTTGGTGAGGTCGTCCTGGCCGACCATCTCGGAGACGAACGACTGGCGGGCCGGGGCGTCGAACGCCGAGCCGATGCCGAACAGGAACGCGATCAGGTAGACGTGCCACGTCTGCGCGAGGCCGAGCACGGCGATCAGGCCGAGGACCAGGGAGGCGGCCGCCATCGTCGCCTGCGTCACCTGGAGGAGGCGGCGCTTCGGGAAGCGGTCGGCGATCACGCCGGCGTACGGGCTGAGCAGCAGCACCGGGAGGAACTGCAGCCCGGTGGTGATGCCCAGCTCGGTGCCGGAGTTGCCGGGGAGCTGGAGGACGAGCCAGTCCTGCGCCACGCGTTGCATCCAGGTGCCGGTGTTCGACACCGCGCTGCCGGCCAGGTACAACCGGTAGTTCGGATTGCGGAGGGCGCGGAACGTGGGGCTCGTGGTGATCAGTCCTTCTGGGCGAGGTCTTCGAGGATGGGGGCTGCCTTGCGGAGGGTGGCGCGCTGCTCGGGGCTGAGCTCCTTCAGGCGCTGGTTCAGCCAGGCGTCGCGGCGGTCTCGATCGGCGAGCACTCGCGCCCGGCCCTGGTCACTCAGCTGGACGACGACCTGGCGGCCGTCGGTCTCGTGCGGGCGGCGTACGACGTCGCCGCTGCGCTCGAGGCAGTTGACGGACCGCGTCATCGACGGCGGCTGCACCCGCTCGGCGGAGGCGAGCTCCCCGACGGTCAGCGCCCCGCCGTTGCGGAACAGGCAGCCGAGCACCGCCATCTGGTTGAGGCTCAGCTCGTTGTCCGGATGGCGCTCGTTGGCCAGCCGGCGACGCAGGCGCATGACGCTGAGCCGGAGCTCGGCGGCGAGCCCGGCGTCCGTCCTGACGACCTTCTCCACGGTAGGCATTTCGTTAGCATAACTCATTACCTGTGCTAACTATTCCGGTCACCGTGACAGTGCCTGCCTGCTCCTGAAATGCCGAGTCGGCGCAGTCTCAGCTGAGACTGCGCCGACTCGGCGTTGACGACGGGCTCAGGTGAGCCAGTTGGTGATGGGGCCGATGGCGAAGTAGACGACGAAGAGCGCCGCGACCACCCACATGAGCGGGTGGATGGTGGCGACCTTGCCCCGGACGAGCTTGATGAAGACGTAGGTCACGAAGCCGGCGCCGATGCCGACGGTGATCGAGTAGGTGAACGGCATCAGCACGATGGTGAGGAACGCCGGGATGGCGATCTCGAGGTCGTCCCAGTCGATGCCCTTGACCTGCTGCATCATCAGGAACCCGACCAGGACCAGCGCCGGGACCGCCGCCTGGGCCGGGATCATCTCCACGAGCGGCGCCAGGAAGATCGCGACGAGGAACAGCACACCGGTCACGACCGAGGCGAGGCCGGTGCGGGCGCCCTCGCCGACGCCGGAGGCCGACTCGATGTAGGAGGTGTTCGACGAGACGCCGCCGGCACCACCGGCGGCCGCGGCGATCGAGTCGACGACGAGGATCCGGCGGGTGTTCGGCGGGGTGCCGTCCTCCCGGAGCAGACCGGCCTCGGCACCGATGGCGGTCATCGTGCCCATGGTGTCGAAGAAGTCGGCGAGCATGAGCGTGAAGATCAGCAGGACGACGGTGATGACACCGGCGTTCTCCCACGAGCCGAGCAGGCTGAACTCGCCGACCGTGCCGAAGTCCGGGGTCTTGATGACGTCCTCGGGCCAGACCGGCTTGGTGAGGCCCCACACCTTCGGCTCGCCGATCGCCTCGACGACCAGCGCGATCGCGGTGGTCACCGCGATCGAGATCAGGATCGCGCCCTTGACGCGGAGCACCCACAGGGCGATCACGAGCAGCAGGCCGATGCAGAAGACGACGACCGGCCAGCCGGCGAGCTCGCCGCCCTGCCCGAGCTCGACCGGGACCGTGTTGGTCTCGGCGTCCGTGCGGGTCACGAAGCCGGCGTCGACGAAGCCGATCAGCGCGATGAAGAGACCGATGCCGACCGAGATGGCGACCTTGAGCTGCGCGGGCACGGCGTGGAACACCGCCTCCCGGAAGCCGGTCAGCACGAGCACCAGGATCAGCAGGCCCTCGATGACGACCAGGCCCATGGCGTCGGCCCAGGTCATCTGGCTGGCGATCGAGAAGGCGACGAACGCGTTGAGGCCGAGCCCGGTCGCGAGCGCGAGGGGGTAGTTGGCCACGACGCCCATGAGGATCGTCATGAGGCCAGCGACCAGCGCCGTACCGGCGGCGATCATCGCCAGGTTCGGCTCCGTGCCGCCGCCGAGGAGCTGGCCGTCCTCGTCCGCCGCGAAGCCGAGGATCAACGGGTTCAGCACGATGATGTAGGCCATCGTGAAAAACGTGACGAGGCCACCGCGGACCTCGCGGCCGACGGTCGATCCCCTCTCGGTGATCTTGAAGAAGCGATCGATGCCGCTCGAGGCGGCCGTGGTCTGAGTGCTCACGGCGCGCAGCATCCCAGACGAGAGGGGGCGTCGACTAGCGTGTCTCACGTGGAACCGCAGGGCGAACAGCCGATGACCCGTGAGTTCGGCAACCGGACGTTCTTCGTGGCCGACGTCGAGCCGCTCGACGTCGACGGCGTGCGCACCGTCGAGGTCGGTACGGCGGTGTGGCTGGTCGGCTTCATCGCCCTGCTGCCGTTCTACGGCCGGCTGGAGGACCACGGCAGCGAGTGGTGGCTCTGGACCTGCCTGGCCGGCTTCGGCCTGGGGCTGTTCGGGCTGGAGTACTGCCGGCGCCGGCGCAAGGCGCGGGCCGAGGGACGGCCGGTGGCGGAGCTGTAGGACCGGGCGCCTAGAACAGCTCGATCTCGTCCGGGGTGAGGGTGTCGAACACCGGCTCCGGAAGGGGCTGCGGCTCGTGCTTCTTGGCGAGCCGGACCTCCGAGTGGGCACCGCATCCGTGGTCGAAGGACACGACCCGGCCGTCGTCGTTGGCGTCCCCGTTGGCGCACACCCCGAACAACTCCGAGAGCGGGCCGTTGAGGCGCAGCAGGAAGCCGCAGGTGGTGCAGGCGTCCGGGGCGGAGCGGGCCAGCGGCGAGTCGGGGCCGCCGTCGCCGTCGTACCACCGCTGGGCGGCGAGCTCGCGGCCCTCCGGCGAGAGCGTGCGGACCCGGCCGAGGCCGAGCTCCTTGGCCACTGTGCGGATCTGCGCCTTGGCGTCGCCGTCCAGCTCGTCGTCGCCGAAGGCGTAGGTCGGGACCAGCCGCGGGTCGTCGTCGGACACCGGCAGCAGGTCGCCCGGGGACAGGTCGCCGGGCTTGATCCGCTCGCGGTAGGGGACCCACGCCGGGGCGACGATCGCCTCGTCGCCGGGGATGAGCACGACCTCGTCGACCGTGACCTGCTTCTGGCGCGGCGCCCGGGCGACGGTGACCGACCAGCGCCAGCCGACGTACCCCGCGCGGGTGCACGCGAAGAGATGGGTGACGACGCGCTCGCCCTCGACCACGTGACCGAGGTGCTCGCCGGCGTCCGCGGCGGGGACGTCCTCGAGCAGCGCGGCGCGCGCGACGTCCACGGCCGCCACGCAGGCGGAGTCGGACTTGGGGCGCACGGCGGTGATCACGACCGAATCATGACCCACGACGGCCCCAGATGTCAGTTCGGGTGGGGGTCGACCGGGCAGGATGGGGCCATGGCCGAGCCCACCGACCCCACGACCGCCGCCGGCGGGTCCAAGGTCTCGAGGGGGTTCGGGGCCACCGCGCGGGCGACCCGCCGCGCCGGGAGCTTCACGATGCGCACCGCCCGGCGGGCGGCGGAGGCCCAGGGCGCCGGCGAGTCCGGCCTCTCGCGCCTGATCCAGATGCACTTCTTCAACACCGCCGGCGACGCGGCGGTGGCGATCTCGCTGGCGGGCACGCTGTTCTTCACGGTGCCGTCGGGCGAGGCGCGCGGCCAGGTGGCGCTCTTCCTCGCGCTCACGATGCTGCCGTTCGCGATCGTGGCGCCGCTGATCGGCCCGTTCCTCGACCGGTTCGCCCACGGTCGGCGCTGGGCGATCGGCGCGACCATGGCGACCCGGGCGTTCCTGTGCTGGGCGCTCGCGGGGGCCGTGGTCACCGACTCCGCGTGGCTGTTCCCCGCCGCGCTCGGCGTGCTCGTCGCGTCCAAGGCGTACGGCGTGACGCGAGCCGCCGCCGTACCCCGGCTGCTGCCCCGCGACTTCACGCTGGTCAAGGCGAACGGGCGGGTCTCGATGTCGGGCATCGTCGGCGTCGCGGTGTCGGCGCCGATCGCGGGCCTGGCCTCGCTCGCCGGCCCGGAGTGGGTGCTGCGCTACGCGTTCCTGCTCTTCGTGGCCGCGACCATCGCCGCCATCCGGCTGCCCGCACGGGTCGACTCGTCCGAGGGCGAGGGCGACCTCGTCCTGCGCGGCGACACGGAGAACGCCCGCACCGGCAGCGTCCGCATCCCGCCGGCCGTCGCCTACGCGCTGCGCGCGAACTGCGCCCCGCGCTGGCTGTCGGGCTTCCTCATCATGTTCATGGCGTTCCAGCTGCGCGAGAACCCCCTCGACGGTTGGAGCACCGAGGTGCTCACCGCGCTCGTGGTCGGCGGTGCCGCGGCCGGCAACCTCCTCGGCGTCGTCGCGGCGTCGGTGCTGAAGAGGATCAACCCGGCGGTCACCGTCTCGGCGGTGCTCGTCGCCGACGTCGCGGTCGTCGTCCTCGGCTTCCTGTTCTACGGCGTGCTCGCGCTCGCCCTGCTCGGCCTGGTGGCCGGGCTCGGCCAGGCGCTGGCCAAGTTCTCCCTCGACGCGACCATCCAGCGCGACGTGCCGCACCGGGTGCAGGCGAGCGCCTTCGCACGCAGCGACACCACGCTCCAGCTCGCCTGGGTCGTCGGCGGCTTCGTCGGCATCGCGATGCCGATCGACCCGCCGCGCCTCGGCCTCGGCGTCGCGCTCGGGGTGCTCACCGCGTGGGGCGCCTTCGTCCTCGCCCGCCACCCGCGCCGGATGGGACGCGAGGTCGCGACGGGGAACTAGCCGGGAACCGGCTCAGAGCTCGAGCTCGTCCGCCAGCGCGCGGAGCAGCTTGGCCGTGGGGCGCGCGGTCTTCGGGTCGGGGTGGCGCCCGTGGCGGTACGCCTCGCCGACGCCGTCGAGCAGCCGGATCAGGTCCTCGACGATCGTGGCCATCTCGTCGGGCTTCTTGCGGCGCTGGTCGCGCTGGTTGCGCGAGACCGAGGCCGGCCGGTCGAGCACCTTCACCTGGAGGGCCTGCTCACCGCGGCGTCCCTGGGCGATGCCGAACTCCACGCGGGTGCCCGGCTTGAGCGTCGCGCCCTCGGGCAGCGCGTCGGCGTGCACGTAGACGTCGGGCCCGTCCTCCTGGGAGAGGAAGCCGAAACCCTTGTCGGCGTCGAACCACTTCACCTTGCCAGTGGGCACGATCTGTCCTCTTCCTGATGACGGGTTGCTGCGAGAGACAACTCTAGAGGGCTTCGTTGAGGGAGCCGGAACGAAATCCGCGGGGGTCCACCGCGGCCCGGTCGAAGCCCGCGTCGCGTACGCCGGCCAGCACCTGCTCCTCGACATCCGCGTCGAGCGGCAGCAGCGCAGCGTCCACCTCGACCGAGGCCCGGTCGCCGAGGTCGCGGACGCGGAGGTTCACCAGGCCGGCACCCGCGAGCGCGGCGCGGGCGGCGGCCTCCGCGCGCTCGACCCGGCCCAGCCGGAAGGGAGTCACCTCGACGCCGTACGCCACCCGTGAGGAGAGGCACGCGGCGGCGGGCTTGTCCCAGGTCGGCAGTCCCCAGCGCCGCGAGGCGGCGCGCACCTGGGCCTTGGTGAGCCCGGCGTCGCGCAGCGGGGCGATCGCGCCGCGCTCGTCGGCGGCCCGGATGCCGGGGCGGAAGCCGGCGACGGCGTCGTCGGCGTTGGTGCCGGTCACGACGTGCGCGAGACCCTGCGCGGCCGCCAGCGGCGCGAGCACCTCGATCAGCTCGGCCTTGCAGAAGTAGCAGCGGTCGGCGCCGTTCGCGCGGTAGCCCTCACGCTCCATCTCGTGGGTCTTCGGCGTGAGGACCTGCACGCCGAGGGACGCCGCGAAGTCGCGGGCGGGGTCGCGCTCGGACTGCGGCAGCGAGTCGGAGTAGCCGGTCGCGGCGGCGACCCGCTCCGGCCCGAGCGCCCGCACCGCGGCGGCGAGCAGGAAGGCGCTGTCGGCGCCGCCGCTGTAGGCGACCAGCACCGACCCGCGCTCGCGCAGGTCCGCGGCGAGCGCGTCCAGGCGCAGGTCGAGGAGGTGCTCGTCGAGCCAGGCCGGGAACTCGTGGAGGCTGTCGAGGACGACGTGCGTGCCGGCCTCGACCAGCTCCTCGCGGGTGCAGCCGCCGGTCAGCACCGAGACGCTCAGCGCCCCAGCGGCTAGAGCGCCCTCGACGTCGTGGACGTGGTCGCCGACGTAGATCGTCGCGCCCTCGCGCCGGAGGACGTCGGCCTTGCCGACGCCCCACACCCAGCCCTCGAGGTGGTCGACGTCGAAGGCGAGATGGTCGAGGTGGAGCTGCGCGTTGGCGGGGTACTTGCCGGTGACGACCACGACCCGGCCGGCGTGGGCACGGACGGCGGCGATGGCCTCGTGGGCGCCGGCTAGGGCGGGCGTGCCGACCACGGCGTGGTCGGGGTAGAGCGCGCGGAACCGGTCGCCGGCCGGGCCGATCGCCTCAAGCGCCAGGTAGGGCTCGAGGAGCAGGTCGAGCGGCGGGCCGAGCTTCCTGGTCATCTCCTCGACCGGGAGCTCGACGCCCAGCTCGGCGCCGAGCGCGGCGAGCACGTCGCGGAACCCGGGCGCGGTGTCGATCAGCGTCATGTCGAGGTCGAAGCCGACGACCAGGGGCGCTGCATGCATGGGATCAGCGTAGGGATCGGGGTGAGAGATCGAGAAACGCCTGTCACAATGAGTGGCTCACGTGACGGTAGTGCCCGAGGGGGAACCGTGCGAGCCACGATCGCGGCAGGTGTTGCTGCGCTGTCGGCTGCCCTCGTCACGGTCGCGCCACCGTCGGCCGCGCACGCCGTGGTCGAGGACGGCGACCTCTACCTCGTGACGCTCCGCGGCCCGGGGACGACCGGCCTCCTGGGCGAGCTCACGCTGCACGCCCGGCAGGACGCCGTGCTGGCGACCGTGGGCAACCCGGCCCCCGTCTACCGCTGGACCACCGCCCTCAACGGCGTCGCCGTCCGGCTCGCTCCGGCCGACGCGGCCGAGCTGTCCCGCGACGAGGACGTCGCCCTGGTCGAGAGGGACGCCGTGCGTCCGCTGGCCGGGAGGGCGCAGCCGGCGACCGCCGTACCCGGACTGCCGCGGCGGACCGCGGGCGGCGCCGGCACGGTGATCGGCGTGGTCGACACCGGGATCGCCCCGGAGTCGGCGGTGTTCTCCGGCGTCGGCGACCTGGGGCCCGAGCCCGACGGCTTCATGGGCGAGTGCGTGGCCGGCGAGGCCTGGTCGGCCGAGGACTGCTCGGCGAAGGTGGTCGGCGCCCGCTGGTTCGTCGACGGCTTCGGGGCCGACCGGATCCGCACGGAGGAGTCGCTGTCCGCCCGCGACCGGTCCGGGCACGGCAGCCAGGTCGCCTCGATCGCGGCCGGCAACGCCGGGGTCGCTGCTCGCGTCCGCGGCCAGCGGCTCGGGACGTACGCCGGCGTGGCACCGCAGGCGCGGCTCGCGGTCTACAAGGCGTGCTGGACCGCGCCCGACCCGGCCGACGACGGCTGCTCGACGGCCGACCTGGTCAGCGCGATCGACGCGGCCACGGCCGACCGCGTCGACGTCCTGAACCTGGCCGTCGGCGGACCGGACGAGTTCGACACCGTCGAGCGGGCGCTGCTCGGCGCGGCGGAGAACGGCGTCGCCGTGGTCGCCGCCGCCGGCAACACCGCCGACACCGTCGCCGCCCACCCCTCCCCCTGGGTCACCACCGTCGGCGCCGCCGCCGGCCCGGTGCGCCGGGGCGAGGTCCGGCTGCCCGACGGGCGCGCCCTGACCGGCGCGATGGCCGCCGCCCGCGGCGTCGGGTCCGCGCGGCTGGTGCTCGCCGCCGACGTCGCCACCGCCGACGCGACGCGGCAGGAGGCACGGGTGTGCACCCCGGGCAGCCTCGACGCCGCCCGGGTCGCGGGGCGGGTCGTGCTGTGCGACCGCGGCAGGATCGCCCGCGTCGACAAGTCCGAGGCGGTCGCCCGCGCCGACGGCGCCGGCATGGTCCTCGCCAACACCCGCCGCGGCTCCGTGGCCGCCGACTTCCACCGCGTCCCCACCGTCCACCTCGCGGTCGGTCCCGCCCGGGAGGTACGCCGCTGGGCGGCCGCGCACCCGGACGGCCGGATCGACCTCGAGCCCCTGGGCGCCGACCGGGCCGCGCACCGGGTCGCCCGCTGGTCGAGCCACGGCGACCCGGAGGGGCCGGTCGCCAAGCCCGACCTGGTGGCCACCGGCAGCGGCGTGCTCGGCGCGGTGCCCGGCGGCTGGAACCTCGCCTCGGGCACCTCGGTGTCGACCGCGATCACCAGCGGTGCCGCCGCCCTGCTGGTCGCCCGGCACCCCGACTGGTCCGAGGCCGCCGTCCGCTCGGCCCTGGCGACCACCGCGCGCCCGCTGCCCGGCGCCTCGGTGCTGGCCGCCGGCGCCGGCCGCGTCGTCCCCGACCCGGAGGCGCGGGCCGGCCTGGTCTACGACGTCGAGCCCACCGACTACCGCAGCTGGCTCTCGGCCACCCTGGCCGGCGACCTGAACACGCCGTCGGTGCTGCTCGGCGGGACCGCCGACACCGCCGAGCGGACGGTCACCAACGTCACCGGCCGCACCGTCACCTTCCTCGCGCGGGTGCGCGGCTTCGAGCGCCACGACGTCGAGGTCTCCCCCGCCTCCCTGCGCCTCGCGCCCGGCGAGAGCGGGTCGTTCACCGTCACCGTCGGCCGGACGTCGCTGCCGCAGCCGGACGACGACGGCTTCATCACCTGGACCGGCTCGACCGGGACCGTCACCCGGATCCCGGTCCTCATCACCCGCTGATCCGGGGTAGTCCCTGACGAGACGGGGGTCAGCCCGGCGTGTCGACCCCCATTTCGTCAGGGACTACCCCAAGCCCAGCGCCTTCGCGGACTCCTCGCGCATCTGGACCTTGCGGATCTTGCCGGTGACGGTCATCGGGAACTCCTCGACGACCATCACGTAGCGCGGGATCTTGTAGTGCGCGAGCCTGCCGGTGGCGTAGGCGCGGACGGCGTCGGCGTCGAGGGGCGGGGCACCCGACCGCATCTTGATCCAGGCACAGAGCTCCTCGCCGTACCTCTCGTCGGGGACGCCGATCACCTGCACGTCCTCCACGTCGGGGTGGGCGTAGAGGAACTCCTCGATCTCGCGGGGATAGATATTCTCACCGCCCCGGATGACCATGTCCTTGATCCGGCCGACGATGTTGCAGTAGCCGTCCTCCCGCATCTCGGCGAGGTCACCGGTGTGCATCCACCCGTCGACGTCGATCGCCTCGGCAGTCTTCTCCTCGTCGTCCCAGTAGCCGAGCATCACCGAGTAGCCGCGCGTGCAGAGCTCGCCCGGCTGCCCCCGCTCCACGGTCTCGCCGGTGACCGGGTCGACGACCTTCACCTCGACGTGCGGGTGGACCCGGCCGATGGTCGCGGTCCGCCGCTCGAGGTCGTCGTCGGCGCGGGTCTGGCACGACACCGGCGAGGTCTCGGTCATGCCGTAGGCGATGGACACCTCGGCCATGTGCATCTCGTGCACGCAGCGCTTCATCACCTCGACCGGGCAGATCGAGCCGGCCATGATGCCGGTGCGCAGCGAGGACAGGTCGTGCGAGGCGAACGTCGGGTGGTTCTGCATCGCGATGAACATCGTCGGTACGCCGTACACCGCGGTGCACTGCTCCTCCGCGATCGTGCGCAGCGTGATCTCGGGGTCGAAGCCCGGCGCCGGGATCACCATCGTCGCGCCGTGGGCGGTGCAGCCGAGATTGCCCATGACCATCCCGAAGCAATGATAGAAGGGCACTGGGATACAGAGACGGTCCTCCTCGGTGAAGCCGATCAGCTCCGTCGTGAAGTAGCCGTTGTTGAGGATGTTGCGGTGGCTGAGCGTGGCGCCCTTCGGGTAGCCGGTCGTGCCCGACGTGTACTGGATGTTGATCGGATCGTCCGGGGTCAGCGTCCAGGTCACGACATCGGCGAGGGAGCCGTCGGCCGACGCGAGCGCCTCCCACTCCGGCGACCCGAGGTGGACGACCTGCTCGACCGGCGTCTCGTCGACGACCTCGGCCACCATCGCCGGGTAGTCGCTGGTCTTGAACGACGTCGCGGTGACCAGCAGCCTCGTGCCGGACTGGTTCAACGCGTAGGCGAGCTCGTGGGTGCGGTAGGCCGGGTTGATGTTGACGAGCACCGCGCCGATCTTCGCGGTGGCGTACTGCGTCAGCGTCCACTCCGCGCAGTTGGGCGACCAGATGCCGACCCGGTCGCCCTTGCCGATGCCGGCGCGGACCAGGCCGACCGCGAGGGCGTCGACGTCACGGTCCAGCTCGGCCCAGGTCCACCGGCGGCCGCTCGCGACCTCGACCAGCGCCTCGCGGTCCGCGTGGGCCGCGACCGTGCGCTCGAGGTTGGCGCCGATGGTCTCCTCGAGCAGCGGGGGCTCGGTCTCCCCGACGGCGTAGGCCTCCATCCCGGGGGCGGTCAGCGCTTCTCGGCCAGCTCGACCAGCCCCGCGAGGACCTTCGGGGTGTCGGCGGTGACCATCGGGCCGACGTCCTGGGCGCCGGGCCCGCTGACGACGGTGCGCACCGTGATCTCCGAGCCGTCGGCGGTCGCCTTGACCTCGTGGTCGACGTGGATGACCAGGTCACCCATGGTGATCCGGTCCAGGAACCGCGAACCGGGCTCGACGATCTCCAGGACGAACGGCGCCTCGATGTCGCCCTCCAGACAGAGGGTGCCGGCCGCGCCCTCCGCGAAGTGGCCCTCGAGGGCCACGCGCTGCACTGCCGGGTCCCAACAGTGCCAGCTGCCGACGTCGGCCCAGAGGTGCCAGACGTCGGCAGGGGAAGCGCTGGTGGACGCGGTGCCTTCGTACTCGAAGCTCATTCCAGCAACCTACGCACACACCACGGGTCGCGGGAAGGGTCGGAACCCCCGCGGAGATGGGCCGGGGCCCACCACCCGGAGGTGACGGGACCCGGCCTCGGTGCTCGAGCTGGTGGCGCTGGTTGGGGAGCAGTTGACACGCCGCGGTGTCACCGACGAGAGAGGCAGGGCGGCTCGTCACGTTCGTCACTGCTGCGGGGAACCATCGCGCGCCACGGCCATGATCCGGTCGCCGAACCGCACGTGGTCGCCGTCGAGGAGCGTGGTGGGCCGGCCGGCGGCGAGGTCCCGCGCGACTCCCTGCCGCAGCAGCACCGACCCGTTGGTCGACCCGCGGTCCATCACCACGAGTACGCCGTCCGCGACGACCTGGAGCTGGGCATGGGTCTTGGACAGCGACATGTCCTCCGAGCGCAGCGGGACCGCCTGGTGGACGTCCTCGCCCGAACGGCCCTCGGGGCGGCGACCGATCAGCGTCAGGCCGCCGACGACGAAGGACTCCCCGGAGTCGAAGCTGACCCGCCACCGGGCCGGGGGCCCGGCGGGCTCGGCCACCAGGGGGTAGCCGAGCTGCTGCTTCGGCGGGGCGGCCGCCGGGACCGGGTCGGGCGCGCGGTGCTGCGGCGTCCGCTCCGGCACCGGGTGGGGCTCGGGCCTCGGCTGGGACTGGCGGTGGGGCTGAGGGCGGGGCGGGGACGGGGGTGCGGCCGGCCGGGCCGCCACGGGGGGCGGTGGGGGCGGCATCGAGGGCGCGGGCACCAGGCGCATCGCGGTCAGGTTGACGACGTGCCGCGGGCCGGCGTCGACCTCGACGGGCTCCTCCGGCACCGGCCGCACGTCGACGACCTCGGAGCCGGCGACCCGGTCGTGCCAGCCGTGCCGGCGACCTCCGGGATCCATCGCCGCGGTCCAGGCGAGGGTGGCGGTGCCGAGCCCGAAGGTCGGCACCGTGGCGACGCCCAGCACGAGCTGGCGCAGCAGGGCCCGGCCGGCGCCGATCGGCAGGTCCGTGCCGGCCTGCACGACCCGCAGGCCGAGCAGCGCGTTCCCGGGCGAGGACCCGGTCAGGCCGAGCACCACCGCGAAGGCGGCGTACCCGACGAGGACGGTGGCGGCGATGACGGCGACGCCCGCGGCGACCTGGTCGCGGTCGATGAGGAACCGCCAGGCGAGGTAGACCGCGAGGCCGTCGATCGCCCCCATCACCAGCCGGTCGACGGCGAACCCGTAGAACCGGTGGTCGAGCTCCGCGGCCGGCCTCACGGCGACACCACCCGGATGCTCACGCCGTCACCGAGGTCGAGCACGGCGCCGGGGATCAGCTGCACCGGGACGCCGGCCTTGAGGTCCTCCGGCGGCAGGCCGGGCTGCACGAGCAGGGTGCCGTTGGTGGAGCCGAGGTCGGTGGCGACGGCCGAGCCGTGGTCGGCGCCGGAGCCGGGCCGGATCTCGAGGTGGGTCGAGGAGATCTCCTGGTGCGGGCTGGACACGCGGACCAGCCGCGGCGGCGTGCCCTCGTGGTCGCGGGCCTCGGGGGCACGGCCGACGACGACCACCCGGTCGACCTCGACGGTCTCCCCGGTCGGCAGCTCGAGCCGGGCCACGGGCCGCGTGATCGGCGGCGCGGGCGGCTGGCCGGGGATGCCGGGCAGCGGGCGACGCGGGGTCTCCGGGCCGGCCTGCGTGTGGCCGTCGTGGTCGGGGTCGGCGTGGGCGTCGGCGTCGTGGTCGGCGTCGGGCTCGACGACGCTGCCGGTCCACTCGGCCGTCGCCACGCGGAGCAGCCCGTGGGCGACGACGAGGTCGGCGTCGTCGGGTGCGTCCGCGACCTCGAGCCGGGCCCGGGTCACGCCGTGGAGGGTGCGCTCGACCCAGGTCGTGGCGCGATCCCCCTCGACGTGGACGACGTCGTCACCGGTGGCGAAGTGGGCGCGCGCCTCGCCGCGGAGCACCACCCGGGTCTCGTCACCGTCGCGGCTGACCAGGACGAAGCCGGGCAGGTCGCGCAGGCCCGAGGAGATGAGGGCGTCGAGCGTCTCGTCGAAGCCGGCGCCGTCGTCGACGAGCTCCCAGACCGGAGCCACGCGCGCCTTCTCGGTCGGCGGCAGCAGGACGGCGGCACCCTCGCCGAAGATGCCGAACCAGGCCCCGCTGCGGCAGGACCAGGTCGCGGTCATGGGCGGGCTCCGAGCTTTTTCTCCAGGCTGGCGCGCTGGCGGTCGGGGTCGTAGTGGTCCTCGGGCACCAGGCCGACGACGTCGATGACGACCGCGGTCGCGTTGTCCTCGCCGCCGGCGGCGACGGCCGCGGCGACCAGCCGGTCGGCGGCGTCGCGCGGGTCGGTCGCCTCGGCGAGCAGCTGCGCGATGGCCGCGTCGTCGATCATGCCGGTGACACCGTCGGTGCAGAGCAGCAGTCGCTCGGCGTCGGCCAGGCGGAGCACGAAGTAGTCGGGCTCGACGCCGAGGGACTCGCCCAGCGCCCGGGTGATGACGTTGCGCTCGGGGTGGACGGCCGCCTCCTCCGGGCTGATCCGGCCGGCGTCGACGAGCTCCTGCACCAGGCTGTGGTCGTTGCTCACCTGCGCCAGCGCGCCGTCGACGAAGCGGTAGACCCGGGAGTCGCCCAGGTTCGCGAGCAGCCACGCGGGGCCGGACTCGTCCTCGACGAGCAGCGCGGCGACCGCCGTCGTGCCGGCCCGCCGGCGCGCGGCGACGCCCTCGTCGGCCTGCTGCTCGGCGTACTCCAGGATGCGGCGCTGCGCCTCGGCGAGCACCTCGGCCACGGCCTCCCGGCCGCGGCGCGGGTCGTAGCCGCGCTCGGCGAGGTGGGCGAACTCCTCGACCACGATCCGGCTCGCGACGTCGCCCCCCTCGTGACCGCCCATGCCGTCGGCGACGGCGAAGACCGGCGCGGCCGCCATCCAGGCGTCCTCGTTGACCTCGCGCACGCGACCGACGTCGGTGGCGGCGCCGTGGTGGACCTCGACCTGCCTCATCGCTGCCGTCCTGCGGGTCGGCCACCGTGCTGGGGGTCGTGCCCTAACGTGGGGACGATGGCCACGTCCGGGTACCGCACGCTCGCCGACCAGCTGCGCAGCTGGTCGGACGACCGGCTGTCCCGCCTGCTCCTCGACCGCCCTGATCTCGCCACTCCGGCCCCTCATGACTCAGGCCAGCTGGCGTCCCGTGCCGCCACCCGGACCTCGCTGCTCCGAGCGCTCGACCAGCTGTCGCAGGTCGAGCTCAGTGTCCTAGATGCCCTCGTGGTGGTCGGGCAAACCACACCGGGCGACCTGGCGGCCGTCGTGCACGCGGCGCCGGGGTCCGTGGCCGCCGCGCTCGACCGGCTGCTGGACCTCGCCCTGGCCTGGGAGTCGACCCAGGGCGTGCGGGCGCTCAGCGGGGTGGCCGAGGCGCTGACGGTCAGCGGGCTGCGGCCGATGTCGGCCGAGCCGCCGTCGCAGGAGGAGGTACGCCGCCGGCTCGACGAGCTCTCCCCGCAGGCCCGCGGGCTTCTCGACCACGTGCTCGAGTCGGGCGGCGAGGCGACCACCGGGACCTCGCGCCACACCGTGCTGCCCGAGGACGCCGAGACGCCGGCCGAGGAACTGCTCGCGCGCCGGCTGCTGGTCCCGCGCAGCGGCGGCGTCGTCGTACTGCCGGGCGAGGTCGGCCTCGCGCTGCGTGGGGGCCGGACGACGACCGAGCCGGTGGACGTCGTCCCCACGCTCGCGACCACGGACCGCGGGGAGGCGCTGGTCGACCGCAGCGGCGCGGGCGCGGCGTTCGAGACGGTGCGTCGGGTCGAGCTGCTCCTGGACCAGTGGGGCCTCACTCCCCCGTCGGCGCTGCGCAGCGGCGGCCTCGGCGTGCGCGACCTCCGCGCCACCGCCACCGACCTGCACGTCGACGAGCCGACGGCGGCACTCCTCGTCGAGACGGCGTACGCCGCCGGCCTGATCGCCACCTCCGCCGACCCGGACGGCAACCCCGCCTGGGTGCCGACGGACCTCTTCGACCAGTGGACCGCCCGCCCGGTCGCGGAGCGCTGGGCGGCGCTGGCGCAGGCCTGGCTGGAGTCGCCCCGGATGCCCGGCCTCGTGGGCGGCCGCGACCCGGCCGGCAAGGTGTGGAACGCATTGGCACCCGAGCTCGCGGGGATCCACCAGGTCGAGAGCCGGCGGATGGCGCTCGACGAGCTGGCCGGGCTGCCGGCCGGCGAGGTGCTCGCCGCCGGGACGGGCGTGCCGTCCCTGGTCCGCCGGATCGCCTGGCTCCGCCCCCGTCGCCCGCGCACGCGGGACTCCCAGGTCGCGTGGGCCGTCGACGAGGCCGCGGTGCTCGGCGTGGTCGCGCTCGGCGGACTGACGTCCTTCGGCCGTGCGTTCGTGGCCGGCGAGCGCGCCGAGGCGGAGAAGCGGCTCGACGCCCTCCTCCCCGCCCCCGTCGACCACGTGCTGCTCCAGGCCGACCTGACCGCGGTCGCCCCCGGCCCGCTCGAGTCGCAGCTGGCCCGCCGGCTGCAGGTCGTGGCCGACGTGGAGTCGCGGGGCGGCGCCACCGTCTACCGCTTCACGCCGGGATCGGTCCGCCGGGCGCTGGACATGGGCTGGTCCGCGGTCGAGCTGCACGACTTCGTCTCCTCGGTCTCGCGCACCCCGGTCCCCCAGCCGCTGACCTACCTGGTCGACGACACCGCGCGGACCTACGGCACCGTCCGCGTCGGGCACGCGGAGGCGTTCCTGCGCTCCGACGACGACGCGGCGCTGACCGGGCTGCTGCACCACCCGCGCGCCGGGACCCTGGGGCTGCGCCGGATCGCGCCGACGGTGCTGGTGAGCTCGACGCCCCTCGACGTGCTGCTGCCGCGGCTGCGCGAGCTCGGGGCGGCGCCCGTGGTCGAGGCCGCCGACGGCACCGTGCACGTCGCGCGGCCCGACCAACTGCGGGCCCGGACGCCCAAGGAACACCGGCCGCGGGCGGCCCGCGCCGCCCGCGAGACCGCCCACACCGCGCATGTCGTCACCGCGATCCGCGCCGGCGACCGCGCCGCGTCCTCCCGGCCGGCCGCAGCGGCGGAGACGCTCTCGCCGAGCGGGTCGATGGCCGCACTGCGCGAGGCGATCGAGGCCGAGGAGTCCGTGCTGATCGGGTACGTCGACAACCAGGGGTCCACCTCCGAGCGGCTCGTCGACCCGATCCGGGTCGAGGGCGGGTCGCTGACCGCGCACGACCACCGCAGCGACGACGTCCGAACCTTTGCCGTCCACCGCATCACGACGGTGCGCCCGGTGACCGCCTAGTCCCTACGATTCGACCGTGGACTTCCTCCGCTACGCCGAGGCCTCGGCCGCGCTGCTGAACGCCGACATGAGCGATGTCGCCGGGCTGGCGGCGTACCTCGACGACCGGCCGTGGCTGCGCGACCGCGCCAGCGACCGGGACTGCATGCTGATGCGGAAGTTCCAGCGCGAGCTGCGGCCGGTGTTCGAGGCCGGTGACGACCGCCGGGTCGGCGACGTGGTCGGCGGGCTGAACGAGCTGATGTCGCACCACCCGATCACGCCGCGGATCTCCGACCACGACGCCCAGGACCTGCACCTGCACGTCGCGACCGACAACGCCAGCGTCGCCGAGCTGCTCGTCGGCGAGTCGCTGCTCGGCCTGGCCACGCTGGTCTGCGACCTGGGCCCCGACCGGCTCGGCGTCTGCTCGGCCCACCCGTGCACGAACGTCTTCGTCGACACCTCGCCGAACCGCTCGCGTCGCTACTGCTCCGACCGCTGCTCCTCGCGGGCCAACGTGGCCGCCTTCCGTGCGCGGCAGAAGGCCGGCGCATGACCGTTCGTAGGCTTGTCGGGTGAATGACGGTCCGCTCATCGTCCAGTCGGACAAGACCCTGCTCCTCGAGATCGACCACGAGCGCGCCGCCGACTGCCGCAAGGCGATCGCCCCGTTCGCGGAGCTGGAGCGCTCGCCGGAGCACGTGCACACCTACCGGCTGACGCCGCTCGGGCTCTGGAACGCGCGCGCCGCGGGCCACGACGCCGAGCAGGTGATCGACACGCTGCTCGAGTACAGCCGCTACGCCGTCCCGCACGCGCTGCTGATCGACGTCGCCGAGACGATGGCGCGCTACGGCCGCCAGCGGCTGGAGAAGCACCCGGTCCACGGGCTGGCGCTGGTCTCGAACGACCGGCCCGTGCTCGAGGAGGTCCTGCGCGCCAAGAAGGTCGCCGGGATGATCGGCTCCCGCGTCGACGACGACACCGTGCTGGTGCACGCCTCGGAGCGCGGCAACCTGAAGCAGGCGCTGCTCAAGCTCGGCTGGCCGGCCGAGGACTTCGCCGGGTACGTCGACGGCGAGGCGCACCCGATCGACCTGTCCGAGGTCGGCTGGCACCTGCGGCCCTACCAGCGCGAGGCGGCGGAGTCCTTCTGGCACGGGGGCTCCGGGGTCGTCGTGCTCCCCTGCGGGGCCGGCAAGACCCTCGTCGGCGCCGCCGCGATGTCCGAGGCGAAGGCGACCACGCTGATCCTCGTCACCAACACCGTCTCGGCCCGGCAGTGGAAGGACGAGCTCGTCCGGCGTACCTCCCTCACCGAGGACGAGATCGGGGAGTACTCCGGTGCCGTCAAGGAGGTCCGGCCGGTCACCATCGCGACGTACCAGGTGCTGACGACCAAGCGGAAGGGCGTCTACCCGCACCTCGAGTTGCTCGACGCGCGCGACTGGGGCCTGATCGTGTACGACGAGGTGCACCTGCTGCCCGCGCCGATCTTCCGGATGACCGCGAACCTCCAGGCCCGCCGCCGCCTCGGCCTCACCGCCACGCTCGTGCGCGAGGACGGCCGCGAGGGCGACGTCTTCTCGCTGATCGGGCCGAAGCGCTACGACGCGCCGTGGAAGGACATCGAGGCGCAGGGCTGGATCGCGCCGGCCGACTGCGTCGAGGTGCGGGTGACGCTGCCGTCGGCCGAGCGGATCGCCTACGCGACCGCCGAGCCGGAGGAGCGCTACCGGCTGGCGTCGTGCACGCACCACAAGATCTCGGTCGTCGAGTCGCTGGTCGCCTCGCACCCCGGCCAGCCGACGCTGGTGATCGGCCAGTACATCGACCAGCTCGACGAGCTCGCCGCCGCGCTCGACGCCCCGGTGATCAAGGGCGAGACGCCGGTCAAGGAGCGGCAGCGGCTCTTCGACGCCTTCCGCTCCGGCGAGATCGGGCTGCTGGTCGTCTCGAAGGTCGCGAACTTCTCGATCGACCTCCCCTCGGCCGAGGTCGCGATCCAGGTCTCGGGGTCCTTCGGCTCGCGCCAGGAGGAGGCCCAGCGCCTCGGCCGGCTGCTGCGCCCCAAGACCGAGGGCCGCACCGCGCACTTCTACACGATCGTCTCGCGCGACACCGTCGACGCCGACTTCGCCCAGAACCGGCAGCGGTTCCTCGCCGAGCAGGGGTACGCGTACCGGATCGTGGATGCGGAGGACGTGGGGGCCTGACACGGCCGTCGCGAGCGTCGTCCGGCGCGTGCGCCGCCGTGGGCGGCGTGCAGCGGGCCGGGTCGGACCGCACCCCGACCGCCCGTTCCGCGCAATTGCGCCGCAAGGGCAACCCGGACCGCACCCCGACCGCCCGTTCCGCGCAATTGCGCCGCAAGGGCAGCCGCCCCGAGTCATCTCCCGGCGAGCGACGAACGCGTTCGAACGCGCCGCCGGGCCGGGTCGTTACCTGACGTAGACGGTCCGCTCGACCGCGGCGCGGTTGACCTTCACCCGCAGCGTGATCGACTCCCGGCCCTCGTCCCGGTCGTCGCGCACGGTCGGCACCGACAGGACCACCCGGGTGTCGCCGCTGGCGAGCTGGTCGTAGAGCGACGGGCGGTAGCGCCACAGCGGCTTGCCGGGCTCGGCGCCGGTCCCGACGTGGCTGCGGAACCACGAAGCGGGCACGTCGTCGGCGGCGAGCGCGGGGCGCGGGCTCCTGACGATCCGGCCCCACACGAACAGGTCGTAGTCGACCGGGGCACCGAGCGTCACCTCCCACCGCACGGGCTCGCCCTCGGTGACGGTGCGGTCGAGCGCCCGGACCCGCAGTGGGGGCGTGGGGTCGTCGTCCACGACCGCGAGCTGGCCGAGGTAGGCGTCGGTCATCATGTTCCGCGTCGCCCAGGCGGAGGCCGAGGTGATCATCGCGCGGAAGTCGTCGCGGCGGTCCGGCTGGTAGGTCACCGGGATCGAGCCCGAGGTCTGGCCCGGAGCGAGGTCGACGTTGAAGCGCTGCACGTCGCGGACGGCCTGCCCGGCCGTGGTCACCGAGAACCGTGCCGGCCGCGTCACCTCACCGACGACCGTGAACGGCAGCGACGCGGTCACCGGCTTGGTGCCGTTGCCCTCCTGCACCCTCACCCGGCCGATGTTCACCGTCGGCAGGCGCACGTCCGGTACGTCGGCCAGCTCGGCCGGCGCGGCGGAGAGGTCGGCCACCCACACGCGTCCGCTGTCGCTGGCGCTGACCAGGTCGACCCGGACGACCCGCGTGAGGTCGACGCCGTCGGTGCCCGTGGCGTCGACGACGACCGTCTCGGCCCAGTACTTCTGCGTCTCGCGCCGCACCCCGAGGGCCGGCACGTTGCCGCCGCCCTGCGGCGTCACCACGGCGGTGCTTCCGTCGGCGTCGGTGATCCGCACCCGCAGGTCGACGTCGCCGGCGTTCGGGTCGACGATCGTGCGCAGCTCGAGGCGGTCGCCGCTCAGGTCGAGCGGCTCGTCGAGGACCACGCCGCCGGACTGGCCGGGCGCGGTCCACGCCATCTGGAAGAACTCGCGGGTGCGGAGGTGCTCGTACTCCTCGGGCCAGTGCGGCCGCGTCCCGGTGTAGTCGAGGCCGGAGGCGCAGGACGCGATCCGGCCGGGCGCGTAGATCCCCCGGCAGAAGCGGGTGGTCGCGCCGTCCGGCAGCGCGCGCCCGAGGTCGCGGCCCGGGGTGCGCACGTCGCGGCCCCCGCCGATCGCGTGGCTGAGCACCTGCGCGTCACCGATCGAGTCGACCCGCACCCGCGAGCCGTCGAACAGCGGCAGCGCGCTCTGGTCGTCGGCCGCGAAAAGGTGCACCGCGCCGGCGACGTACGCCGTGCCGACGTCCTGCTGCTCCTCCGCGCTGAGGCGGTCGGGGTTCTTCGTGCCGCACTCGGCCCGCCGTGGGCCGCCCCAGTCGTCCCACGCCGGGGCGACGGCCTGGCCCGGGGTCCACTCGGTGTTGAAGTAGTTGTGGTTCGCGCCCATCACGAGGACCGAGCTCTTCAGCGAGGTGTCGCCGGTGGTGAGGTCGCGCGCGGTGTCGGTGAACTTCTGGCCCTGGAGGTCGCTGACGTCGCCGTCGCAGAACGGCAGCAGCGTCACGGTCGGGACGTACGGCGCCGTCTGGTTGGCGAAGTCGGTCGGCGCGATGAGCACCTGGCCGGCGATGCGGTACGGCGCGCTCAGCGGGATCTGGATCGAGGCGCGGTTCACGCCCTCGCCGCCGCGGCTGTGGCCGACGAGCACGACACGGTCGAGGTCGACCTGGTGGTCGGCCGCGAGCCCGACCCACTCGCGTAGGTGCGCCTCGACGATCTCCGCGCGGGCGTCGGCGCCACCGTCGTCGAGCCGGTAGTCCTGCGCGTTGATGCCGTTGACGCGGACCGAGACCGTCGCGTAGCCCTGCGAGGCCAGCATCCGCTGGACGTAGTCGTAGCCGAGCTGGCTCGGGATCTCCTGCATCGGCGGCTCGCAGGGCCAGTCGCCGTCACCGAGCTCGTCGTCGGGGCTGTAGCAGAAGCTGTGGCGGCCGTGCATGAACAGCACGAGCGGCCGTGGACCGGTCTCGGCGTCCGCCGCGGGCTCGACCACGTGCCCGACCATCTCGATCGGCCGCGGCATGCGCTTGATCTTCACGCCGGGCAGCTCGTAGTCGCTGGTCACCACCTCGTAGGGCCCCGGCGTCGCCGGGTCCTCCTCGAGCGTGACGGTGCCGGGCAGGACGAGGGACCGGCCCGGGGCCGCGGCGACCCGGGCGAGGTCGTCACCGGCCTGGTCGAGCCGGTCGCCGGAGAGCACGACGTCGAGGTCGGCCGGGTCCGGGAGCTCGGCGGCGGTGACCACGGCGTGCACGGTGCGGCCGTCGGGTGCCACCGTCGGCGGGCCGATCAGCAGGCCCGACGGCCCGGTGATCGTCGGCCGGTCGGAGGTGATCGGGAAGCGGCGGGGCGAGCGCCACGCCACGTCGTACCGCCCGTCGCCGAGCGACGTCACCTGCCACGTGCCCACGTCGCCCTTGGCGGGTACGCCGCCGGCGGCGTCCGCCGTGGTCCCGGTCGGCCCGACCGCGAGGACGGTGGTGGTGGTCGCGAGGGCGACCAGGACGGCGCCGATGCGCCTACGTGCTCCCATGGCGTGCATCATGCCGCTCCCTCGTCTCCCCGTCTCGATGATCGCCACCACGGCGCCTACCTCTGGGACGCCCGGGCGGCCCGGAGGGTTGCGTCCCATCAGTCGGCGTCGTTTCGGTGCTGCGCGCGAGCCGACCTAGGCTGGTGGACCGTGAAGGTGCTGCTGCTCGAGAACATCCACCCGGTCGCCGTCGAGGTCCTGGAGGCCCGCGGCTTCGAGGTCGATCTGCGCCTAGGCTCCCTCTCCGAGGACGAGCTGGTCGAGGCGCTGCCCGGCGTGCACCTGCTGGGCATCCGCTCCAACACCCACATCACCCCGCGCGTGCTCGACGCGGCCTCGGACCTGCTGTCGATCGGCTGCTTCTGCATCGGCACCAACCAGGTCGACCTGGTGGCGGCGGCCGAGCGCGGCATCGCGGTCTTCAACGCGCCGTACTCCAACACGCGCAGCGTCGTGGAGCTCGTCATCGGCGAGATCATCGTGCTGGCCCGCCGCCTCGCCGAGAAGACCGAGAAGATGCACGCCGGCATCTGGGACAAGTCGGCCAAGGGCAGCCACGAGATCCGCGGGCGCACGCTCGGCATCGTCGGCTACGGCAACATCGGCACCCAGCTCTCGAACCTCGCCGAGGCGATGGGCCTGCGGGTGATCTTCTTCGACACCGCCGACCGCCTCGCCCACGGCAACGCGCAGCGCATGCGCACCCTCGACGAGCTGCTCGCGCAGGCCGACGTGGTGAGCCTCCACGTCGACGGGCGGCCGGGCAACGCCGGGTTCTTCGGGCCCGAGCAGTTCGCCAAGATGAAGCCGCGCAGCCTGTTCATCAACGCCGCGCGCGGCATGGTGGTGGACACCGAGTCGCTGCGCGAGCACATCCTCTCCGGCCACATCGCCGGCGCCGCCCTCGACGTGTTCCCCGTCGAGCCCAAGGCCCAGGGCGACCCGTTCGAGTCGCCGCTGCGCGGGCTCGACAACGTGATCCTCACCCCGCACGTCGGCGGCTCCACCCAGGAGGCGCAGGAGGAGATCGGCTTCTTCGTCGCCAACAAGCTCGCCGGCTTCTCCCAGGAGGGCCGTACCGAGCTCAGCGTCAACCTGCCCGCCGTCCAGGCGCCGCAGCTCCAGGCCGGCCACCGGATCGGCTTCCTGCACGTCAACGTCCCCGGCGTACTGGCCAGCGTGAACGGCGTGCTCGCCGACGCCGGCGCCAACGTCACCGGGCAGTACCTCGCCACCCGCGGCGAGCAGGGGTACGTCGTCACCGACACCCTCGACCCGCTGCCGTCCGACGCGCTGGAGAAGCTCGCCGAGTCCGAGTCGGCGATCTGGCTGCGGACCTGGGACGCGCGCACGTCGTAGCCCGCTTCTGGGCACCGGGCCCGGATGGAGAGGATCACCGAGAAGCTCCTGAGCTGGGCTTCCCTGCTCGAGGACGGCACGCGTGAGCAGGCGGTCACGACCGCGCGGATGCCGTTCATCCACCCGCACCTGGCGCTGATGCCGGACGCGCACCAGGGGCTGGGCGCGACCGTGGGGTCGGTCATCCCGACCCGCGGCGCGATCATGCCCGCCGCCGTCGGCGTGGACATCGGCTGTGGCATGATCGCGGTCCGCACCCAGTTCGCCCGTGAGGACCTCCCGGCCGACCGGCGGCGGCTGCGCCAGGAGATCGAGCGGGCCGTCCCGCTGTCCGCCGGCGCCGCCAACCGCACGATCAGCCGCGACCACACCCGGGAGCGGCTCGAGCAGCTCCGCGGCCTCGCCGAGGAGGCGGGCTTCGACCCGGCGGCGTCCGCGAAGCGGTGGGATCTCCAGCTCGGCACGCTGGGCTCGGGCAACCACTTCATCGAGGTGACCGCGGACGAGCGGTCGCGCGTGTGGCTCTTCCTCCACTCCGGCTCCCGGGTGTCGGCAACAAGATCGCCCAGCGGCACATCGGCGTGGCTCGGCGGCTCTGCGACGGCGAGGACCTGCCGCACCGCGACCTGGCCTACCTCACCGAGGGCACCGCGGAGTTCGACGCCTACATCGCGCAGATGCGGCGGGCGCAGACCTACGCGCTGCTCAACCGCGAGGAGATGATGGACCGCGTCGTGCGCGAGGTGTCGGAGTGGACCGGCGAGCCCGTGCAGCGGCTGGAGGAGATCAACTGCCACCACAACTACACCGAGGTCGAGGAGCACTTCGGGGAGCGCGTGTGGCTCTCCCGCAAGGGCGCGATCAGCGCCGAGGCCGGCCGACCCGGCCTGATCCCGGGCTCGATGGGCACCGCGTCGTACGGCGCGGGGCGGGCGTTCTCCCGGACCCGGGCGCGCAGGACGTTCACCGTCGAGACCTGCGGGCGGCGATGGCGACATCGAGTACCGGGACACCGACGCCTTCATCGACGAGATCCCGGCGGCGTACAAGGACATCGACGTGGTGATGGCCGACGCCGCCGACCTCGTCGAGGTGCGGCACACCCTGCGGCAGCTGGTCAACGTCAAGGGCGACTGACCCCGGATCCGTAGGCTCGGGGCATGGGTGGCGTGCGGGAACGGCTCGGGCACGAGCTGTTCCTGCGCGTGGCCGGCCCCGACGGCGCGACCCACGCCGAGCGGATCCACCGCCGGCCGGGCCCGCGCTGGTTCGAGCCGGACAGCCCGATCGCGCGGGTGCACGGCGACGCGTCGATGTTCGTCGGCGGCATCCGCGCGCTGCTCCTCCAGACCCTCCACCCGGCGGCCATGCGGGGCGTCGCCGAGCACAGCGGCTACCGCGGCGACATGTGGGGACGACTCGCCCGCACCAGCCGCTTCCTCGCGGTCACGACGTTCGGGCACGTCGAGGACGCCGAGCAGGCCGTCGCCGCGGTCCGCGCGATCCACGAGCGCGTGACCGGCACGCTGCCCGACGGCACGGAGTACGCCGCCAGCGACCCGCACCTGCTCGGCTGGGTGCACGTGGCCGAGGTGGACAGCTTCCTGCGCGCACACGACCGGTACGGCGCCGAGCCGCTCGTCGGCGCCGACCGCGACACCTACGTCGCCCAGGCCGGCGAGGTGGCCCGCCGCCTCGGCGTGGTCGACCCGCCGCGGACCGAGGCGGAGCTGGTCGAGGCGCTGGCGTCGTACCGTCCCGAGCTGCGCGGCACGCCCGAGGCGCGCGCGGCGGTCCGCTACGTGCTGCTCCGGCCGCCGCTGCCGCTGGTCGCGAGGGGGCCCTACGCCGTGCTGGTCGCCGCGGCGGTCGGGCTGATGCCGCGCTGGACCCGGTGGCCGCTGCGCCTGCCCTGGCTGCCGGTCTCCGAGCGCACCGTCGTGCCCGCGCTCGGCGGGCTCGCGACCGGCACGATCAGGTGGGCGATGACCCCGCGGCGTCTTGAGGAAACCGAGAGAATCGCTTGAGCGGCGGTCCGGACAGCGCTGCCACGATGGACGCATGGCTTCCCGCGCCCGCCTGCTCACGGTGCTGCTCGCCCTCGCGGCCCTGCTGGCCGCACTGCTGGTGACCCCGGGGCCGGCTGCGCGCGCGGCCGTCGAGCGCGAGCGCGTCTACGGCGCCATCAACTGTCCCGGGATGTCGAAGTGCCCCAGCATGAAGGTGCTCTGGTTCGACCAGGACTGGAGCTACCTCGGTACCCGCGGGGCCCACGGCGGCGGCTACGCCCTTCGCCTCGAGCCCGGGACCTACCACCTCCAGTTCATCGATCAGCGACCCGCGTGGAACACCTCGAAGTACGCCCCGACCGACATCGAGATCACCGTGCGCCACCGCGCGATCGGCACGAGCGTGACGATGCGACCCGGCGCCTCCATCACCGGTGTGGCGCGCGCCGGCGGCAAGGTCCTCCCCGGGGCACGGGTCGTCGCCGCCAACCGCTCGGAGCAGTCGTTCCCGACGACGGCGGACAAGAAGGGTCGCTTCGCGGTCGGCGGCCTGCCCGCCGGGAAGTACTGCCTGTTCACCTTCGACCGGGCCCGCAAGTACGTCGACACGTGCACCTGGGTCGGCGGCGTCGACTTCGGCCAGTCCAGGAACCAGGCGGTCGATCTCAGGAAGCTGGCAGGGAACCTCACCGTCTTCGTCGACACCAAGGAGGGTCGCTCCGCGCCGAGCTCCACCGTCACCGTGACGAGCCGCACGACCGGGCAGTGGTGGTCCTCGAAGGTCCGGAGCGGCAAGGCGGTGTTCCGCGGGCTCTTCCCCGGCCGCTACCGGATCAAGTACGAGGGCGCCGGGGTCTGGTTCACCGCCACGGGAGCCGTCAGGGGTGGCGTCGTCCGTTCCGGGCGGATGGCCTTCGGCGACTTCACCGTGCCCAGGCGCGGCGGCTGGGTGACGGGCGTCGTCGCCGACGGTGGCGGCTCGAACGGCCCCACCGAGTTCACCATGGCCGGCGTACGGGTCGGTCTCTACGACGCCCGGGGACGTGAGCTGGCGACCGCGGTCACGGACGCGGACGGTCGCTTCGAGCTGGAGGGCCAGCTCGCCACGCAGGACGGGCTCACCATCACCGTCGACCCCGGCTCGGGCGGCGGCTGGATGAAGGCCGCGCCGCCCGACAACTGGTGTCTCTTCGAGGGCGGCGAGGCCCACGACGCCAGCGTCACGACGGGCGAGGAGTCGTTCTACGGCCCGGTCTACCTGCCGCGGTCGACCTCGGCCGCCCAGACGACCCCCTGCCGCAGCTGACCGGCTGCGGGGCTTCCCGGACCTGGCCGAACCTGGAACGTGTTCTCGTGGACGTAGCGCTCAGCGGCCCGGTGCTGCTTCGATGTCCGGCGTGGACCTCCTCGTGGACTGGCCGCTCTCCGGCGACCGGACCCTCGGCGCGCAGCTCGTCGCGTCGTACGCGCATCCCGACCGCGGCTACCACGACAGCCGCCACCTGAACGAGGTGCTCGAGCGCCTCCAGGAGCTGGCGGCGCACGGCGAGTCGTTCGACCTGATGGCGGTCGTGCTGGCGGCGTGGTTCCACGACAGCGTGTACGACGCCCAGCCGGACGCCGAGAAGCGCTCCGCGGCGTGGGCGGCGGAGGCGCTGCCGGGGCTGGTGGAGCCGGCCGTGGTGGACGAGGTGGTCCGGCTCGTGCTGCTGACCGAGCACCACCGCCCCGCGGACGACGACCGCAACGGCTGCGCGCTCTCCGACGCCGACCTCGCCATCCTCGCCGCGGCGCCCGAGCGCTACGCGGAGTACGTCGCCGCGGTGCGCCGCGAGTACGCCCAGGTCTCCGACCCCGACTTCGCCGCCGGCCGGGCCGCGATCCTCCGCGACCTCCTCGCCAAGCCGCACCTCTTCCACACCCCCCACGCGCGCTCCTCCTGGGAGGCCGCGGCCCGCGCCAACGTCGCGGCCGAGCTCGCTTCGCTGGGGTAGTCCCTGACGTTCGAGGGGTCAGCACGGCGTGTCGACCCCTCGAACGTTAGGGACTACCCCGCTTGCGCCGTCGCAGCCCCGCCGCGTGGAGCCGGGCGACCAGCTCGCGGGAGGTGACGGGGACGGCGCCGGCGGCGACCACCTCGTCGTACCACTCGGCCGGGACGTCGTAGTGGTCGCGGTCGAAGCCGCGGGGCGGGATGCCGACGGTGGCGGCGAACGCGTGGAGCTCGTCGTACGACGCGTCGCTGGCCAGGTGCGACCACAGCCGCCCGTGGCCCGCGGCGTTGGGCGGGTCGATCATGATCATCCGACGGAGCGGGAGGCCCGATCGACCGCGTCGTCCAGCAGCAGCCGCCAGGAGCGGACGTGGCCGGCGTCGACGTACGCCTTCCAGGACGCGCCCGGCCGGGCCTGGCGGCCGAGGTGGAACTGGCGGACGCCGGCGCGGACGAGCCACGGCACCTGCTCGGCGACCAGCCCGCCGCCCGGCATGAGCCTGCGGGCGACATCGGGGTCGGAGGAGGCGAGGGCGAGCAGCTCGTCGTACCCGGCCTCCAGGCCGCGCGGCGAGCCCGCCGAGCAGACGGCGACGAGCCCAGGCAGGCCCTCGAGCCGGCGCCACGAGCGGCGCAGGTCGAGGGTGTCGTCGATGGCGCGGGAGAAGATCCACGGCACGTTGGGCAGCTGCCCGGCCAGGTAGGCGCAGGTCTCGGTGTCGACCTCGAGGTCGGCGTCGAGGAAGCCGTAGGACACGCCGGCGGCGCCCGAGCCGAGGTAGTCCTCGGCGAGCCCGACCAGCCGGGTCATCTCGCCGCCGGTGGTGCTCCAGGTCTCGTCGAGCCGCAGCACCACGTGCACCGGGACCTCGGTGTCCCGGCAGACCGCGGAGACGAGCGCGGGCTCGGGCGAGGTGCCCGCCGCGGTCGCGAGGAGCAGCCGGTCGGCGCCGCCCTCCTCCGCGCCGGGTACGTCCCGCGGGTCGAGGACGGCGACCTCGAGGAGCGCCGTGCCCATGGGGGCATCGTAGGTGGCTCCACCCCTGTGGACGGGGAGCCGCGCTGGTGTGCGGGGGCATGATGGGGGCATGGACCACGGCCTGTTGCTGAGCGCACGCGCGCGGGTGCTGTCAGACCTCCAGGCACGCGGGCAGGCCGACGCCCAGGCGGTCTCCGCGCTCGAGGACGCCGTGTCCCAGCGCAAGTGGTGGGCCGAGCAGTGGCCCGAGGGCGAGGAGTACGTCGCCGGGCTCGTCGCCCAGGACGTGCAGGACGCGCTCTTCGAGACCTCCGCCCGGTGGCCGCTGTGCCAGGACTGTGGCGACCGGGCACGAGAGCACGCGCTCTACATCCAGCCCGACCTCGGCGGCCCCGACCCGGTGTGGGTCTGCGAGGAGTCCGGCGACGTCGTCGCGCCGTTGGGGGGGCTCTGAGCGGGTCGGGCACTGCTGCTGGCGATTCATCACGGTAGGTAGGCGAGTCCGCACTCCCCGCGGCATACCCACTGAGGGGAGTGACAGTTCACCCGCCTACCGTGATGAATCGGCGGCGGGCGCGAGCCCAGAGGCGATCAGCCCTCCGAGCCCACCTGGGTCCACATCGTGTACCGGTCGGCCCGGTAGACGGTCCGCGAGACCTCGACGACCTTCTCACCCGCGAAGGCGCGGCGCGAGTGGCGCAGGACGGGAGTGCCGGGCTCGATCTCGAGCAGCTGGCCCTCCTCGTCGCCGGCGACGTCGGCGTTCACCGAGTCCTCGGCCCAGCTCGGTCGCAGGCCGCGCGACTCGAGCGCGTCGTACAGGCTCGTCGGCATGCCGCTCTGCAGGAAGCCCGGCAGCAGCACCTCGTTGAGGTAGGCGTCCTCCACGCACATGGGCACGCTGTCGGCCCGGCGCAGCCGGCGCCAGTGGATGACCGCGTCCCCCTCCGTGAGGTTCAGGGCGCGGGCGACGCCCGGCCCCGCCTGCTCACGGCGCGCGAGGAGCGTCTGCGACTCGGCCAGCAGGCCCCGCCGCGACATCTCCTCGGTGAAGCTGGTCAGCCTGCTCGCCGCGCGCCGCGGGCGGGCCACGAAGGTGCCCCGCCCGGGAATGCGCTCCAGGAGGCCCTCGACCACGAGGGCATCCATCGCCTGCCTCACCGTCATGCGGGCGACCCCGAACCGATGCACGAGCTCCCGTTCGCTCGGCGCAGGTGAGCCGGGTGCCGCCCCCGTGACGAGAGTGCGCACGTACTCGCGCACCTGAACATGCTTCAGCGCACGCCCCTCAGTCACCAGCAACTCGTCCACAGGGGGAAATGTAGGTGGCCTAGGCCGGTTCCGTCCGCCGTTCGCCGAAACCGGTCACGCGCCGCGCCCACCCGGCCCGCACGGCGCGCTCAGGGTGAACCCTGATGGCGCGCCTCGGTGCGCCTCCGGCAGGCTGGTCCCATGACCAGCGATCCACCGTCCCCCGCGGCTCCGGCCGCGCGCGCCGTCGACCTGCGCAAGACCTACGGGACCGGGGACTCGACGGTCCACGCCCTGGCCGGCGTGACCCTCGACCTCGAGGCCGGCCGGTTCACCGCGATCATGGGCCCCTCCGGGTCCGGCAAGTCCACGCTGATGCACTGCATGGCGGCCCTCGACACCCCGTCCGCGGGCGCGGTCGAGGTCGGCGGCACCGACCTGGGCCGACTCAAGGACAAGGAGCTGACGGCGCTGCGGCGCGAGCGGATCGGCTTCGTGTTCCAGGCGTTCAACCTGATCCCGACGCTGACCGCGCAGGAGAACATCCTGCTCCCGCTCGACCTGGCCGGCCGCAAGCCCGACCGGCAGTGGCTCGACACCGTCATCGACGCGGTCGGCCTGCGCGACCGCCTCGGGCACCGGCCCGGCGAGCTGTCCGGCGGGCAACAGCAGCGCGTGGCGTGTGCGCGGGCGCTGGCCAGCAAGCCCTCGATCGTGTTCGCCGACGAGCCCACCGGCAACCTCGACAGCACGTCCGGGGCCGAGGTGCTGTCCTTCCTGCGGCGCAGCGTCGACGACTTCGCCCAGACGGTCGTGATGGTCACCCACGACGCCGTCGCGGCGTCGTACTGCGACCGCGTGGTGTTCCTGGCCGACGGGCTGGTGGTCGACGAGATCCAGGCGCCGAGGCGCGAGCAGATCCTCGAGCACATGACCCGCCTCCAAGACCTGGCGGCGGCGCGCTCGCCCCGGGCCGGGCAGGACTGACGTGCTCCGGCTGACCCTCCGCAACCTGCTGGCCCGCAAGGTGCGGCTGCTGATGAGCGGCCTGGCGATCGTGCTGGGCGTGGCGTTCCTCTCCGGCGTCCTCGTCTTCAGCAACGGCCTCTCGAGCACCTTCGACGGCATCATCTACAGCTCGACGCCCGACGGGGTCGTGCGCGCCGAGCAGACGGCGTCCTTCGAGGCCGGGCCGGCGCAGACCACGCGGACCCTCCCGCCCGAGCTCGTCGACGAGTTCGCGGCGCTGCCCGAGGTGGCCCGCGCCGACGGCGACGTGGTCGGCATCGGGATGAGCCTGCTGGCCTCCGACGGCACCCTGGTCGGCGGCACCGGAGCACCCACCCTGGCCTTCAACCACACCGACGGCCCCAACATGGCCGGCGACCCGCCGATGGTCCTCACGAGCGGCGAGTGGCCCACGACGCCCGACCAGATCGTCCTCGACGACGACGCGGCCGCCAACGGCGACTACGAGCTCGGCGACGAGGTCGGGCTGCTCGCCCCCTTCGGGAAGTCCGAGCGGACGGCCACGCTGGTCGGCACCGCCGAGTTCAACGGCGGCGGTACGGCGGGCGCCACGCTGCTCGTCTTCAGCACCGAGGGTGCCCAGGACCTGTTCCTGGACGGGGCGGACGCGTTCCACCAGGTCTCGCTGACCGCGGCCGAGGGGGTCTCCCAGGAGGAGCTCGCCGCGGCCGCCGGCGGGGTCGCCCCGGAGGGCTTCGAGGCCGTGACCGGCGACCAGGTCGCGGAGGAGTCACAGGACGCCGTCGGCCAGTTCCTCGACGTGATCTCCACGTTCCTGCTGGTGTTCGCGATCATCGCGGTGATCGTCGGCGGGTTCATCATCGTCAACACCTTCACGATCCTGGTCGCGCAGCGCAGCCGCGAGCTGGCGCTGCTGCGCGCGCTCGGCGCCGGGCGCCGCCAGGTCACCTCCTCGGTGCTGCTGGAGGCGGTCGTGATGTCCGCGCTGGCGGCGACCGCGGGCATCGCGCTGGGCTGGCTGCTGGCGCGCGGGCTGGCCGCGCTGTTCCGCGCGATCGGGCTCGACATCGCCGGCAGCGCGCTGACGCTGGACGCCCGGGCGGTCGTCGTCAGCTACGTCGTCGGCATCGGCGTGACCCTGGTCGCGGCGTACCTGCCCGCGCGGCGCGCCGGCCGGGTCGCCCCGGTCGCCGCGATGCGCGCCGACTCGGCCCCGGCCCGCGGCTCGCTCGGCCGGCGTACGGCGATCGGCTCGGTGCTGCTGGCCGCGGGTGCGGTCCTCGCGGCCGTCGGCATCGCCGGCGCCCCGGGCCCGGACTCGCTGTGGATCGGCGTCGCCGCGGTGATCTGGATCCTCACCGTCGCCGCGATCAGCCCGGTCATCGGCCAGCCGGTCCTGGCCCTGTGCCGCAGCCTGTTCGGCCGGCTCTTCGGCGCCACCGGCCGCCTGGCCGGCGAGAACGCCCTGCGCGACCCGCGCCGGACCGGCGCGACCGCGTCGGCGCTCATGATCGGGCTGGCCCTGGTCTCCACGATCGGGGTGCTGGCCTCCTCGCTCAACGCGTCGGTCGACGACCTCGTCGACGAGGAGTTCACCTCCGACTTCGTGGTGCAGAGCACCAACTTCCTGCCCTTCACCACCGCCGTCGGCGACGACCTGGCCGAGGTCGACGGCGTCGCCCGGGTGAGCCGCCAGCAGTGGACCGGCGCCCGGGTCGAGGACGAGACGGTGTTCCTGACCGGCAACGACGCCGCATTCACCGACATCTACGACCTCGACGTCGTCGACGGGAGCGCCCGGCCGGAGGGCCGGCAGGCCGTGGTCACCACGGACTTCGCCGAGGACCACGGCCTCGAGGTCGGCTCTCCGCTGACCGCGACGTTCCTCGCCGGGGAGAGCCTCGACCTCGAGGTCGCGGGCATCGTCGAGCCGACCGAGACCATCGGCGAGCTGAGCGTCCCGGTCGAGCTGCTCGCCGATGCCGGAGTGCCTCGCCAGGACACCTCGCTCAGCATCGTGCTCGAGCCGGGCGCAGACGCCGACGCGGTCGGAGAGGCGCTCGACGAGGCGGCGGAGTCGACCCCGATCGTCGCGGTCTACGACAAGGAGGAGTTCTCCGAGTCCATCCGCGACCAGGTCAACCAGCTGCTCTACATCATCTACGGCCTCCTGGCGCTGGCCATCGTGATCGCGGTGATCGGCATCGTGAACACGCTCGGCCTGTCGGTCATCGAGCGCACCCGTGAGATCGGCCTGCTCCGCGCGATCGGCATGAGCCGGGCGCGCCTGCGGCGCATGATCACGCTGGAGTCGGTCGCGATCGCCGTCCTCGGCGCGGTGCTGGGCATGACGCTCGGGCTGCTGATCGGCGTGCTGCTGCGCCAGGCCCTCGCCGAGGACCTCACCAGCCTCGGGCTGCCCCTGGGCCAGCTGGTCGTCTTCCTCGGGATCGCGGTGCTGGTCGGCGTGCTCGCCGCCGTGCTCCCGGCGATCCGGGCGTCCCGGCTCGACGTGCTCGACGCGATCGCCACCGAATAGGTCGAACACCTGTTCGAAACACGGCGTACCGTGGGTCCATGGACTTCCAGGGCTCGCTGTTCTCCGCACCGGTGGCTCCCTCGTTCGACGCGATCGAGCGGAGGCCGCTCAGCCGGGGCGCCTGGGTCGACGTCGCCCGCGGGTGGCTGCCCGAGGCGGACGACGTGTTCACGGCGCTGGTCCACGACGTCCCGTGGCGGGCCGAGCGCCGCCAGATGTACGACCGCGAGGTCGACGTACCCCGGCTGCTGCACACGTACGGCGCCGGCGACCCGCTCCCCCACCCGGCGCTCGCCCGGGCCCGGGGAGCCCTCTCGGCGCACTACCGGCCCGAGCTCGGCGAGCCGTTCGTGACCGCCGGGTGCTGCTACTACCGCGACGGCCGCGACAGCGTCGCCTGGCACGGCGACACCATCGGCCGCGGCAAGACCCAGGACACGATGGTCGCGATCGTCTCCCTCGGCGACCCGCGCCGGCTCGCCCTGCGGCCGCGGCTGGGTGGTGCGTCGATCTCGGTCGAGATGGGCCACGGCGACCTGCTCGTCATGGGCGGCTCCTGCCAACGCACGTGGGAGCACGCGGTGCCCAAGGTCGCGCACGCCGGCCCGCGGATCTCGGTGCAGTTCCGGCCGCTGAACGTGTTCTGACGCGACCTGCCGGGCCGCGTGCCCGCTGTCGGCGGGCGCTGGGAGACTGGCCCGAATGTCCGAGAACACCTCCGCCAGGCCGACCCTCGCCTCCTTCTGGCACGACCTCCCGCGCGAGGGCAAGCTGCTCCTCTCAGTGGTGGTGTTCGAGTTCATCGGCACCGGGCTGGTGCTGCCGTTCCACGTCATCTACCTCCACGAGGTCCGCGACATCCCGCTCAGCCACGTGGGCCTGCTGCTCGGCCTCCCGCCCCTGGTCGGGTTCCTGGTCGTGGGGCCCGGCGGCACGGCCATCGACCGGTTCGGCGCGCGGCGCATCCTCCTGCTCGCGCTGGTCCTCCAGGTCGTCTCGAACACGCTGCTCGCGTTCTCCTCGACCGAGCTGATGGCCAGCGCCGCCCTGCTGCTGTCCGGCATGGCCTTCGGCGTGACCTGGCCGGGCTTCCAGACCCTGACCGCGAACGTCGTGCCCGGCGACCTCCGGCAGCGCTACTTCGGCGTGAACTTCACCCTGCTCAACCTCGGCATCGGGATCGGCGGCATCGTCGGCGGCTTCCTGGTCGACGTCACCGAGCCGGTGACCTTCCAGGCGATCTACCTCGCCGACGCGGCGATCTACCTCGCCGACGCGGCGAGCTACCTGCCGGCGCTGCTCCTCCTGCTGATCCCGCTGCGCCACGTCGCCGGCCGGCCGGAGCACCACGCGGAGATCGCCGCGGAGAAGGTCGGCTACCTCGCGGTCGCCCGGCGGCCCGCGGTCGGCACGCTGATGCTGCTCAGCTTCGTCTCGTCCTACGTCGGCTACTCCCAGCTGAACGCCGGCATGCCGGCCTTCGCGCGTGCAGTCGGCGAGGTGTCGACCCGCGGCCTGGGCCTGGCGTTCGCGGCGAACACGGTCGTGATCGTCGTGCTCCAGCTGTTCGTGCTCCAGCGGATCGAGCGCCGGCGGCGCACCCGCGTGATCGCGGTGATGGCCGTCGTCTGGGCGTGCTCGTGGCTGCTCCTCGGCACGACCGGCTTCGTGTCCGGCACCGTCGGCGCCACGCTGCTGCTCGCGGCCTGCGCGTCGGTCTTCGCGTTCGGCGAGACCCTGCTCCAGCCGACGATCCCGGCGCTGGTCAACGAGCTCGCGCCCGACCACCTGCGCGGCCGCTACAACGCGCTCAGCTCGGGCACGTTCCAGCTCGCGGCGATCATCGCCCCGCCCGTGGCCGGCCTGCTGGTCGACCACGGGCTGGGCGCGCTCTACATCGGCTCGCTGGTCGCCGGCTGCCTGCTCACCGCGGTGATCGCGGTGGCCCGGCTGGAGCCGCAGCTCAGCGCGAAGGTCAACGGCGTCCGGGCCCGCCGCTCCGACGACCCCGCCGAGATCTCGTCGATGTCGGCGAAGACGATCAGCGCCGCGACCGACTGACCACCCACCAGAGCAGCACGAGCACGCCGAGCCCGGCGGCCCCCTGCTTCCAGTAGGACCGCGCGAGCACCGGCAGCACCGCCGTACCCAGGTTCAGGGCGTCGTCGCGATGGGCCGGAGGTGCCCCTGCCCCGGATGGCTCGGCGGCTCGTACCCACGGACGTTCCTGTTGTCCCTCGGCCTCGGCAGCAACCGTTTCGTCCGTGGGTACGCCGGCGGGCGACCCCTGCGACCCCTGCGACCCCTCGGACCCCTCGGACCCCTCGGACCCCTCGGACCCCTGGGACCCCGCAGACCCCTCCGGCCCCGCCGACAGTCGCTGCTCCAGGCAGTCCACGAACTGCCCGAGCAGCTTGTCCGAGACGTCCTGCATGACCCCGCGACCGAACTGCGCGGGCTTGCCCGTGATCGCCAGGTCGGTCACCACCTCCACCTCGGTGGAGGAGCCCGCGGGCGCCATGGTCAGCGTGACCTTGGCGCCCGCGGTGCCGTTGCCCCGCTTGTCCTTGCCCTTCGCGTCGACCACGAAGCGGTGCGCGGACTCGTCCTTCTCCACGAACGTGCCGGATCCGTTGTAGACCAGCGCGATCGGGCCGAGCTTGACCTTGACCGATCCCGAGAAGCTGTCCCCGTCGACCGACGCGACCGTCGCGCCCGGGAAGCACTCCGCGACACTGGCGATGTCGTTGAAGTGCGCCCAGGTCTCGTCGACCGACGTGGGGACGGTGAAGCGATGGGTGAGATCCACGCTCAGCCTCCTGCGGCCGCGAGCACCGCGCGGCGGGTCAGCACCTGCGCGAGGTGGCGGCGGTAGTCGGCGTCGCCGTTGAGGTCCGAGGGCGGGTTGGTGCCCTCGGTGGCCCGCTCGGCCGCGGCGCGTACGCCGTCCTCGGTCGCGGGCTGCCCGACGAGGGCGTCCTCGACCGCGCGGGCGCGCAGCGGGGTGGAGCCCATGTTGGTGAGCCCGACCCGGGCCTCGGCGATCGTGCCGCCCTCGAGGCGGACGGTCGCCGCCACCGCGACGATCGGCCACTGGTGGGCGACCCGCACGAACTTCTCGTACTGCGCACCCCAGCCGGTCCGCTTGGGGATCCGGACCTCGGTCAGGATCTCGTCCTCCCCGATCGCGGTCTCGAACAGGTCGACGAAGAAGTCGTCGGCCGCGACCGTGCGGGTCCCGCCGGAGCCCTGGATCACGAACTCCGCGCCCAGCGCCAGGGCGGGCGCCCCGAGGTCACCCGCCGGGTCGGCGTGGGCGAGCGCACCACCGAACGTGCCGCGGTGGCGCACCTGCGCGTCGGCGAGGTGCTCGATCGCCTTGGCGATCAGCCCCGCGTGCTCGTTGACCAGGGGATCGGAGCCGACGACCGCGTGCGGCGTCATCGCGCCGACCACGATCACGTCGCCGTCGTCGCGGACGCCGCGCAGCGACTCGATCCGGCCGAGGTCGATGACCATCTCGGGTGCGTTGAGCCGCAGCCGGAGCACCGGCAGCAGGCTCTGCCCGCCGGCGATGATCTTGGCGTCGTCGCCGTGCTGGGCCAGCGCGGCCAGCGCCTCCTCGACCGAGGTCGGCGCCACGTAGTCGAACGCTGCGGGGATCACTGGCCCGCTCCTTCCGTGCTGGACTGTCCGGGGATCTCCTGGTTCCCGGCGGCGCCGCCCGCCTCGAAGTGCGGCATCGCCGCCCCCTCGGTCGAGCCGCCCGCACCGGAGCCCTGGATCGCCTTCCACACCCGCTCGGGCGTGCAGGGCATCTGGATGTCGTTCACCCCGAGGTGGCGGACCGCGTCGACGACCGCGTTGACGACCGCGGGCGTGGAGGCGATCGCGCCCGCCTCGCCGACCCCCTTGGTGCCGAGCGTGTTGGTCAGGCTCGGCGACGTGGTGTGGTCGATGTCGAAGCTGATCGTGTCCGCCGTGGTGGGCAGGAGGTAGTCCACGAAGGACCCGGACACCAGCGTGCCGGAGTCGTCGTACACCGCCTCCTCCCACAGCGCCTGGGCGATGCCCTGCACCAGGCCGCCGTGCACCTGGCCGCTGACGATCAGCGGGTTGATGATGTTGCCGATGTCGTCGCAGCAGGCGTACTTGCGCATCTTCAGCGCGCCGGTCTCGGTGTCCACCTCCATGGCGCAGATGTGGGTGCCGTGCGGGTAGTTGAAGTCCACCGGGTCGAAGGTCGCGTCCGAGTCCAGCGACGGCTCCACCCCGTCCGGCAGGTTGTGCGCGGCGAACGTCGCGAGCGCGACCTCGCCGATCCCCAGGCCCTGGTCGGTGCCGCGGACCGTGAACCGCCCGCCGGAGAACTCGAGGTCGTCGGCCGACGCCTCGAGCAGGTGGGCCGCGATCGGCTTGGCCTTCTCGATGACCTTGTCGGCGGCGCGCACGAGCGCCTCCCCGCCGACGACCAGCGAGCGCGACCCGTAGGTGTCCAGTCCCTTGGGCGCCACCTGGGTGTCTCCGTGCAGGACCTCGACGTCCTCGAACGCGACGCCGAGCCGGTCGGCGACGATCTGGCTGAACGCCGTCTCGTGGCCCTGACCATGCGCGGAGGCGCCGGTCACCACCTCGACCTTCCCGGTCGCCAGCATCCGCACGCTCGCGTGCTCCCAGCCGCCGGCGCCGTAGTCGAGCGAGCCGAGGATCCGGGACGGCGCGAGGCCGCACATCTCGGTGAACGTCGAGACGCCGATGCCCAGCTGGACGCGGTCACCACGCTCGCGGCGCTCACGCTGCTCGGCGCGCAGCTCGTCGTACCCGATCATCTCCTTGGCGCGCGCCGTGGCGGCCTCGTAGTTGCCGGAGTCGTACTCGAGCCCGGCGACCGTGGTGAACGGGAACTCCTCGATCCAGTTCTTCTTCCGGATCTCCAGCGGGTCGACACCGACCTCGGCGGCCAGCTCGTCCATCAGGCGCTCGATCGCGAACGTCGCCTCCGGACGGCCCGCGCCGCGGTAGGCGTCGGTCCAGGTCTTGTTGGTGAGGACCGTCTGGACGGCGAAGTGGTAGGCGGGGAACTTGTAGATGGCGTTGAACATGAACGCGCCGAGCACCGGGACGCCGCCGCCGACGAGGGAGACGTACGAACCGAGGTCGGCCAGCAGCTCGACCTTCAGGCCGGTGACCGTGCCGTCCTTCTCCGCCGACAGCGTGAGCTTCTGCCACTGGTCACGACCGTGGTGGGCCGCGAGCAGGGACTCCGACCGGGTCTCGGTGTACTTGACGGGCTTGCCGAGCCGGCGGCCGACCGCCCAGGCGATCCACTCCTCCGGCGTTACTTGGAGCTTGCCGCCGAAACCACCACCGACGTCCGGGGCGATGACACGGATCTTCGACTCCGGGACGCCGGTGGTGGCCGCCAGGGCGAACCGCAGGATGTGCGGGATCTGGGTGGCGGAGTACATGACGTACTGCTCACCCGTGGGGTCGACCACGACCGAGCGCGGCTCCATGAACGCCGGGATCAGGCGCTGCTGGCGGTACTCGCGTTCGATGACGATGCCGTCGCCGCGGGCCTTGCTGATCGCGTCCTCGACGCTGCCGCCGGTGCCGGCCTCGCCCGAGTCGAAGACCCAGCGGGCCGACTTGTTGGTGCCGAGGTCGGGGTGCGCCAGCACCGTGTCCGCCGCGGCCTCCTTCATGTCCAGGACGGCCGGCAGCTCGTCGTACTCGACGTCGACCAACTCGGCGGCGTCGCGGGCCTCGGCGGCGGACCGGGCGACCACGACCGCCACGATCTCGCCCGCGAACGTCACCCGGTCGGCCGGCATCGGCGAGTGCACCGGCGCGACCTGGTCGGGCGTGATCGGCCAGGCGTTGATGCAGACGCCGAGCTCCTCGCCGAAGTCGGCGCCGGTGAGGACGGTCACGACGTTGGGCGACGACTTCGCGGCGCTGGTATCGATGGAGGTGATGTTGGCGTGGGCGAAGGGGCTGCGCACCATCGCCAGGTGCAGCATCCCGGGCAGCTGGAGGTTGTCGGTCCACCGGGTGCGACCGGTGATGAGGCGCTGGTCCTCCTTGCGGCGGCGCTCGCGGCCGATCTCGCGCTCGAGCTCGGTGGCGGTCACGAGGTCACCCCCTGCCCTGCCGCGTGCTGCACCGCGCGGACGATGTTGTGGTAGCCCGTGCAGCGGCACAGGTTGCCCTCGAGCCCGAGCCGGATCTCCTCCTCCGACGGGTTCGGGTTCTCCTTCAGCAGGTCGACGCTCTGCATGATCATGCCCGGCGTGCAGAACCCGCACTGGAGACCGTGGCACTCGCGGAAGGCCTCCTGCACGGGGTGCAGCTGCCCGTCCTGCGCGAGTCCCTCGATCGTGGTGACCTGCGCCCCGTCGGCCTGGACCGCGAGGACGTTGCAGGACTTCACGCTGGTGCCGTTGAGGTGGACCGTGCACGCGCCGCAGTTGCTGGTGTCGCAACCGATGACCGTGCCGGTCTTGCCGAGCTTCTCCCGCAGGTACTGCACGAGCAGCATGCGAGGTTCGACGTCGTCGGAGACCTGGGCCCCGTCGACGGTGAGTGTGATCCGCGTCATGGCGCGCACGCTAGGGGCTCAGGGTTGGTGCAGGGTTGGTCGCCGTCCCAGGGGTCGCCGAGTCGGGTCAGGCGGCCTGGGTGCGGATCTCACCGTTGAGCCGCGGCGAGCCGTCCCTTCAGGAGCGGGATGGCGGGGTGCGGACCCCCGCCGAGCGCCGCCAGGCAGACCTCGACGACCTCGGTGTCGTACGGCGCCAGCTCGCTGTAGCGGACCACGGCGTCGGGCTGCGGGTCGGCGAGCAGGGCCTCGCGGACCGCGACGGCGACGTACTCGGCGAGCTCGTTGAGCGCCGGCGAGTTCGTGCCGGGCATCAGGTCCCCGCCGTAGGCCTCGACGGCCGCGCCGACCCGACCGGTGCGCAGCAGCGACAGCACGAGGTCGACGTCGGTCGCGACCGGCATCGGCAGCCGGTAGGGACGCGAGGAGAGCTGGCCGCCGAGCGCCGATCGCAGATGGGAGACCTCGGCCTTGAGCGTGGACAGCGTGACCGCCTGGTCGCCGTAGACCAGCGCGTGGAGGTGCTCGAGCGAGAGACCCTCGGGGTGCATCGCCAGCAGCGCGAGCACCTCGGTCTGGCGGCGGTTGAGCAGCAGCCGCTGCCCGTCGAGCCAGGTCTCGGCGGTGCCGAGCAGCCGCATGACCAGGCCGGGCTCGCTGCGCTCGTCGAGCACGGACGCGGTCGGGTGGTGGTGCGAGACCGGCATCGCGGACTCGATCAGCCGCGCCATCACGCGCGCGGTCGCGAGCCCGATCGGGTGGGTGCGGTTCCAGGTGGTCGAGAGGTCGATGACGCCGAGCTTGGCGCCGCTGACCGGGTCGTGCACCGGAGCGGCCCAGCAGACCCAGTTGTGCACGATCGAGGCGTAGTGCTCGGCGCTGAAGACCATCGCGGGGGCGCCGAGGCGGTTGGCGAGGTCGAGCGCGTTGGTGCCGACGGACTCGTCGTCCCAGCGCCCACCGGGCACGAAGTTCACGGTCTCGGCCCTGCGGCGCATGATCCGGCCGCCGTACGTCCAGAGGATGCGGGTCTCCGCGTCGGTCACCGCGACGACGAGGTCGCCGTCCTCGGCGGTGCGGCGGAGCTCGGCCTCGACCCGCTCGACGGCGGTCTGGAGCGGGGAGTCCCGCCAGAACGCCTCGGTGTCGGACTCGTCGTCGAGCGGCGCCTGCGCGACGTCGGTGGAGATGGCGGCCCCGGAGCGGTTCCAGCTGCTCAGGATCTCGGGGCGCACGAGCTCTTCGGCGTCGTCGCCGTACTCGACGAACGCGCTCCAGGCGCGGAAGGCGTCAGTGCGCCGGGTCTGCAGCTCACTGCGGGCCATGCCCGGGACGGTAGCACTCCGTGAGACCCGTCACACCCTGAGATGACGCCGGAGGAACTGCACGGTCAGGCGGATCGAGTCCTCCCATCGCGCGTAGAACGTGTGGTCCTCGCCGGGGTAGGTCACCAGCCGGCTGTCGACGCCCGCCGCGCGCATGAGCCGCTGGGTGCTGCGCGACCACGGCGGCGGGCAGGTGGCGTCGACCGCGCCGTGCAGGGCGAGCACCGGCTCGGTGATCCGGTCGAAGTGCGTCCGGGGTGACAGACCGCGGTAGAACGCCGGGCTCTGCTGCGGGGTGCCGAAGCGCCGGAAGAGGTCCTGGGCGCCGGCCGGACGCTCGGGGATGGTCCAGCGTCGGAGGTTGTCGAGGTAGCGCGAGCTCACGCTGGCGTAGATCACCGCGGCGTCCACGAGGCCGGGCGCCGCGACGAGCGCGTTCATCGTGACGCCGCCGCCCATCGACCGGCCGACCATCGCGGTGCGGTCCTCGTCGACGTACCGGAGCTTCTCGAGGGCGAGCACGGCGTTGATCGCGTCCTGCGCATAGGCCAGCCGCAGCTCGCGCTCGAGGTCGGTCGCGGGGTCGCCGGCGGCGTGGCCGCGGTAGTCGGTGTGCAGCACGACGAACCCGGCCCGCGCCAGCCAGTCCTGCTCGCGCGCCATGCCCTGGCCGGTGACGTAGGAGGCCGGCTCGATGTAGCCGTGGTTGAGCACGACCGCCGAGAACGGGCCCTTCCCGCGCGGCCGGAGGAGCACGCCGGAGACGAGCGTGCCGTTGCTGCGGTAGGTCACCTGCATCCGGGTGTAGGCGTCGGTGCGGACCTCCCTGCGCAGGACACGGAGGTCGCGGCCGTCGAAGTCGACCCGCATCAGGTTGGCCAGCGAGGGGGTGTCGGTGCGCGGTGGCAGGATCTCGGACTGCTCGGTGGGGGTGGGGGGCTGGGTGGGGCCCGAGGAGGGCGCCGTCGGGGTCGGGTCCGAGGAGGGCGCCGCCGCGGTCGGGCCCGGATCCGCGGCGGGATCGGTGTCGGAGGAGCAGCCGGTCACGAGCATCGAGACACCCAGAACGGTCCCGATCAGGGCCCGCCAGGGGCGGTTGGGGGTGTCTCGACGGTCTCGGCGCAGCCGAGTCACGCCAGGTCCCGGTGGATCCGTCCGTCCAGGCTGGCCAGCCGCTCGCCGGAGCCGCCCCAGCGCCCCGCGACGATCTCGGCGGCGATGCTGATCGCGGTCTCCTCCGGGGTCCGGGCGCCGAGGTCGAGCCCGATCGGGCTGGAGAGCTGCGCGATCTCCTTCTCGTCCACGCCGGCCTCGCGCAGCCGCGCGAGCCGGTCCTCGTGGGTGCGGCGCGAGCCCATCGCCCCGACGTACGCCACCTCGGGCAGCCGGAGCGCCACCTCCAGGAGGGGTACGTCGAACTTCGGGTCGTGCGTGAGCACGGTGATCACCGTGCGGCCGTCGATCCGCCCGGCCTCCGCCTCGGCGGAGAGGTACCGGTGCGGCCAGTCGACGACGACCTCGTCGGCGTGGGGGAACCGGCTGTTCGTCGCGAACACCGGCCGGGCGTCGCAGACGGTCACGTGGTAGCCGAGGAAGCTGCCGACCTTCGCGACCGCGGCCGCGAAGTCGATGGCGCCGAAGACCAGCATCCGCGGCTTCGGCGCGAACGCCCAGACGAACACCCGCATGCCCTCGCCGCGGCGCTCGCCGTCGGGGCCGTAGGTGAGCGTGGCGTTCGAGCCGTGCGCCAGCAGGCCCAGCGCGTCGTCGTGGACGGCGTCGTCGGCGCGCGCCGAGCCGAGCGAGCCGGCGGCGGGCTCGTCGGGGCGCACGATCAGGCGCCGGCCCAGCCAGGCCGGGTCGGGGTGCTCGACCACGGTCGCCAGCGCGACCGGGCGGCCGGCCTCGATGTCCGCGGCGACCTCGCCGAGCTCGGGGAAGGTCTCGCGGTTCACCTTCTCGACGTACACGTCGAGGATGCCGCCGCAGGTCAGCCCGACCGCGAAGGCGTCGTCGTCGGAGACGCCGTAGCGCTCCAGCACCGGCGTGCCGGACTGCACGACGGACTCTCCGAGGTCGTAGACCGCGCCCTCGACGCAACCGCCCGACACCGACCCCACGGCCGTGCCGTCGGGGCCGACCAGCATCGAGGCGCCGGGCGGGCGCGGGGCGGAGCGGAAGGTCGCGACCACGGTGCCGACACCGACGGTCTCGCCGGCCCGCCACCAGCTCAGCAGCTCGGGCAGCACGTCACGCACGGGAGACCACCTCCGTCAGCTCGGCGAACGTCGCGAGCGAGTGCCCGGCGACGAAATCGTCGCAGTACGGCAGCGCGACCACCACCCCCTGCTGGACCGGCTCGTAGCCGGTCTTGCCACGGTGCGGGTTGACCCACACGACCCGGTGGGCGAGGCGCTGGAGCCGCTCCATCTGCTCGCCGAGCAGCGCCGGGTCGCCGCGCTCCCAGCCGTCGCTGAACACGACCACGACCGCCCCCCGCGCCATGCCGCGCTGGCCCCAGCGGTCGAGGAAGAAGCGCAGCGTCTCCCCGAGGCGGGTGCCGCCCGACCAGTCCGGCACGGTCTCGCCGGCGGCCACGATCGCCCGCTCGGGCTCGCGCAGCCGCATGGCGCGGGTGATGTGGGTGACCCGGGTGCCGACCGTGAACGTCTCGACCGTCGGGGTGACCTGGGTGAACCGGTGCGCGAGGCGCAGCAGCGCGTCGGCGTACCCGCTCATCGAGCCGGACACGTCGACCAGCAGCACCACCCGACGTGGCCGGCGGCCACGGCGGCGCCAGGCGATGTCGGCGGGCTCCCCCATCCGGCGCAGCGAGTCGCGCAGCGTGCGGGAGGCGTCGACCTGGCCGCGATGCCAGCGCTGGTGGCGGGCGGTACGCCGCAGCGGCGGTCGCGGGCGCAGGGTGGCGAACATGCCGGCGAGCCGGTGCTTCTCGGCGTTCGACAGCGCGGCGACGTCGCGGTGCCGCAGCACCTCGGTGTCGCTCGCGCGGGCGTGGACGAGCTCCTCGTCGGCTTCGTCCGCCTCGCCGGCGCCCTCGGCGTCAGGCAGCCCGGAGTAGCTGGGCGCGACCGGCGGCTGCGCGGGCCGCGGGCGGGGCAGGCCGTCGGGGGAGCCGAAGTAGGCGTGGAAGACCTGGTCGTAGCGCTCGAGGTCGTCGGGGCCGGCGCAGAGCGTGGCCCGGCCGGCGAGGTAGGTCGCCCGCTGGTCGTCCATGCCGAGGACCGCCGTCGCCGCGAGGTAGCCCTGCGTGCGGTCGTGGGTGACGGGGACGCCGGCCGAGCGCAGCGCCCGGGTGAAGCCGAGGAGCACCTCGTCGGGCTGGCGGATGATGGCTCCGGTCATGGCCGCAGCATCTGGTCCAGGGCGTGGCGGACGCGGTCGGAGTCCTCGCGGTACTTCACGAGCGCTCCGAGCGTCGCCGACGCCGCGGCGAGGTCGAGGTCGGCGGTGCCGAGGTACTGCAGCGCACGCGCCCAGTCGAGGGTCTCCGCGACGCCGGGCGGCTTCTGGAGGTCGTCCCGGCCGCGCAGGCCCTGCACGAGCTCGACGACCTGGCGGCGCAGCTGCTCGGACACCTCGGGTGCCCGGCTGCGCAGGATCTCGACCTCGCGCTCGAGACCGGGGTGGTCGATCCAGTGGTAGAGGCAGCGCCGCTTGAGCGCGTCGTGCAGCTCACGGGTGCGGTTGGAGGTCAGCACGACGATCGGCGGGGTGCTGGCACGCACGGTGCCGAGCTCGGGGATCGACACCTGGTAGGTCGACAGCACCTCGAGCAGGAACGCCTCGAACTCGTCGTCGGCCCGGTCGACCTCGTCGACCAGCAGCACCGCGGGGCTCTGCTGGAGCGCCTGGAGCACGGGACGCGCGAGCAGGAAGCGGGCGTCGTACAGGCTCTTCTCGGCCTCCTCCACGTCGGCGCCGCCCGCGGCCTCCAGGGCGCGGAGGTGGAGGATCTGGCGGGGGAAGTCCCAGTCGTAGAGCGCCTGGGTGGCGTCGATGCCCTCGTAGCACTGGAGCCGGATCAGCGGCAGGTCGAGCGTCTCGGCGATCGCCTCCGCGAGCGCGGTCTTGCCCGTGCCGGGCTCACCCTCGAGCAGCAGGGGGCGCTGCATCCGCAGCGCCAGGAACGTCACCGTGGCGAGCGCGTCGTCGGCGAGGTAGCCGGTCCCGCCGAGGCGAGCGGCCACGGCTGCGGGGGACTCGAGGGTCATGTGTCAAGGCTACGTCCCCGCCCGTTGGTCCGGGGTTGGCCCACCGCGACAGACTGGACCAGTGAGCGCTGTCGACGCCCGCCTGGAGCAGGCGATCCGCGACCTGCTGACCCGGCGCCGGCCCGGTGCGACGATCTGCCCGTCCGACGCCGCCCGGGCCGTCGAGCCCGACGACTGGCGGCCGCTGATGGACGCCGCCCGCGCGGCCGCGCAGCGGCTCGTGGACGCCGACGAGGTCGAGGTGACCCAGGGCGGCGAGGTCGTGGACCTCGCCTCGGCGAAGGGGCCGGTGCGGATCAGGCGTCGCTGAGGGAGTCGCCGCGCCGGTCGACGTCCCGCCCGGTGGCCAGGTCGCCGCACTCGACCAGCTCGACGTCGTGCGTGGCGAGGTAGCCGCGGGCCCCGCGGTCGCCCGCGGACTCCCCTGCGACACCGGCCCAGTGGTCCCGGCCGAGCAGGACCGGGTGGCCGGGCTCCCCGCCGTACGCCGCCCGGCGGAGCGTGCCGGCGCTCGCTCCCGCGCGCAGGACCCGGGCGACGACCGCCGCGGAGACGTCGGGGAGGTCGACCAGGCTGACGAGGGCGGCGTCGGCGTCCGTGCCCGCGAGCGCCCTCAGCCCGGCCCGCAGCGACGCGGACATGCCGTCGGCCCAGTCGGCCGCGACGACCGCGGTCGCGCCGGTCCCCTCGAGCAGCGGCAGCGCCTCCTCGGCCCGGGCGCCGAGCACGACGGTCACCTGGGCGCACCCGCCCTCGGCGAGCGTGCGGACGGTGCCGACCAGCCAGCCGTCCACCAGCGCCTTCGGGCGTCCCATCCGGCGGCCCGCGCCTGCGGCGAGCACGAGGCCGTCGACGGTCACTCGAAGCCCTGGGCGTACAGCGCCGCGAGGTCCTCCGACCACGGCGCGCTGAACCCGCACACCGTGACGACGCCGTCGGTCGCGGACACCAGGTAGCGGCCGCCCTCCTCGAAGTCGACCGCGCCGACGAGCTCCTGCATCGCGGCCTCGGGCGCCTGCACCCGGACCAGGTCGGTGGGGTCGCCGGCGTACCACTTGCTGACGGCGAGGGTGACGACGCCGTCGGCGACCGTGGTGACGGTGCCGTCGACCGCGACCTCCTGCCGGGAGAGCAGCTCGGCGTTCGGGACCATGCACCTGGCGGCGTACGCCTCGGGGCCGGGCGCGGTGAGCTCGGTGACGGTCTGGTGGTCGGCGGCGGGCGGGGGCGCGGGCTGGTCCTCGCCGTGGGCGAGGACCGCGAAGAGGCCGACGCCCGCGATGATCAGCACCGCCGCGGCCGCCACCAGCCAGGTGAGCGGGCTGCGGTCGCGCGTGCCGGTCTCGCGGTTCTCGGTGGTGAGCTCGGTGCTCATGACGTCCTCCAGGAGTCGGGCCACCCGGTGGGGGTCGGCCGGCGGGAGGGAGGAGGCAGGGTCGGCGGCCCGCAGGCGGTCGTGCAGCTCGTCGGTCATGACCTTCTCCCCTCTCTCGACTCCTCATGTCCGGCAACGGCCCTACTCTTGCGCAGCCGGTCGGACAACTTCCTCTTCGCGCGGGTGAGCCGCGTGCTCGCGGCGTTCGGCGAGATGGCGAGGACGACCGCGATCTCGGCCGGCGTCAGCTGCTCCCACGCCCACAGGCGGAGCAGCTCGGAATCCTCGGGGCGCAGCGCCGCGAGGGCCTCCTCGAGCGCGGGGTCGTCGGGCGGCTCCACGTCCGGCGGCTGGGCCATGATCCGGGCCGCGACCCGCTCCTGCCGCCGCGCGGAGCGCTCGGCGTTGCGCAGGCAGTTGCGCGCCACGGCGTACACCCACGGCAGCGGCTCGTCCGGCAGCTCGGTCGCCCGGCGCCAGCAGATCAGCAGGGTCTCGGCCAGGACGTCCTCGGCGGTCTCGGGGTCGGTCCGGCGCGCGAGGAATCGGCGCACCGGCTCGATCAGGGTCGGCGCGACCCGCTCGAAGCGGTCCCGTCGGCTCTCGTCCACGCTGAACACGGTGTCACAAGTGGCCAATCGGGCCCGGTTCTATGCCGGTTCTATCCAGGGCGCACCGCGATCGCCTCGACCTCGACGAGCTGGTCGGGGTAGCCCAGCAGGGCGACGCCGAGCAGAGTGCTCGGTGCGTCGTGGTCACCGAAGGCCGCGCGCACCACCTGCCAGGCGGTCACCAGGTCGCCCCGATCCGTGCCGGCGACGTACACCGTGCTCTTGGCGACGTCGGCCAGGGTGCACCCCGCAGCCTCCAGCGCGACGACGAGGTTGTCCATCACGCGCTGCGCCTGGGCGGCGTAGTCGCCCTTCGCCACGACCTCCCCGGCGTCGTCGAGCGGACACGCCCCGGCGGTGAACACCAGGCTCCCCTGCTCGGCCAGGGCGGCGTACGCGTACGGCACGTCGTCGGACAGGGCTCCGGCTCGGATCAGCTCGACTGGCACGGGCCTGATCCTGCCTGCCCGGGGGTGGCCGTGCCGACCGGTTTTCCCGGGGGTAGTCCCTGACGGTCGAGGGGTCCATACGGCGTGTCGACCCCTCGAACGTCAGGGACTACCCCGATCGGGACGGGTCGGGACGACGAACGGCCCCCGTCCCGGAAGACGAGGGCCGCTCGCGTGAAACAGCTCGGGCTGGACTCAGAAGTCCATGCCGCCCATGCCGCCGGACGGGTCGCCCATGGGGGCGGCCTTCTCCGGCTTGTCGGCCACGACGGCCTCGGTGGTGAGGAAGAGCGCCGCGATCGAGGCGGCGTTCTGCAGCGCACTGCGGGTCACCTTGGCGGGGTCGATGATGCCGGCGGCGATCATGTCGACGTACTCGCCGGTGGCCGCGTTGAGGCCGTGACCGGCCTCCAGGTTGCGCACCTTCTCCGACACGACGCCGCCCTCGAGACCGGCGTTGATCGCGATCTGCTTCAGCGGGGCCTCGGCCGCGATGCGCACGATGTTCGCGCCGGTGGCCTCGTCACCCGTGAGGTCGATCTTGTCGAACGCCGTCGCCGACGCCTGCACCAGGGCGACGCCACCGCCGGCGACGATGCCCTCCTCGACGGCCGCCTTCGCGTTGCGAACGGCGTCCTCGATGCGGTGCTTGCGCTCCTTGAGCTCGACCTCGGTGGCCGCGCCGACCTTGATGACGGCCACGCCGCCGGCCAGCTTGGCGAGGCGCTCCTGGAGCTTCTCGCGGTCGTAGTCGGAGTCCGACTTCTCGATCTCGGCACGGATCTGGTTCACGCGGCCGGCGATCTGGTCCGCGTCGCCCGCACCCTCGACGATGGTGGTCTCGTCCTTGGTGATGACGACCTTGCGGGCCTGGCCGAGCAGCTCGATGCCGGTGGTCTCGAGCTTGAGGCCCACCTCCTCGGAGATGACCTGGCCGCCGGTCAGGATCGCGATGTCCTGCAGCATGGCCTTGCGGCGGTCACCGAAGCCCGGGGCCTTGACGGCGACGGACTTGAAGGTGCCACGGATCTTGTTCACGACCAGCGTGGACAGGGCCTCGCCGTCGACGTCCTCGGCGAGGATCAGCAGCGGCTTGCCGGACTGCATGACCTTCTCGAGCAGCGGCAGCAGGTCCTTGACGTTCGAGACCTTCTGGTTCGCGATGAGGATGTACGGGTCCTCGAGGACCGTCTCCATGCGCTCCGGGTCGGTGACGAAGTACGCCGAGATGTAGCCCTTGTCGAAGCGCATGCCCTCGGTGAGCTCGAGGTCGAGCCCGAAGGTGTTCGACTCCTCGACGGTGATGACACCTTCCTTGCCGACCTTGTCCATCGCCTCGGCGATGATCTCGCCGACGGTGGTGTCGGCGGCGGAGATCGAGGCCGTGGCCGCGATCTGCTCCTTGGTCTCGATGTCGATCGCCATGCTGGAGAGCTGCTCCGACACGGCCTCGACGGCCGCCTCGATGCCGCGCTTCAGGCCCATCGGGTTCGCGCCGGCCGCGACGTTGCGCAGGCCCTCGCGGACCATGGCCTGGGCGAGGACCGTGGCCGTCGTGGTGCCGTCACCAGCGACGTCGTCGGTCTTCTTGGCGACCTCCTTGACGAGCTCGGCACCGATCTTCTCGTACGGGTCCTCGAGCTCGATCTCCTTGGCGATGGAGACACCATCGTTGGTAATCGTGGGGGCGCCCCACTTCTTCTCGAGCACGACGTTGCGGCCCTTGGGGCCGAGGGTGACCTTGACGGCGTCGGCGAGCGTGTTCATGCCACGCTCGAGGCCGCGCCGGGCCTCCTCGTTGAAAGCAATCAGCTTGGGCATAACTCCTGCGATTCCTCACGCTTAGAGTTCGTGGAACCGGCTCGGTGGGTTGCCCGCGACGGACGGCCCTGCTGACCCGGCGAACCCTTTCTCGCCGGCGCGAAGGACCTCAACTGGCACCGATCCGGATTGTCACTCTCCCGAGGAGAGTGCCAGCGTCATGTTTAGCACTCGACCATGGCGAGTGCAAGAAGAAGGGCGATCCGCCCGCGCTCACCAGGTCTTCGGGTACGCCCGCGCGGCGACCGCCTCGGCGAACGGCAGCGCGTTGAGCGGCAGCACGTCGAGGTAGAGGCCGGGCTCGGTGAGCTCGACCTCGCTCACCACCAGGCGGTCCTGGTAGCGCATCATGTCGACCCGGCCGTAGACGATCTCCTCGCCCAGCAGGTCCACGACGGCGGCGATGGCCTGGGCCGCCAGGGTGGCCGCCTGCTCGCCGAGCTCGACCGAGCGCGAGGTGCCGCCGTACTGGTCGTGCACGCGGATGTCGTTGACGCTCGGGTGCTTGACGACCTGGCTGACCGGGCGGCCACCGATGACGAAGACGGAGATCTCGCCCTCGGTGTGGATCGACTCCAGCAGCGGCTGGACCACCCACGGGCCCTCGTGGCCCTCCTGCGGCAGCCAGACCCGGCCGTCGCTGACGACCTCGAGCCCCCGGCCACCGGCGCCCACGCGCGGCTTCACGACGGCCAGGCCGAAGTCGTCGGCGGCCGCGCGCACCTCGAAGATCGTGTCGGCCGCGACCGTGGGGACGACCGGCAGGCCGGTGTCCTGGAGCTCGATGAGGTAGCGCTTGTCGGTGTTCCAGCGGAACACCGAGGCGCCGTTGAGCAGGGTCGGCCCGACGCCGGACGCCCACCCGAGGAACTCACCCAGTCGGCCGTCGTAGTCCCAGGCCGACCGGACCGCCACGACCTCGGCCGTGCCCCAGTCGACCGCCAGGTCGTCCCAGACCACCCACCGGCTCGCCAGACCGTGCGCGGCCAGGGCCGCGTCGAGCGCGCCGTGACCCGGCTCGCCGTCGGGCCACTCGCGACTGGTCGCGAGCAGGACGAGCGGCACCTGTGCCTCGCCACGCTGCTCCATGCCCAAATGCTAAGGCGTGCTTCAGCTGCTGTCGCGCACGACCAGACGGGTGGTCAACATCCGGCCGGGATGGTCGGTGTCCGGATCGGCCATCGTCTCGAGCAGCAGGGCCACCATCTCGCGCCCCATCTCCTCCGGGGACTGGTGCACGGTGGTCAGCGGCGGATGGGCGGAACGCGCGATCGGCGCGTCCTCGAAGCCGACGACCGCGACGTCGTCCGGCACCCGGCGACCGGCCTCGCGGAGCGCCTGGAGCGCACCCACGGCCATCAGGTCGTTGGCGCAGAACACTGCGTCGAGCGCGGGCTCGCGCCCGAGCAGCGCCCGCATCGCCGACTCACCGCTCTCCTGGCCGAAGTCGCCGTGCTCGACGAGCCGCTCGTCGACGGTCCGGTCCGCGGCGGCCAGCGCGGCGGCGTACCCCTGGAGACGCGAGCTGCCGGCGACCATGTCGGAGGGGCCGGCGATGGTGGCGATGCGCTGCCGGCCACGCTCGAGGAGGTGGGCGACCGCGAGGCCGGCGCCCTGCACGTTGTCGACGTCGACGAACCCGCTCGCGACGTCGACGCCGGCGCGGCCCCCGACCACCACGGGGAGGCCGTGCGAGCGGATCCGCTCGGGCAGCTGGTCGTCGTCGTGCAGCGAGAGGAGCAGCACGCCGTCGACGTGCTGCCGCGTGAGGTAGTCGTCGAGGGCGCCGCGCCGCCGGGAGGCCTGGGCGAAGATCAGCACGAGCTGGCGGTCGACCTCGGCGAGCGCGGCGCCGATGCCGCGGATGACGCCGGCGAAGAACGGCTCGCCGAACACCCGCTCCTCGGACTCGGCGATCACCAGCGCGACCGTGTCGGTGCGCCGCTTCACCAGAGCGCGGGCGGCTGGGTTGGGTACGTAGCCGAGCTCGGCGACGGCGTCCTCGACGGCCTGCCGGGAGCGCGCGGAGACCCTCGCGCCGCCGTTGATGACGCGCGAGGCGGTGCCCCGCCCGACCCCGGCGCGAGCGGCGACCTGCTCGAGGGTCGGCCGGCTGGGCGGGGGTCTCATGGCGTCAGTATGCCGACGCGCGGCGCGAGCAGGGGGCGTCAGCAGCCGCCGGCGACCGCCGGGATGACCGAGACCTGGGTGCCGTCGGGGGTGGGCGTCGCCAGGTTGTCGAGGAACCGCACGTCGTCGTTCCCGACGTAGACGTTGACGAACCGGCGCAGCTCGCCCGACTCGTCGAGGATCCGGCCCTTGATGCCGCTGTAGTTGCCGTCGAGGTCGTCGAGGACCTCGGCCAGCGTCGCGCCCGCGGCGCTGACCTCGGACTCGCCGCCGGTGTAGGTGCGGAGGATGGTGGGGATCCGGACGGAGACGGACATCAGTTCCCTTTCGACAGGTCAGGCGAGGCCGGTGGCGGCGAAGGCGGCGTACGTCGGCGCGATGGTCGCGGCCGGTGCGACCGAGCCCGAGACCGCGTCGAGCGTCTTCAGGCCGTGGCCGGTGTTGATGATGACGGTCTCGAGGGAGGTGTCGAGCTGGCCGGTCTCGACGAGCTTCCTCAGCACCGCGACGGTCGTGCCGCCGGCGGTCTCGGTGAAGATGCCCTCGGTGCGGGCCAGCAGCACGATGCCCTCGCGGACCTGGTCGTCGGTGACGTCCTCGACGGCGCCACCGGTCTCCCGGCAGATGTCGAGCACGTAGATGCCGTCGGCGGGGTTGCCGATGGCCAGGCTCTTGGCGATGGTGTCCGGCTTGACCGGGCGGATCGCGTCCACCCCGGCCTTGTAGGCGACCGACACCGGCGAGCAGCCCTCGGCCTGCGCACCGAACACCCGGTACGGCTTGTCCTCGACCAGGCCGAGCTTGATCAGCTCCTGGAAGGCCTTGTGGACCTTGGTCAGCTGGGAGCCGCTCGCGACCGGGATCACGATCTGGTCCGGCAGCCGCCAGCCGAGCTGCTCGGCGATCTCGTAGCCGAGCGTCTTGGAGCCCTCGGCGTAGAACGGGCGGACGTTGACGTTCACGAACGCCCAGCCGTCCTCCTCGCCCGCGATCTCGGAGGCGAGCTTGTTGACGTCGTCGTAGTTGCCCTCGACGGCGACCAGCGAGTCGGTGAAGACCGCGCTGTTGACCTGCTTGGGCTGCTCGAGGTTGCTCGGGATGAACACCACGGTCTTGATGCCGGCGCGGGCGCCAGCGGCGGCGACGGCGTTCGCGAGATTGCCGGTCGACGGGCAGGCGAACACCTTGGCACCGAGCTCGCGGGCCGCGCTCAGGGCGCAGGCGACGACGCGGTCCTTGAAGGAGTTGGTGGGGTTGGTGGAGTCGTCCTTGACCCACAGGCTCGCGATGCCGAGCTCGGCGGCGAGGTTGTCGGCGCGGAGCAGGCGGGTGAAGCCCGGCTCGGTGTTGGGGCTCGACTCGATGTCGGACGGCACCGGCAGGAGCGCCTTGTAGCGCCAGATGTTGGCCGGGCCGGCCTCGATCTGCTCGCGGGTGACGGTGCCGAAGTCGTAGGCGATCTCCAGCGGGCCGAAGCACTCCGGACACGCGTAGTGCGGCCCGAGCTCGACCAGGTGGCCGCACTCGCGACACGACAGGTTGGTGGCATTGCCGAAGGCGCCCTCACGCAGGGTCGCGCCAGACGTGGTGCTGTGCTCGATGACAGGTGCGCTCACGGAGTCCTCCTCATCTTTCCGGCGCGACCTTCGCGGCGGACGGATTTGGCACCGAGCCCGCACTGGTGTGTGCGGCGGTTGCCGGGACTTCTCAGGGCCGTTCCCTCAGTCCCTCTGGATGAGCAGGTGCAACAGTACGCGGGCCGTCTCAGCATGCGCACATCGGTTCCGCATGCTGGACGGCCCGCGTCTCGAAATCCGTCGCGTCGGCGTACCCACGGACGATCCGGTCGCTCCCGAGCGCGGTCGACGACAGTTTCGTCCGTGGGTACGCCACCGTCACGCCGCCACAGTCACAGCCTCCGGCTGGGCGAGCGCTCCGCGGACGACGTCGAGGACGTCGGACACGACGCGCACCGTGACGTTCTCGAGGACGTCGGCCGGGACGTCGTCGAGGTCCGGCTCGTTGCGCTGGGGCACGAACACCTCGGTCAGGCCGGCCCGCTGCGCGGCGAGCAGCTTCTGCTTGAGCCCGCCGATCGGCAGCACCCGGCCGTTGAGCGTGACCTCACCGGTCATGCCCACCTCCGAGCGCACCGGCCGGCCGGTCGCGAGCGAGGTCAGCGCGGTCACCATCGTGATGCCGGCCGACGGCCCGTCCTTGGGTACGGCGCCCGCCGGCACGTGCAGGTGCACGGCCCGGTCGAGGACGGCCGGGTCCACGCCGAGCGCCGCCGCGTGCGAGCGGACGAAGGACAGCGCGATCTGGGCGGACTCCTTCATCACGTCGCCGAGCTGGCCGGTCACGGTCAGCCCCGCGGGCCCGGCGGACACCGACGCCTCGATGAACAGCACGTCGCCGCCGAGGCCGGTGACCGCCAGGCCGGTCGCGACACCCGGGACCGCCGTGCGCTCGGCCGACTCCGGGGTGAACCGCGGCCGCCCGATCAGGTCCTTGAGGTCCGCGACGTCCACGTCGACCCGGTCGGCACCCGTCGCGAGACGGGTCGCGGCCTTGCGCAGCACCTTGGCCAGCAGCCGCTCCATCTGGCGGACGCCGGCCTCGCGGGTGTAGTTGGCCGCCAGCTCACGCAGCGCCGCGTCGGTGACCGTCACCTCGTCGGCGGTCAGCGCGGCCCGCTCCAGCTGCCGGGGCAGCAGGAAGTCGCGGGCGATGGCGACCTTCTCGTCCTCGGGGTAGCCGTCGAGCGTGACCAGCTCCATCCGGTCCAGCAGCGCCGACGGGATCTGCTCGACGACGTTGGCGGTCGCGATGAACACGACGTCGGACAGGTCCAGGTCGAGCTCGAGGTAGTGGTCGCGGAACGTGTGGTTCTGCGCCGGGTCGAGCACCTCCAGCAGCGTGCGGCCGGGTCGCCCCGGTAGTCGGCGCCGACCTTGTCGACCTCGTCGAGCAGCACGACCGGGTTCATCGAGCCGGCCTCCTTCACGGCCCGGACGATGCGGCCGGGCAGCGCGCCGACGTACGTCCGGCGGTGACCGCGGATCTCGGCCTCGTCACGCACGCCACCGAGGGCGACGCGGACGAACTTCCGGCCGAGGGCGCGGGCGACGGACTCGCCGAGCGACGTCTTGCCGACGCCCGGAGGGCCGGCCATCAGGATCACCGCACCGGAGCCCCGGCCGCCGATCACCTGCAGGTTGCGCTCGGCGCGGCGCGCGCGGACGGCGAGGTACTCGACGATCCGCTCCTTGACCTCGTCGAGGCCGTGGTGGTCGGCGTCGAGCACGGCGCGGGCCGCGGCGATGTCGGTCGAGTCCTCGGTCGTGACGCTCCACGGCAGCTCGAGGACGGTGTCGAGCCACGTGCGGATCCACGCCGCCTCGGGGTTCTGCTCGCTGGAGCGCTCGAGCTTGTCGACCTCCTTGAGCGCGGCGGTGCGCACGTGCTCGGGCAGGTCGGCGGCCTCGACGCGGGAGCGGTAGTCCTCCGCGCCCTCGGGCTCGCCCTCGCCGAGCTCCTTGCGGATCGCGGCGAGCTGCTGGCGCAGCAGGTACTCGCGCTGCTGCTTCTCCATGCCCTCGCGCACGTCCTCGCCGATCTTGTCGGTGAGCTCGGCCTCCGCGACGTAGTCGCGGGTCCAGGCGATGAGCTTCTCCAGGCGCGACTCGACGTCGGGGTCCTCGAGTAGCTCGCGCTTGCGGTCGGTGGAGAGGTACGGCGCGTAGCCGGCCGCGTCCGCGATCGCGGACGGGTCGCTCATCTGGTGCACGGTGTCGATGACCTGCCAGGCCTCGCGGCGCTGGAGCACCGCGACGACGAGCCGCTTGTACTCCTCCGCGAGCTCGCGGGCGTGGTCGGTGACGTGGTCGCCGACAGGGTTCTCCACCGGGTCGACCTCGACCCAGAGCGCGGCGCCGGGACCGGACACGCCGCTGCCGATGCGGGCACGGTGACCGGCCTTGAGGACCGCGGCGGGGCTGCCGCCAGAGAATCGGCCCACGCGGTCGATGGTCGCCACGACGCCGTACGACGCGTAGCGGTCCTCGAGCCGCGGGGCCACCAGGACCTGGGAGTCACTGCCGGCACGGGCCGCGTCGATCGCGGCGCGCGCGGCGTCGTCGAGCTCCAGCGGCACGACCATGCCGGGGAGCACGACCAGGTCCGAGACGAAGAGAACGGGGAGCTTCAGGGACATGCCCGCTGAACGCCCGACCTCGGAGCGGTGTTCCGGAGACACCCTCCTGTTCGCTCAGGACGAACGCGCGTCCTCCGTGAGCCGCCGCAGCAGCTCCAGCACCCCCTCGGGGCCGTGCACGACCACGTCGGCCCGCTCGACCAGCGCGCTCACCTCGTCCGACGCCGAGCAGACCAGCAGCGTCGGCAGGCCGTCCTTGGCCAGCGTCGCGACGGCCTCGAAGGCCTCGACGTCACCGAGGTCGTCACCGGCGAACACGAACGCGCCGGCGCCGACCTCCTCGACGAGCGCCTCGACCGCCTTGCCCTTGTCCATGCCGGACGCCCGCACCTCGATCACCCGGCGGCCCGGCTCGAGGACGAGGTGGTTGCGGTCCGCGAGCTCGCGCAGCGCCGGCAGCAGCCGGGCGTACGCCGCGTCCGGGTCGGCCATCCGGCGGGTATGGACGGCGTGGGCGAGGCCCTTGTCCTCCACCCAGGCGTCGGCGGCGTCGGCGTCGCGGAGGGTGCGCGGCAGGTCCCGGAGGAACCGAGACAGGCCCTGCGGCGGCCGCGGCGAGATGATCCGCCGGCGGGTGGAGCTCCACCGCTCGTTGCCGTACTGCCCGAAGAGGTAGAGCTCCTTGCCGTGGTCGCCGATCGTGTTGCCGACCTCCTCGAGCCCGCCCAGGTCGAGCGCCTGGCGGGCCGGCCGGCCGGTGATCACGGCGACGGCGGCGACCACCTCGGCCAGGTCGACGAGCACGTCGGCAGCCTCGGGGTGGATGTGGGCCCGCTCGGGGTCGTCCACGATCGGCGCGAGCGTGCCGTCGAAGTCGAGCCCGACGACGGCGCGGCCGGCGGCCCGCACCAGCGCGGCGTACTTCTGCTCCCCCTCGGGCGAGGTGAACTCCATGAGGTCCACCCTGTCACCCGCGGATGAATTCAGCCCAACGGACCCGTGAGGATCAGCGTCAGCCGGTCGCGGCGCATCGGATCGACGGCGAGCGCGCTGCGCTTGATGCCGAGGTCGAGGGCCAGCTGCTTGCCGGCGGCCTTCAGCTTCGGCGGGTAGTAGACGGTGGTCGCCGGGATGGTGCCGTACCAGTTGTCGGTGCCGACGACCTGCCAGCCCATGCCGGTGACCTTCGCACCGACGCTGCCGGCCAGGCCGGTGACGCCGGAGTTGTTGTAGACCTCGACGTACACCTTGCCGCGCTTGACGGCCGGCGGCTCGGGCTTCGGCTTCTTCGTCGGGGAGTACGACGGCGAGGGCGACTCGCTCGGCTCGCTCTCCTGGCCGGAGACCGTGGTGACCTCGCGCTCGGTCGGCTCGCCGCCGCGGGTGGCGACGTAGGCGATCGCGGCCATGGCCACGGCGATCACGGTGAGCATGACCACGGGGGACGGCATCACCACGCCGCGCTGGTTGCGGACGCGCATGTCAGATCTCGAAGCCGAGACGGCGCGCCGACCGCTGGCGCTGGCGGGCGGAGCGCAACCGGCGGAGCCGGCGGACGAGCAGCGGGTCGGCCTCGAGGGCCTCCGGCCGGTCGATCAGCGCGTTGAGGACCTGGTAGTAGCGCGTCGACGACATGTCGAACTTCTCGCGGACCGCGGTCTCCTTCGCGCCGGCGTACTTCCACCACTGGCGTTCGAAGTCGAGGATCTCGCGGTCGCGCTCGCTCAGCACCGGGGTGGCGTCGGCGGCCTCGCTACCGAGAGCGTTCGCGGCGTCCATGGAGTCCTCCCCGTTCCGAGCTGGTCATGTCCGACAGTGCGGGTCAGCGTCCACTGTAGGTGACGAACCACAACGATGTCATTCGCCTCGCGGGCGCGTCGCCCGGCGCGCCCGTAGGGTCGGGCCATGACGACCCGGTGGGGCATCCTCGCGACCGGCAAGATCGCGCACACGTTCGCCCGCGACCTGGCGGTGGCACCGGGCGCGGAGCTGGTGGCCGTCGGCTCCCGGCGGCTGGCCAGCGCCGAGGCGTTCGCCGCCGAGCACGGCGGCACGCCGTACGGCTCCTACGACGAGCTGGTGGCCGACCCGGCCGTCGACGTCGTCTACATCGCGACCCCGCACGCCCTCCACCTGGCGAACGCCCGCCTCTGCTTCGAGGCCGGCAAGCACGTGCTCTGCGAGAAGCCGCTCACGCTCGACACCACCGAGGCCGAGGAGATGGTGCGGCTGGCCGGCAAGCACGACCGCTTCCTCATGGAGGCGATGTGGACCGCCTGCCAGCCCGGGATCCTGGCCCTCCGCGAGCGCCTGCGCTCCGGCGAGCTCGGCACCCCGCGGCACCTGCACGCCGAGCTCGGGTTCCGGGTGGACGCGCCCCCGGAGGACCGGATGCTCAACCCGGAGCTCGGTGCGTCGGCCCTCCTCGACATGGGCGTCTACCCGCTGACCTTCGCCCACCTGATGCTCGGGGAGGCGCGCGACCTCCGGGCGACCGCCGAGCTCTCCACGAGCGGCATCGACCTGGACGTCGCGATCGTCGGCCGCTACCCGGGCGGGGCGCTCGCCACCATGACCGCGTCGATGACGTCCTGGTCGAGCCGCAGCGCCGCGATCGCGACCGACCTGGGCCGGATCGACGTCGACGACTTCCACCACCCGTCGCGGATCACGTTCACCCCCTACGCGACGGCCGACACCAACGACACGGTGGTCCGGGCGGAGCCCGCGCCGATCGACTACGAGCCGGTCCTCGGCCGCGGCTACGCCCACGAGATCGTCGAGGTGGGCCGCTGCCTCGAGGCCGGGCTGCGGGAGAGCCCGCTGGTGCCGCAGGCCCAGACGCTGGCGATCCTGCGCCAGATGGACGACGTCCGCGGGCAGGTCGGCGTCGGCTTCCCGAAGTCCTGAGCGAGCGGGCACCGGGCCGCCGTACCCCGCGGGGCGTGTCCGGCGCTCCCAGCGGGCACCGGGTGCTCATGGTGATCTTCTCTGCCCTGCCGGCCTCTCCCGCCGGCCATGCTGGGAACGACGCCGCCCGACGGGTTGGGGCGCGTTGACTAGGGTGACCTTCGTGGGTGCAGCTGGCTCGGCAGACCTTGTCATCGTGGCGAACCGACTGCCCGTGGACCGTGTCGACGGGGCCTGGCGTCGTTCTCCGGGCGGCCTCGTCTCCGCGCTGGAGCCCGTCATGCGGTCCAACGACGGCACCTGGATCGGGTGGCCCGGCGGGACCGAGCAGGGCCTCGAGCCGTTCGAGTCCGATGGCATGAACCTGGTGCCGATGTCGCTGACCGCCCAGGAGATCGCGGAGTTCTACGAGGGCTTCTCGAACGCGACCCTGTGGCCGCTCTACCACGACGTCGTCGCGAAGCCGGAGTTCCACCGCGAGTGGTGGGACACCTACGTGGCGGTCAACCGGCGCTTCGCCGAGCGCGCTGCGGAGGTGGCCGCCGAGAACGCGACCGTCTGGGTCCACGACTACCAGCTCCAGCTGGTCCCGGCGATGCTGCGCGACCTACGGCCGGACCTGCGGATCGGCTTCTACCTGCACATCCCGTTCCCTCCGAACGAGCTGTTCTCCCAGCTGCCGTGGCGCCGCCAGCTCCTCGAGGGACTCCTCGGCGCCGACCTGGTCGGCTTCCAGCTCAGCGGCGCAGCGCAGAACTTCATCCGGCTCGTCCGGCAGCGCGTCGGTCACAAGACGCACCGCGACCTGGTCTACCTGCCCGAGGGTCGCACGGTCCGCGCCGCCGCCTTCCCGATCTCCATCGACGTCGAGGGCTACCAGGAGCTCGCCCGCTCGCCCGAGATCGCCCAGCGCGCGAAGGAGATCCGCGAGGCCGTCGGCAACCCACGCAAGATCTTCCTCGGCGTCGACCGCCTCGACTACACCAAGGGCATCTACGCCCGGCTCCGCGCGTTCGGCGAGCTCATCGCCGACGGGCAGCTCGACGTCGAGGACGCGGTGTTCATCCAGGTCGCGACGCCCTCGCGCGAGCAGGTCGAGCAGTACCGCATCCTCCGCGACGACATCGAGCGCCTGGTCGGCCGGCTCAACGGCGACCTCGGCAAGATCGGCCGGCCAGCGGTGCACTACCTGCACTCGTCGTACCCGCGCGAGGAGATGGCGGCGTTCTTCCGCGCCGCCGACGTCATGGTCGTGACGCCCTTGCGCGACGGCATGAACCTGGTCGCCAAGGAGTACGTCGCCTGCCGCTTCGACGACGACGGGGCGCTCGTGCTCTCGGAGTTCGCCGGCGCGGCCGACGAGCTGCGGCAGGCCTGGCTGATCAACCCCTACGACATCAACGGCATGAAGTCGGCACTGCTCGAGGCCAGCCGGGCCGAGCCCAAGGAGATCACCCGCCGGATGAAGGCGATGCGCAAGACCGTCACGCAGCACGACGTCGCGGCCTGGGCGCAGAGCTTCCTCACCGAGCTCGCGGCCGTCGTCCCCGACCACGGCAAGACGGTCCGACCCGCCCGGAAGTCGTAGGGAACGTACAGTTCCGGCATGGACCTGGTGCCCAAGCCGGACCAGCTCGTCGCCGCGGCGGGCAACGTCGCCCACGCCGTCCTCTACGGCGGGGTCGCCGACCTGCGCCCGATGCCCCGCACGCTGATCGACGAGGACACCCTTCGCGCCGTCTACCACTACCGGCCGGCGATCAACGTCCGCTCGCAGGGCGACCCGATCCTGCTGGTGACGCCGCTCGCCGCCCCCGCGCTCTGCTTCGACCTGCGCCGCGGCTGCTCGGTGGTGCAGCACTTCGTCGAGGGCGGGCGCCCGACGTACCTCGTCGAGTACGGCAACGTCTCCTTCAAGGACCGCAACCTCGGGCTCGAGCACTGGGTCGAGGAGGTCGTGCCCGCCGCGGTCCGCGCCGTCTCCGCGCACGCCGGCGGGCGGCCCGTGCACGTCGTCGGCTGGAGCCTCGGCGGCATCTTCGCGATGCTCGCCGCCGCCCACGAGCAGGACCTCCCGATCGCGTCGCTGTCGATCATCGGCTCCCCCGTCGACGTCACCAAGGTGCCGCTGGTGGCGCCCCTGCGGCCGCTGCTCGACCTCACCCGGGGACACGGGCTCGTCACACGGGCCTACCGCGCCGCCGGCGGCGCACCGACGCCGCTGGTGCGCTGGGCCTTCCAGCTCTCGTCGTTCCAGAAGCTCGTCACCAAGCCGATCGCGATCGCCACCCACCTCGACGACACCGACTTCCTCGCACAGGTCGAGGCCGTCGACCGGTTCACCGCGCGGATGACCGCCTACCCCGGCCGCAGCTTCGGCCAGCTCTACCACCGCTTCGCCAAGGGCAACGCGCTCGCGTCCGGCACCGTCCAGGTCGGCGAGGACCCGGTCTCCCTGTCGTCGATCACGGCCCCCGTGCTGGTGTTCGCCGGCGCCACCGACGGCATCGCCCCCGTCGCCGCGGTCAAGGCCGTGGTCCCGCTGCTGACCGGCTCGCGCGAGGTCCGGTTCGAGATCGTGCCCGGCGGGCACCTCGGCATGCTCACCGGACGCGCCGCCCGCGGCACGACGTGGCGGGTGCTCGACGAGTGGATCGAGCAGCGGTCGGGCGCGGACCCCCGGGTGGCGAAGAAGGCCCCGGCGCGGAGGAAGGCGCCGGCGGCTGCGAAGAGGGCCACCCCGGCCGCCAAGAAGGCAGCGGCCACGAAGAAGGCCGCGGCCTCCCCGGCGACCATCGGCTCGAACCCCTCCCGGCGCTACGGCTCCGGCGGCTCCCGCGCGCTGT
>NZ_BAAIFY010000006.1:0-217047 GCF_054653575.1 Nocardioides pyridinolyticus | reverse complement strand
ACCGGTCGGGCTGCATCGGGACCGCCGATCAGGGCGATTGCGGGGATCTCAGGGTGCCCGTGGCAGAATGAATCCCGCGGCTCTTGACGACACCGGGACGGGCCGCGCCCTTGATCAGGTTTGACCGTCGTTTCCACGAGAGGTGTTCGTGTCCTCGAACGCGCGCAAGATGCTTCCTGCCGAGGTGCTCACGCACCCTGCCGTCGTGGCCCTCATCGAGCGAGGTGCCCCCGCCGGCAGCATCACCCCCGAGGAGGTCCGGCAGGCCAGTGAGGACGCCGCCGTCGAGCCGCGCCACCTCAAGGCCCTGCTGGCGCACCTGAGTGTGCTGGGCATCCACGTCCAGATCCCCGCGACCAGCCGCGCCGTCGCCGCGACCTCCGCTCGCCAGACGACGACCGCGAAGACCGCGACCAAGAAGGCGGCGGCCAAGAAGCCGGCCGCCCCGGCGAAGAAGGCGGCCGCCCCGGCCGCCGACGCCGAGGCCGCGCCCGCGGAGGCGGAGGTCGTGATCGGCCCCGACGGCAAGAAGGTCCTCCCGGACATCCCGGACGAGCAGTTCGAGAAGGACGTCAAGTCCGACCCGACGATCGAGGAGGACGAGAAGGACGCGTCCTTCGTCGTCTCCGCGGCCGACGACACCGACGAGCCTGAGCAGCAGGTCATGGTCGCCGGTGCGACCGCCGACCCGGTCAAGGACTACCTCAAGCAGATCGGCAAGGTCCCGCTGCTCAACGCCGAGATGGAGGTCGAGCTCGCCAAGCGGATCGAGGCCGGCCTGTTCTCGGAGGAGAAGCTCGCCAAGGGCGGCAAGATCTCCCCGAAGGTGCTCGAGGAGCTCGAGTGGATCGCGGAGGACGGACGCCGCGCCAAGAACCACCTGCTCGAGGCCAACCTCCGCCTCGTCGTCTCGCTGGCCAAGCGCTACACCGGCCGCGGCATGCTGTTCCTGGACCTGATCCAGGAGGGCAACCTGGGCCTGATCCGTGCGGTCGAGAAGTTCGACTACACCAAGGGCTACAAGTTCTCGACGTACGCCACCTGGTGGATCCGGCAGGCCATCACCCGCGCCATGGCCGACCAGGCCCGCACCATCCGCATCCCGGTGCACATGGTCGAGGTCATCAACAAGCTGGCCCGCGTCCAGCGCCAGATGCTCCAGGACCTGGGCCGCGAGCCCACCCCGGAGGAGCTCGCCAAGGAGCTCGACATGACCCCCGAGAAGGTCATCGAGGTCCAGAAGTACGGCCGCGAGCCGATCTCGCTGCACACCCCGCTCGGCGAGGACGGCGACTCCGAGTTCGGTGACCTCATCGAGGACTCCGAGGCGATCGTCCCGGCCGACGCCGTGTCGTTCACGCTGCTCCAGGAGCAGCTCCACGCGGTCCTCGACACGCTCTCCGAGCGCGAGGCCGGCGTCGTCAGCATGCGGTTCGGCCTCACCGACGGCCAGCCGAAGACGCTCGACGAGATCGGCAAGGTGTACGGCGTCACGCGCGAGCGCATCCGCCAGATCGAGTCCAAGACGATGTCGAAGCTGCGGCACCCGTCGCGCTCGCAGGTCCTGCGCGACTACCTGGACTGACGGCTGGACGTCCTTCGGGACTGTTCGAACCAGAGTCAGCCGGCGGCCACCAGCACGACCGCGGCAGCGCACAGCACCATCCCGTAGCCCTGCATGCGGTGCACCTGCTCGCGGAGCACGGTGGCGGCGAGCAGCACGGTGAAGGCGGGGTAGAGCGACGTGATCACGGCCGCCACGGTGAGGTAGCCGTGCTGGGTCGCGACCAGGAACGAGCCGGTCGCGAGGGTGCCGAGCACGCCGCTGATCGCGCCGCCGAGGGCGTAGCGGTTGCGCGGCACCCAGTCGGCCCGCAGCGCGAGCGCCACGCCGACGATGGTCGCGGCGGCCATCAGTTGGTTGGCCGCCAGGGGCAGGAAGCCGGCCTCCTCGGGGATCTGCGCGAGCGCCGCGAAGAGCGTGCCGAAGCCGAGGCCGGCCAGGACGCCGTCGGCCAGGCCGCTGCCGCCGGCGGTGCCGGCGGCCGGCTGCTGGTCCGGCTCGCGGGAGACCAGCCAGATCGCGGGCAGGGCCAGCAGCACGCCCACCCACACCAGGGGGCCGGGCCGCTCCCCGCCGACCACCCCGACGACGACCGGCACGAGCACGGCCCCGACGCCCGAGACGGGCGCGACCACGCCCATCCGGCCCGCGGAGAGCCCGCGGTAGAGGAACGCCGTCCCGATGCCGTTGGCGACGCCGGCGACCAGCGCCCAGGCGAGGTCGGTGCCGGTGGGGGAGCCGCCGGTGACCAGCGCCACCGTCAGCACGACGGTGAACCCCGTCAGCTGGCCGAGGAGCGAGACCGCCCAGACGCCGCCGCGGCGGGAGAACAGGCCGCCGCTGAAGTCGCTCACGCCGTACGACACCGCGGCGAGCAGCGAGAGGAGCACGCTCACGTGGCGACGACCCCCGCGACCCACGTCCCGGTCGCCAGCAGTGCGAAGACCAGCTCGATCACGATGCTCCAGCCGACCGCCTTGAGGGAGTGGACGGTGGAGGGCCAGGCCCGGTCCGCGCCGACCCGGCGTAGCTCGGCGAGGTAGACGCCGACCACGAACCCCAGGAAGAGGCCGACGACCGGGATCACGAAGAACCCGACCACGCCGAGGGCGACCCCGATCCACTGCGTGGAGGCCGGGATGCCGGCGACCTGGAGCTGCCGGCCGGGGATGAGGTACTTCACCACGGCGCCGACCACGATGAGCGCGGCCGCGACCCCGAAGACCAGCCAGGCCGTCGTACCGCCGGTCACGACCGCCCAGACCAGGATGCCGCCGGCGACCAGCACGGAGCCGGGGAGGATCGGCACGAGGATGCCGACCAGGCCGACGGCGATGACGACGGCGACGAGGACCTCGGTCACGGACACGGGCTGATCCTAGGGACTCCGGACGACACAGCGGGGCCCCGGACGTGGTCCGGGGCCCCGCTGGAAGTCGGTACGGAGTCGGGTCAGCGCTCGTCGTCCGCGGCGCTGGCCGGGGTGCTGGAGAGCTTGTGGGTCTCGTCGACGACGTTGGCGGCGATCTCGCGGAGCTTGTCGCCGTGCTCCCGCGCGTGGTGGGCGCAGAAGAGCAGCTCACCGCCCGACTGGAGCTCGACGCGGAGGTAGGCCTGGGCTCCGCAACGGTCACAACGGTCCGCGGCGCTCAGCGCGGCGGTGCTGGGGGCAACTGCAGTGGTCACATCGGCCTCATTTCTCGTACTGCCTCGGTGTCTGGGTCAACGTACTGGCGGGTTCCAAGATTCCCTGTCGTGCGTGGCGCCGGACACGTCATCCAATCATGTGTTCTCTTCCCGTTCGGACGCTTTTCCATGCAATGGGCAACCGGATGTGAGGAGAACGACGCTCTGTGCTGAGTGTGACGCGGGTCCGGACCGTCTCGTTGCGGAATCGGGGCTCCCGAGCGCCGATCGTGTCCACATCGTGACAACCGCGGTGGTGCCTGGTGCTGCTCCGGGGAAGTGCTGCCCACGGTAGCCCCGGCGTCGGCAGGCGAGCCTTCATCGGGGTCCGGCGTGTCGCAGGTAGATTCGGAGCAGAGCACGGACCGGATTTCGCACAGCTGTCGCACCGCAGGAGCCCCACCATCGACAACACGTACAACGCAGCGCACCTCCTCGTCCTCGAGGGACTGGAGGCGGTGCGCAAGCGTCCCGGGATGTACATCGGCTCGACGGACACGCGCGGTCTCATGCACTGCCTGTGGGAGATCATCGACAACGGCGTGGACGAGGCACTGGCCGGCGCCGCGCACAGCGTCCAGGTGACACTGCACCCGGACGGCTCGGCCGAGGTCCACGACGACGGCCGCGGCATCCCGACCGACAAGGAGCCCAAGACCGGCCTCCCGGGCGTCGAGGTCGTGGCGACCAAGCTCCACGCGGGCGGCAAGTTCGGCGGCGGCTCGTACGTCGCCACCGGAGGCCTGCACGGCGTCGGCCTCTCGGTCGTCAACGCGCTGTCGGCGCGGATGGACATCGACGTCCAGCGCTCGCCGTCCGAGCAGGGCCTGTCGTTCCGGCACGGTGCCCCGGGCGTGTTCGCCGGCGAGGGCCCGGACGCGGCGTTCGAGCCGAAGTCCGGCCTGACCCGCAAGGGCGGCCGCGTCGCGAAGGGCAGGAGCGGGACCCGGATCCGGTTCTGGCCGGACCGCCGGATCTTCACCAAGGACGCCGCGTTCGTCTTCGACGAGCTGATCGGGCGCGCCCGCCAGACCTCGTTCATCGTCCCCGGCCTCGAGCTGGTGATCCGGGACCTGCGCGGCGAGACCCCGCGCGAGGAGAAGTTCCGCCACGACGGCGGCATCGCGGAGTTCGCCGACTTCCTCGCGCCCGACGAGCCGGTCACCGACATCATCCGGCTCCAGGGCGCCGACACCTTCACCGAGACGGTGCCGATGCTCGACGACAAGGGCCACATGACGCCCCAGGAGGTCGAGCGCGAGCTCCAGGTCGACGTCGCCGTCCGGTGGGGCACCGGCTACGAGACCGTGCTGCGGTCGTTCGTGAACGTGATCGCCACCCCCAAGGGCGGCACCCACGTCAGCGGCTTCGAGAGCGCGGTCACCAAGACGTTCAACGAGGCGATGAAGGCCACCAAGGTCCTCAAGGTCAACGACGACGACGTCATCAAGGACGACGTGCTCGAGGGCCTCACCGGGGTGGTGACCGTCCGGCTCGCGGAGCCGCAGTTCGAGGGCCAGACCAAGGAGATCCTCGGTACGCCGGCCGCGCGCACCGTCGTACGCCGCGTGGTGTCGGCCGAGCTCAAGAAGTTCCTGACCTCGACCAAGCGGGCCGAGAAGGCCCAGGCCAAGCTGGTCATGGAGAAGGTCGCCGGCGCGGCCAAGACCCGCGTCGCGGCGCGGCAGCACAAGGAGACCCAGCGCCGGAAGAACGCGCTGGAGTCCTCCGCCCTGCCCTCGAAGCTGGCCGACTGCCGGGCGACCGACAACGAGCGGACCGAGCTGTTCATCGTCGAGGGCGACTCGGCGCTCGGCACCGCCAAGCTCGCCCGCAACTCCGAGTTCCAGGCACTGCTGCCGATCCGCGGCAAGATCCTCAACGTCCAGAAGGCGTCGGTCGGCGACATGCTGAAGAACGCCGAGTGCGCCTCGATCATCCAGGTCGTCGGCGCCGGCTCGGGTCGGACCTTCGACCTGGAGGCGCGCCGCTACGGCCGGATCATCTTCATGGCCGACGCGGACTCCGACGGCGCGCACATCCGCTGCCTGCTGGCGACGCTGTTCTACAAGTACATGCCCGAGCTGATCACCGAGAAGCGGGTCTACACCGCCGTGCCTCCGCTGCACCGCATCGAGATCTCCAACCCGAAGAAGGGCATGGACAAGTACGTCTACACGTACTCCGACGCCGAGCTCCAGCGGACGCTGGCGGAGCTGAAGAAGAAGAACGTGCGCTGGAAGGACCCGGTCCAGCGTTACAAGGGCCTCGGCGAGATGGACGCCGACCAGCTGGCCGAGACCACGATGGACCCGCGCCACCGCACCCTGCGCCGGCTCACCATCGACGACGCCGACGCCGCGGCGAACATCTTCGAGCTGCTCATGGGCTCCGAGGTCGCCCCGCGCAAGGAGTTCATCGTCCAGGGCGCCTACGAGGTCGACATGGAGGCGCTCGACGCCTGATCCCTCACGTCGAGTTGGGCCATGTTCGCGTGCGAGAGGGGCGAAACTCCCGCCCGCCCGGGAGAACGGCCCAACTCGATTGCGAGGGGGCCCAACTCAACGGGGAGGGGGGCCCAACTCGACGGGTCAGACCAGCTGGTCGAGCAGGCCGGTGTCGACGTCGTAGAGGAAGCCGCCGACGAGGGTGGCGTCGGGGACGAGCGGGTGGGAGCGCACCTTCTGGACGTCCTCGCGGAGGGCGGCCGTCTGGTCCGCGACGACGGGGAAGGGCTGCCACGAGGCGTCCTGGCCGGCGGAGGCGGCGACGCGCTCGCGCAGCGCGGCCTCGGTGTTGCTGGCCACGGCGCAGCGGGTGTGCGGGACGATCAGCACCCGCTCCACGTTCAGCAGGTGGACGGCCAGCACGAGGGCCTCCATGGCCTCCGGCGTCACCCGGCCACCCGGGTTGCGGAAGATCTTGGCGTCGCCGGCCTTGAGGCCCAGCATCCGCAGCGGATCGATCCGCGAGTCCATGCAGGTCACGATCGCGACGCCCGCGTGGGCGACGCCGTCGAAGCCGGCGAGGTCGAAGGAGGCCGCGAACTCTTGGTTGGCGGCGAGCAGGTCATCGAAGCCGTCCACGAGCGGCGACGTTATCGGACGCTCATCCGGCCGCGCGCAGCAGGTCGCCGGTCGAGACGGCGCGGGTGGCCGCGCTGCGGAACAGGACGAGGGCGAGCACGCCGGCGACGACCGCGCACGCGGCGGCGCCGAGGAACACCGTCTGCTCCTGGGCGATGCCGGCGGTCTTGAGCAGCTCCGTGAACTCCGCGCACCGGGTCGAGTCGCCGCAGACCTCGCGGGCGGCGGGCAGGTCGGCCTGCTCGGCGTAGTAGCGGCGCAGCCCGATCGTGGTCAGGGCCGAGATGCCGACGAGCATGCCGACCATCCGCGACACCACCACGAACGCGCTGGCCAGGCCGTGCACGTCGTCGTCGGTGCTGGCCAGCACGGCGGCGTTCACCGGGGCGAGCGCGAGGCCGAAGCCGAGCCCGCCGAGCACCAGCGGCAGCGTCGCGACCGGGCTGTCCAGGCTCTCGAGGTCCCACGTCGACATCCAGAGGAAGCTGCCGGCCGCGGCCGCCATCCCGATCGCGGTGACGACCCCGGCGCCGACCGACCGGGTCAGCCAGCCGCCGATCACCGCGCCGACCGGCAGCGCGACCAGGAACCGCACCAGCACCAGCGCGGCCATCAGCTGGTCACCGGGGTAGATCGTGGTCCGCGCGAACAGCGGGATGTCGATGAGCGCGGCGATCAGCGCGGCGCCGACGAAGAAGCTGACCAGCATCGCTCCCCAGGCAGGGGTACGGCGCAGCGCGCCGGTCGGCACCAGCGGCACCTCGGCCCGGCGCAGGTGGAGCACGAAGGCGACGGCGGCGAGCGCGGCGCCGAGGAGGTACCAGAGCCCCTGGTCGGAGAAGACCTGGATCTTCGGGTCGGCGGTCGCGAAGGCGAGGATCACCCCGGACAGCGCGAGCGCGAGCAGCAGCGCGCCGAGCAGGTCGGCCGCGCGCATGGTGCGCACCCACTCGCGGACGTCGAGCAGCGGCCGCCGCGCGGTGCAGCAGCGGACCACGAGCAGCGCGCAGGCGAGGATCGCGGTGAGGCCCAGCGGCGTGAGCCAGCGCCCGTCGCCGAGGACGGGGATGAACAGCCGGCCCCATGTGAGGTCGCGCATCAGCTGGGACGGACGCACGCAGACGAGCGCCCCGGTGACCAGCGCGGCGCCCAGGAGCACGAGCCCGACCCAGTCGAAGCGGCGCAGGTCCCGCGGAGGGCGGTCCCCGGCCAGCGAGCGGATCGCGGCCGCGAGCACCAGGCCGACGGCGAGGTTGATCAGGAAGATCGCCCGCCAGTCGGCGACGGCGACCACGAGGGCGCCGAACAGCGGGCCGACCACGCTACCGAGCTCCTGGACGGCGGAGACGATGCCGAGCGGGACCCCGCGACGCTCGGCGGGGTAGAGGTCGGCGACCAGCGCGAGCGTGGCGGGCACCAGGCCGCCGCCCCCGACACCCTGGAGGAAGCGGCCGGTGACCATCGACGGCATGTCGTAGGCCAGCGTGGTGATCAGCGAGCCGACCGCGAACACCACGAGCGCGGCGACGAGGACCGGCACCCGGCCCCGCAGGTCGGCGATCCGGCCGATGAGCGGCAGCATGGCGACGTAGCCGAGCAGGAAGCCGGACACGATCGGGGCCGCGCGCTGGAGCTCGTCGACCGGGATGCCGGAGCTGGCCATCATCTCCGGCAGCGCGAGGACGACCACGTAGGTGTCCGCCGCCGCGAAGGCCACGGCGACTGCGGCAAGTCCGAGCAGCCAGCGCGGCGAGCGCGTCATGGCGCGGTGATGTCCTGCTCGGTGCCGTAGTCCTCGAAGGTCACGACGTAGCTCATCGGCTCGGAGTCCGCGTAGAAGACGCCGGTGAGCCGGGCCGCACGGAGCTCGTCGTCGTCGTCGGTGATCGTGTAGACGACGTCGAAGTCCCCGGACGCGGTCGGGATGACGTGCTGCATCACCTCGCCGGTGACGGAGCCGGAGTACTCGGTGAGCACCTCGCTGTTGTCGTCGCCGCCCCGGACGCTGTTGCCCCGCTCGAGGCCGGTGGTCTCGCTCAGGAGCGTGGAGAGGCCGGCGTCGGGGTTCATCAGCTGCGCCGGGTCCGGCGCGCCGTAGTCGGCCGGGTCGACGTCCTGGAAGCCGCTGGTGAACGGCAGCTCGGCGTAGACCGTGCCGTCGACCGCGACGACCGGGACCTCGACGGCCTGGCCGAGCAGGTTGACCGTGATCGTGCCCTCGAACGCCGGCGCGTGCGTGGCCACGCCCTGGGCCTTCTCCACGCCGGTCACGCCGTCGGGGAGGTTGTCGGTCGCGAGGGTGAGGTGCACCCCGCTGGTCTCGTCGAGCGTGGTCTTCGCGGCGGCGAGCACGTCCTCGGGAGGCGTGTCGTCGGCCGAGCTGTCGTCGCCGCCGCACGCGGTGACGGCGGCGAGGAGAACGCCGACGGCCAGGGCCGAGGTGAGTCGGGGTCTGCGCACCGGGTCAGCCTTCCACACGGACGCGAGCGGCGACCGGGCCCGCGCACGCCGCGATCGGCTGGCTGCCGGGCACGCCGGAGCCGTCGCGCTTGCCGGTCGCCTCGGGCAGGTCGACGGGGGCGCCACTGGCCGCGGCCGCCCGCGCGGGCGCCGTGCCGGCCCAGGCCAGGACCAGCGCGTCCTCGCCCTTGAGGAACCGGTGGCAGCGGACGCCGCCGGTGGCGCGGCCCTTGGCAGGGTACTCCGAGAACGGCGTGACCTTGAGCGAGCCCGGCTCGGTGCCGGGCAGCGCGGTCGAGGAGCCGGACGAGGTGACCACCACCGAGCCCTCGGGCGCGTCGGGGTCGATCGCACCGAAGAACACGACCCGCTCGCCGCCGGTGACCCGGATGCCGGCGATGCCGCCGCCGGAGCGCCCCTGCGGGCGGACCGCGTCGGCGCCGAAGTGCAGCAGCTGGGCGTCGGACGTGATGAAGCACAGCGTCTCGCGGCCGGTGGTGAGCTCGACCGCGCCGACGACCTCGTCGCCGTCGGCGAGCCGGATGACCTCCCACTCGTCCTTGCCGAGCACCTCGGGGTTGACCCGCTTCACGGTGCCCTGGCGGGTGCCGAGCGCGAGCCCGGGGCCCTCGGTGGCGAGCGTGCACAGCCCGAGCAGGCGCTCGCCCGGCTCGAGCGCGAGGATCTCGCTCACCGGGAGGCCGCCCGCGAGGTGCGGGTCGTTGGCGGTGTCGGGCAGCTGCGGCAGCTCGAGCACGCCGATCTTGACCAGCCGGCCGGCGCTCGTCAGGCCGCCGACCTCGCCGCGCGCGGTCGCGCGGACCGCCGAGACCACCACGTCGTGGTTGGCCCGGCCGCCGCCCTGACCGGGCTGCTCGGCGTTCGCGGTGCGGGCGAGGAGCCCGGAGGAGGAGAGGTAGACCAGGCACGGGTCGTCCGCGACCTCGAGGGGTACGGCGGCCGCGGTGACCGCCGTGCCGGCGGACTCGAGCAGCACCGTGCGGCGCGGGGTGCCGAAGGTCTTCGCGACCTCGGCCAGCTCGTCGGAGACGACCTTCCAGCGCAGCTTCTCGTCGCCCAGGATCGCGTCGAGCGCCTCGATCGTCGCGCGCAGCTCGTCCTGCTCCTTCTCCAGCTCGATGCGGGAGAACTTCGTGAGCCGGCGCAGCGGCATGTCGAGGATGTAGTCGGTCTGGGCCTCCGACAGGTCGAAGACCGACATCAGCCGCTCCTTCGCGGCGGCGGCGTTGTCGCTGGAGCGGATCAGCTGGATGACCTCGTCGATGTCGAGGATCGCCAGGAGCAGGCCCTCGACGAGGTGCAGGCGGTCGGCGGCCTTGCCGCGGCGGAAGACCGAGCGCCGGCGGACGACCTCGAACCGGTGGTCGAGGAAGACCTGCAGCATCTCCTTGAGCGACAGCGTGCGCGGCTGGCCGTCGACCAGCGCGACCGCGTTGATGCCGAAGGTGTCCTCCATGGGCGTCAGCTTGTAGAGCTGCTCGAGCAGCGCCTCCGGCACGAAGCCGTTCTTGACCTCGATCACCAGCCGGAGCCCGTTCTCGCGGTCGGTGAGGTCCTTGATGTCGGAGATGCCCTGGAGCTTCTTGCCCTGGACGAGCGTCTTGATCCGCTCGACGACCTTCTCGGTGCCGACGCCGTAGGGCAGCTCGGTGACCACGATGCCCTTGCGGCGGTTGGTGATCGCCTCGACCCGCGCGGTGGCCCGCATGCGGAACGTGCCGCGGCCGGTCTCGTAGGCGTCGCGGATGCCGTCAAGCCCCACGATCTTGCCGCCGGTGGGGAGGTCGGGGCCGGGGATGAACCGCATCAGGTCGTCCACGCCGGCCCGGGGGTGGGTGATCAGGTGGCGCAGCGCCTGGACGACCTCGACCAGGTTGTGCGGCGCGCAGTTCGTGGCCATGCCGACCGCGATGCCCGTCGTCCCGTTGACGACGAGGTTGGGGATCGCCGAGGGCAGCACGCCGGGCTCGAACTCGCGGGAGTCGTAGTTGGGGCGGAAGTCGACAGTGTCCTCGTCGATCGACGCGGTCATCGCGACGGCGGGCGGCGCCATCCGGCACTCGGTGTAGCGCATCGCGGCGGGGGAGTCGTCGGGCGAGCCGAAGTTGCCGTGGCCGTCGATCATCGGCAGCCGCATCGACCACGGCTGGGCCAGGCGGACCAGCGCGTCGTAGATCGCGCCGTCGCCGTGCGGGTGCAGCCGGCCCATCACCTCGCCGACGACGCGGGCGCTCTTGACGTGGCCGCGGTCGGGCCGCAGGCCCATGTCGTTCATCGTGAACAGGATCCGTCGCTGGACCGGCTTCAGCCCGTCCCGGGCGTCCGGCAGCGCGCGGGAGTAGATGACGGAGTAGGCGTACTCGAGGAACGACGACTCCATCTCCTGCTTGATGTCGGTGTCGAGGATGTGCTCCTCGAAGTCGTCGGGAAGGTCCTGCTTCGTCGTACGCCGTGCCATGCCTGTGATCCTCTCAACCTCCACCGACCGAAACGGCACGGCCACGCCGTCTTCACCCGGGCAGGCTAGATTTCAGGCGTGAGCGAGACCACGGATGTCGCAGTGGACATAGCCGCGCCCCCGAAGCACTGGGAGGCCGACGTCCTGCTCCGCGACGGCCGCACGGCGCACATCAGGCCGATCCGGCCCGACGACAAGGACCTGTTCGTCGAGTTCTACAGCCGGGTCTCCGACCAGTCGAAGTACTACCGGTTCTTCTCCCCGATGCCGCGGCTCTCCGAGCGCGACCTCGCCCGGTTCATCAACGTCGACCACGTGAAGCGGGTCGCCTTCGTGCTGACCCTGCAGGGGCGGATCATCGCCGTGGGCCGGTACGACGAGGTCAAGCCCGGTGAGGCCGAGGTGGCGTTCCTCGTGGAGGACCAGCACCAGGGCCGCGGGATCGGGCAACTGCTGCTCGAGCACCTCGCCCAGGCCGGCCGCGAGCGGGGCATCGACCGGTTCATCGCGGAGGTCCTCCCGGACAACGCCCGGATGATCCAGACCTTCCGCGACGCCGGCTACCGCGTGGTGAGCGAGTACGAGGAGGGCGTCCTCCAGCTGGAGTTCTCCATCGACCCGACCGACACCGCGATCGGCGTGATGATGAGCCGCGAGCACCGCGCGGAGGCCGCGTCGATCGAGAAGTTCTTCAAGCCGCGCTCGGTCGCGGTCATCGGCGCGAGCCGCCGCCAGGAGACCATCGGCCAGGCGCTGGTGCGCAACCTGGTGACCGGCGACTTCACCGGCCGCGTGTACGCCGTGAACCCCAGCGCGAACGCGGTGAGCGGCCTGCCGACGTACAAGACCGTCGGCGACATCCCCGACGACGTCGACGTCGCGATCGTCGCCGTGCCCGCGGAGTCGGTGCAGGACGTCGTGCTCGACTGCGCCGCCAAGGGCGTGCACGGGCTGGTCGTGATCTCGTCGGGCTTCGCCGAGACCGGTGAGGAGGGCCGGGTCCGGCAGCGCAAGCTGGTCGGGCTCTCGCGCTCCTACGGGCTGCGGCTGATCGGCCCGAACGCGCTGGGCATCATCAACACCCAGAGCGACGTCTCGCTCAACGCCTCGCTCTCGCCGCTGATGCCGCCCCGCGGCCGCGCCGGCTTCTTCTGCCAGTCCGGCGCCCTGGGCACCGCGATCCTGGAGAAGGTCTACAACCGCGGCCTCGGCCTCTCGACGTTCGTCAGCGCGGGCAACCGCGCCGACGTCTCCGGCAACGACCTCCTCCAGTACTGGGAGGAGGACGACTCGACCGAGGTCGTCCTGCTCTACCTGGAGTCCATCGGCAACCCGCGCAAGTTCTCCCGGATCGCGCGGCGGGTCTCGCTGCGCAAGCCGATCATCGCGGTCCGCTCCGGCCGGACCACGCAGGGCGTGCCGATGGGCCACGCGGTCCGCCAGATCGCCGCCCCGCCGGCCGCGGTCGACGCGATGTTCCGCCAGGCCGGCGTGATCCAGGTCGACACGCTCGAGGAGATGTTCGACGTCGCCCAGCTGCTGGCCCACCAGCCGTTGCCCCGCGGGCGCCGGGTCGCGATCGTCGGCAACTCCGACGCGCTGGGCCTGCTCGCCGCGGACGCCGCCGCCGCGGTCGGGCTCGTGGTCAACAAGTCCACGGCGCTGGGCACCGACGCGGGCGCGGAGGACTTCGAGGACGCCCTCGACGCGGCCATCGACGACCCCGAGATCGACTCGGTGGTCGCGGTCTACGTGCCGCCGATCAACGTGTCCGGCGAGGACGTCGCCAACGTGCTCGCCGCGGTCGGCGAGCAGTCCGACAAGCCGCTGGTCTCCTCCTTCCTCGGCGCCGAGGGCGTCCCCGAGCTGCTGCGCGTCCCCGACGTCGCCGGCTCGACCGCGGGCCGCGGCTCGGTCCCGTCCTACCCGGGCGTGGAGGCGGCGGTCCGGGCGCTCGCCCGGGTCGTGGACTACGCCGTCTGGCTGCGCACCCCCGACGGCTCGCCCGCCGACCCCGCGGAGGTCGACGCCGCGGCGGCGAGGCGGCTGGTCAACGAGCTGCTCTCGGCCCACCCCGAGGGGGTCGAGCTCGACGCCGACACGCTCACGAGGCTGCTGGCGGCGTACGGCATCGAGCTCTGGCAGACCCGGCCGGTCTCCTCGCGCGAGGAGGCCGTGGCCGCCGGCGAGGCTCTCGGGTGGGACGTCGTGCTCAAGGCGACCGCCGAGCACCTGCGCGAGCGGCCCGACCAGGCCCACGTGTGGCGCAACATCGACAACGCCGAGGAGATGCGCGACGCCTGGGACTCGCTGTCGAAGCTCATCACCAACCCCGAGCACGCCGGGTTCGTCGTCCAGAAGAACTCCCGCCCCGGGGTGCCCGTGGCGATCCGCAGCATCGAGGACCCGCTGTTCGGCCCGGTCGTCTCGTTCGGCATCGCCGGCCCGCTCACCGAGCTGCTGGCCGACAAGGCCTACCGGATCCCGCCGTTGGGGGAGCGCGACGCCGCCTCGATGGTGCGCGAGATCAAGTCGGCGCCGATGCTCTTCGGCTACCGCGGCAGCGAGGTCGTCGACGTCGCGGAGGTGGAGCGGCTGATCCAGCGGGTCGCGCAGCTCCAGAACGACCTGCCGCAGATCAGCTCCCTGGAGCTGTCGCTGGTCCTCGCCGGGGCCGACGGCGCGACGGTGCTCACGGCCGCCGCCCGCGTCGACCCGGTCACCGACCCGCGGTCGGACTGGTTCGTCCGTCGCCTCGCCACACCCGCGGGGGACACGCTGCCGCAGTGACCCACCCCCGGTGCGTGCAAGACTGGCCGTCATGCGGAGCAGCAGGACCCCGGAGCTCAGGGACGCCATCGACCGGACCGGGTACTACCCGGACGTCGTCGCGGAGGGCGTCGACGCGGCCGTCGCGGGGGAGCAGGTGGTGTCGTTCTTCGTGCACCACGAGCCGACCTTCGACCGGGACGAGGTGCGCCGCCACCTGTCCGTCGTGGTGCTCACGCCGACCCGGCTGATCATCGCGCACACCGACGAGCACGAGGGCGACGACCTGCTGCCCGAGCCGTACACGTCGACCTCGACCGAGGCGGTCTCGCTGTCCTCGGTGAAGTCCGTGGTCGTCACCCGCATGATCGCCAACCCGACCGCCGGGCCGAGCCGGCCGGCCGAGGCGGTCGTGACCATCGGGTGGGGCGGGGTGAGCCGGGTCGACCTCGAGCCGGCCGGCTGCTCGGACCCGAACTGCGACGCCGACCACGGCTACACGGGCGTGCTCGCCTCCGACGACTTCTCGCTGCGGGTCTCGTCCGCGGCCGACGGGGCCGAGGCCGTGAACCGGCTGCTGGCCTTCGCGGAGTCGCTCTCCGCCCGGACGCAGTGACCGCCTTCCTCGAGCCCGCCTACGGCTCGAGGTCGCTCGGCGACGTGGTGCCCGCGGTCGGCGCGGCGCTCGGCCTGCCGCTGAACGTGGCGGGTGGTCCTGCTGGTGGTCCTGCTGGTGGTCCTGCTGGTGGTGGGGTCGGCCTCGAGCTCCCCGACGCGTCGGCGTACGTCGTCTTCCTCGTCGACGGCCTGGGCGCCCGGCTGCTGGAGAGCCACGCGCACGCCGCGCCGTTCCTCGCCTCGCAGCTGACCGAGCAGGCGACCGCGACCGCCGGCGTGCCGTCCACGACGGCGACCAGCCTGACGTCGTTCGGCACCGGGCTGACCCCGGGCGCGCACGGGCTCGTCGGCTTCACGTCGCGGGTCCCCGGCACCGACAAGCTGCTCAACGCGCTGTGGTGGGACAAGGACGTCGACCCGGTCGAGTGGCAGCCGCACCCGACCGCGTTCTCGCGGCTGCGCGAGCTCGGCGCGACCGTGACCGTGGTCAACAAGCGGGAGTTCGAGGACTCCGGGCTGACGATGGCCGCGCACCGGGGGGCGGACTACGTCGGCGCCGACAAGGTCGGCGAGCGGATCGCCGCCGCGGTCGCCGCGTCCCGCGAGCCCGCGTCGCTCACCTACCTCTACGACTCCGACCTCGACTGGACCGGCCACAAGTGGGGCGTCGCGTCCCACCAGTGGCTGCAGCAGCTCGCGATGGTCGACGCCGAGGCCGAGCAGCTGCGCGAGACCCTGCCGCCGTCGGTGCGGCTGCTCGTCGTCGCCGACCACGGCATGGTCGACTCCTCGCCCGCCTCGCGGGTCGACATCGACGAGCACGCCGAGCTGCGGGACGGCGTCGCCCTGCTGGGCGGCGAGGCGCGCTTCCGCCACCTCTACTGCCACAACGGCGCCGTCGCCGACGTCGTCGCCACCTGGACCGCCGTGCTCGGGCCGCGGGCGACCGTGCTCACCCGGGCGCAGGCGATCGAGCGCGGCTGGTTCGGCGCCGTCGCGCCGTCGGTCCTTCCCCGCCTGGGCGACGTGGTCGTCGCGGCCCACGACGACCTGGCCGTGCTCTCCTCGGTCGACTTCCCCTACGAGGCCTCGCTGGTCGGCCTCCACGGCTCGCTCACGCCCGACGAGATGCTGATCCCGCTGCTGGTGAGCTGAGCTCAGCCGAACGGCAGCGGCTCCGGGGCGAGCGAGACCGCCTTGGCGCGCGCGGCGGTGAGCCGGCGGCGGTGGTGCTGGCGGCAGAGCACCTCGTAGGCGATGTCGTCGGGGCCGGCCGGGGGCTGGTCGACCGCATCGACGTCGCCGACCACGATCACCTCGCCCTCGACGACCATGATGCCGTTCTCGGTGCGGGCGTTGTGGGTGGCGCGCTTGCCGCACCAGCACAGCGCCTCGACCTGGAGCACGTGCATCCGGTCGGCCAGCTCGACCAGCCGGGCGCTGCCCTCGAAGAGCTGGGTGCGGAAGTCGGTGAGGATGCCGAAGGCGAACACGTCGATCTGCAGCTCGTCGACGATCTTGGCGAGCTGGTCGATCTGGGTGCGCGTGTAGAACTGTGCCTCGTCGCACACGAGGTAGTCGATCCGGCCGCCCTGGGTCAGCGAGTCGACGACGTAGCGCCAGAAGTCGAAGTCCGGCGTCACCTCAAGCGCCTCGTGGGTCAGCCCGAGGCGGCTGGAGAGCTTCGCCTCGCCGGCCCGGTCGTGGGTGGTGAACAGCCGGCCCACCAACCCGCGCGCCGCGTGATTGTGGTTCGTCTGGAGCGCCAGCGTGCTCTTGCCGGAGTCCATGGTGCCGGTGAAGAAGTGCAGTTCAGCCACGGGGCAGAATCCTCTCATGCGATCCCCGCTGATCTCCGCCGCCGAGCTCCACCAGGCCCTGGGCGGCGTGACCGTCCTCGACGTCCGCTACCGGATGGGCGGGCCGGGCGGCCGCGAGGAGTACGAGCGGGGCCACGTCCCGGGTGCGGTGTACGTCGACCTGGACGCCGACCTGGCGGCGGCGCCGGGCGCGGGCGGCCGCCATCCGCTGCCGGACCCGGCCGACTTCGAGGCCGCGATGCGCCGGGCCGGAGTGCGCGACGACCGGCCGGTGGTGGTCTACGACGACTGGGCCGGCCTCGCCGCCGGCCGGGCCTGGTGGCTGCTGCGCCACCACGGCCACCAGGACGTGCGGGTGCTCGACGGCGCCTGGCCGGCCTGGGTCGAGGCGGGGGGAGCGGTGCACACCGGCACCACGCTGCCCGGCCGCGGCGACTTCACCGCCCACCCGGGCGGCATGCCGGTCGTCGAGGCCGACGCGGTGCTCGGCGTACCCGTCCTCGTGGACGCCCGGGCCCCGGAGCGCTACCGCGGCGAGGTCGAGCCGATCGACCCGGTCGCCGGCCACATCCCGGGCGCCGTGAACGTGCCGACGAGCACGAACCTGCGCGCGGACGGGCGGTTCCGCTCCGCCGACGAGCTCCGCGCGCTGTACGCCGCCGCCGGCGTGTCCGGCGACGCGCCTGGCGACGAGCCGAGCGTCGCCGTCTACTGCGGGTCGGGGGTCACCGCGGTGCACGACATCATCGCGCTGGAGGTCGCGGGGATCCCGGCCGCGCTCTACCCGGGCAGCTGGTCGGGCTGGGTCACCGACCCCGGCCGGCCGGTGGCCGGGCCTACCAGTGGACGCCCTTGAACATCCTCGCGAGCATGATCTGCTCCGACTCGCGGGTGCCGCCCTCGGCCGGCGGGCCCTTCGCGGCCGCCGAGTCCGGGAACACGTGGTAGGCCATGTTGAGCACCCGGAACGCCAGCTTCGGGGCCACCGTGTGCGCGACCGCGCCGGCGTTGCCGAGCAGCGTGTTGATCTCGTGCGGGCGCTCGACCATCGCCTCGATCACCAGGTCCGCGGCCTGCGCCGGTGAGATCGTGGGGAACTTGTCGTAGAGCTTGGTCGGGGCGATCATCGGCGTCCGCACCAGCGGCATGTGGATGTTGGTGAACGTGATGCCGTCGCCGACGAGCTCCGAGGCGACCACGTTGCTCCACGAGTCGAGCGCGGCCTTCGAGGCGACGTAGGCCGAGAACCGCGGCGGGTTGGTCTGCACGCCGATCGAGGAGACGTTCACGATGTGTCCGCGCCTCTGCTCGCGCATCGACGGGATCAGGCCCATGGCCAGGCGGACGGCGCCGAAGTAGTTGAGCTGCATGGTGCGCTCGAAGTCGTGGAACCGGTCCTGCGAGAGCCGCAGCGACCGGCGGATCGAGCGGCCGGCGTTGTTGACGACGAAGTCGATCGAGGGGAGCTCGGCGGTGAGGGACTCGCAGAGCGCGTCGATCGCGTCGAGGTCGGACAGGTCGCAGGGCTGCACCACGGCCTGGCCGCCGCGGTCCTCGATCACGGCCCGCAGCTCGTCGAGCTTCTCCTTGCCCCGGGCCACGAGCACCGGCGTCCCGCCGGCCTGCGCGACCTTGAGCGCGGTCACCTTGCCGATGCCGGAGGAGGCGCCGGTGACCACGACGTACCTGCCCTGGAGCTTCTCGCGCACCCGGGCGTCCCGGCCGGTCGCGTCGTCGAGGTGCTCCTCCCAGTAGCCCCAGAGGTTGCGGGCGTAGGAGTCGAGCTCGGGGACGCCGATGCCGGAGCCCGCCAGCGCCTGCTCGGTGCGCCGGGAGTCGAAGTGGGCCTGGAAGGACGTGTGCGCCAGCACCTCGGCCGGCACGCCGACCCGGCTGGTCGCCAGGTCGAGCGCCGACTGCACCACCGGCTGCTTCGCGAGCAGGTTGAGCGCGCCCGCCGGGGTGAGCGGCTGGGGGAGGAGCCGCGTCCGCTTGCGGTCGACCGGCGTGAGGAACCGCGGCGCGCCGGCGGCGCCGCAGAACGCGTTGACCATGTCGATCACCGGCTGCGGCTCCGGGTTGACCAGGTGGAACGCCTCGCCGTCGCGGTCGGGCAGGTGCGCGATGTGGTCCATCGCGGCGGCGACGTAGTCGACCGGCACCACGTTGGTGTCGCCGAGGTCGACGCCGAGCATCGGCAGCCAGCCGGGCAGCCGGTCGCGCATCGCCTTGATGACGCCGAAGAAGTAGTAGGGGCCGTCGATCTTGTCCATCTCGCCGGTGTCGGAGGCCCCGACGACGATCGCCGGCCGGTAGACCCGCCACGGCACGGTCGCCTCGGTGCGCACGATCCGCTCGGACTCGAACTTCGTGCGGTGGTACGGCGAGGGCAGGCGCTGTCCCTCGTCGAACATCGTCTCGTCGAACCGCCCGCGGTACTCGCCGGCGGCGGCCACCGAGGACACCTGGTGGAAGCAGCCCACCCGGAGTGCCTCGGCCAGCGAGAGCGCGTGGCGGGTGCCGCCCACGTTGAGCGCCTCGTTGGTCTCGTCGTCGGCGGTCATGTCGTAGATCGCCGCGAGGTGGAAGAAGTGGTCGACCTTCCCCCGGTGCTCCTCGACCCAGCCGGGGTCGACGCCGAGCGCGTCCGCGCCGAGGTCGCCGACGACCGGGGTGACCCGGTCGGTGTCCCAGCGGGCGATCAACGCCTCCATGCGGGGGAGCGAGGACTCGCGCACGAGCACGAAGACCTCGCGGTCGCGGTGGTCGAGCAGCTCACGGACCAGGTGCCGGCCGATGAAGCCGGTCGCGCCGGTGACGAAGTACGACGACATGGGGGGACGTTACCCCCGGGTCACACGTCCGAGTCACCCCTTGTCGCCGCCGCCGAACATGATCTCGTCCCAGCTCGGGACCGAGGCCCGGCCCCGGGTCTTCTTCACGGGGCGCCGGGTCGGCTGCTCGTGCTCGTGGTCGTGGAGGTCGTCGGAGCCGTGCAGGTCGTCCTCGGCCGCGGCCTCCTCGGCCTCCTCGCGGGCCTCCGCCTCGTGCTCGACGACCTCGGGCTCGGTGGGCGGCTCCTCGTCGAGGAACGCCTCGACCGGCTGGTCGGAGCCCACGCCCGCGCCGGAGACCAGGTCGATCGCGTCGGCGCCGAGCTCGTCGCCGAGCGGCAGTTCGTCGTCCTGGACCGAGGTGAGCCGGCGCTCGCGGGCCTGGCGCAGGTCGTCGCGGTGGGCGGGTGTGGGGGCGACGGCCTCGCCGACCAGCCAGCGGGCGTCGTCGTTGTCGAGCGTGACGTAGTTGCCGGGGGCGTCGAAGGTGAGCTCGGCGGTGCCGGAGCGGTCGGCCGCGGTGAAGCCGGCGGTCATCGACCACCGCCCGTCCTCGCGGCGCCAGGCGTCCCACTCGACGCTGTCGGGGTCGACGTTGAGGCCGCGCAGGTGCGTGGTGACGGCGTCGCCGAGGGTGCGGGCGCCGTGCGGGGCCGCACCCTCGCCGCGGCGTACCGACGAGCGCTGGGCGCGCTCGGCGACGTGCTGGCGCTCGGCGAGCACGGGCGCCGCGAAGGCCATGATCTTGTCGACGGACGTCTGGGCCGCCTGGGCCACCGCCTCGGGCGTCTCGCCCGCGCGGATGCGGGCCTGGATGTCACGCGGCCGGAGGGCACTGTCCATCTTGGTCTCCAATCGGCGGGAGGGCGGGTCTCCCAGGGCGGCCCGGAGGCGGGCGTCGATCTCGACGGTGTGCTCGGTCCCGTCCTCGTCCCGGAGGCGCAGGCGCTTCCCGTCATCGCTCACTCCGGCGAGCGTGAGGTGCGCCATGGTGGGTCCTGCTCCTGTCCCGTTCCTGCTGAGGGTTGCCTGCGGTGCGCCGAGCCTACGCCAGCGCCGACCGCTGGGCCGGGAGCGTCGCCGGTGTCGCCGGCGTTAGCCTCCCCACGTGTCCACCTCCGAGCCCCCGCTCATCCTCGTCGTCTTCGACCTGCTGGGCATCTTCGTCTTCGCGATCACCGGTGCCCTCGTCGCGGTCCGCAAGAACCTCGACGTGTTCGGGGTCCTCGTCCTGGCCGGGACGACCGGCCTGGGCGGCGGCTTCCTCCGCGACGTCCTCATCGACGCCACCCCGCCGGCCGCCCTCCAGGACTGGCGCTACCTCGTGGTGCCGGTGGCCGCCGGCCTGCTCGCGTTCTTCTTCCACCCGGCGATCGGGCGGGCCGAGCGCTCGATCAACGTCCTCGACGCGTTCGGGCTCGGGCTGTTCTGCGTGACCGGGGCGTTCAAGGCGCTCGACTACGGCCTCGGCGTCGTGCCGGCCGCGCTCATGGGCATGGTCACCGGCATCGGCGGGGGCATGCTGCGCGACCTGCTCGCGGGCCGCGTGCCGGCGGTGTTCCGCGGCGACCTGTACGCGACCCCGGCGCTGGCCGGCGCCGCCCTGGTCGTCGCCGGTGCCCACACCGACCTGCCGACGGTCGCCGTGGCCTTCGCCGGCGGCGGGGTCTGCATCGCGTGGCGGCTGCTGGCCATCTGGCGCCACTGGCAGGCGCCGATCCCGACGGGCTCGGCGTCGGTGTAGCTAGTCGCCGAGCACGCGCCGCAGGTAGGGGTTCGCGAACACGCGGTCCGGGTCGAGCCGGTCGCGCAGCGCGAGGAACTGCCCGAAGCGCGGGTACGCCGGCTCCAGGTCGGCCGCGGTCCGCGTGTGCACCTTGCCCCAGTGGGGGCGGCCGTCGTGGGCGCGCAGGATGGGCTCGACGAGCGCGAAGTACGCGCGGTGGTCGGCGTCGCGGTGGGTGTGGAACGCGAGGTAGAGCGAGTCGCGGCCCGACGAGGTGGACATCGCGATGTCGTCGGCCGGGGTCACCCGGATCTCGACCGGGAACGTGATCCTCAGGTCCGACGCGTCGATCGCCGCCCGGGCCTCGCGCAGCGCGGCGAGGCCGGCATCGCGCGGCACGGCGTACTCCATCTCCCGGAAGACCACGTCGCGCGGGGAGGTGAACACCCGGTGGGCGACGTCGCTGTAGGAGCGGGCCGCCAGCATCCGGCTGGAGACCTGGTTGAGGCGCGGGACGATCGCGGGCACCGCGTTGGCGAGGTGGTTGAGGGCGCCGAAGAGCGAGTTCGAGAGGAACTCGTCGTCCCACCACCTCCGCAGCGGGGAGAGCGGCTCGGTCTCCGGGGTGGCGCGGCGGTCGTTGGTCTTGGTCAGCATCCGGTCGGTGTGCGGGAACCAGTAGGTGTCGACGTGGTGGTGGTTCGCCACCCGCTCGTCGAAGCCGTCGAGCGCCTCGTCCCACGACATCGGGGTCTCGTTCGCCTCGAGCACGAAGAGCGGCTCGACGCGGAAGGTGATCGTCGTGAGGATCCCGAGCGCGCCGAGGCCGACCCGGGCGACCTCGAGCACCTCCGGGCTCTCGGTCTCGGTCGCGGTGACCACCTCGCCGGTGCCGGTGACCAGCTCGAGACCGCAGACCTGCGCGGACAGCGAGGCCGCGACGCCGCCGGTGCCGTGGGTGCCGGTCGAGATCGCGCCGGCCAGCGTCTGCTCGGCGATGTCGCCCATGTTGTGCAGGCTCAGGCCCATCGCCTCGAGTTGGGCGTTGAGTACCTCGAGCCGGGTGCCGGCGAGCGCGGTGACCGTCATCGCGTCACGGTCGACGGACAGGATGCCGCCGAGGTGCGTCGGCCGGAGGATGGTGTCCTCGGGCGCGGAGATCGCGGTGAAGCTGTGGCCGGTGCCGACCATCTTCACCGTCGAGCCCTCGGTGCGCGCCCGCTCCACCGCCGCCACGATCGCGGCCGTGTCCACCGGATCCTCCACGCGCGCGGGCCGGGCCGCTTCCAGACCCGACCAGTTGCTCCACCCGGTCACGCGGTGAGCGTAGTGGCCGGTCTCTGTCGCGGGATGGCCAGCGCGGCGAGGGCGGCGACCGTGCCGGCCGCGAGCGAGACGAGGTACGCCGACGAGGCACCCTGGTGGTCGACGACGAGGCCGCTCAGCGTGGCGCCGGGAGCGACGCCGGCGACCAGGCCGGTCTGCATGATCGCCATGCCCTCGGTGAGCCGTCCGGACGACACGACGGCCTCGGTCAGCGACATCGCGGCGATCATCGTCGGCGCGATCGCGAAGCCCGCCACGAGGAGCGTGAGGCCCATCAGGGGGAGCGACCCGACGAAGGACAGCGGCGCCATCGCGCAGGCCATCGCCAGCGCGCCCCATCGGACCCGGTAGGACGGGCCGCGGCGCCAGTGCACGGCGCCGGTGATCACGCCGGCGGCCAGGCTGCCGAGCGCCCAGAGCGCGAGCAGGACGCCGGAGAGCGCCCGGTGTCCCTGCTCGTCGGCGAAGGCGACGGTGGTGACCTCGACCGCGCCGAAGAGGACGCCGAGCGCGGCACACACGACCGCCAGTGGGATGACCGTCCGCCACGGCATCGGCGGCCGCGGACCCGAGGTGGTGGCCTGCGACTGGGCAGGTGGCTCGGTGGCGCGCTGGCCGGCGAGGTAGAGGGTGCCGCCGACGCAGGCGACCAGTGCGACCGCGATGCCGGCGACCGGGTGCCATGCGGTGGCCAGCACGGTGATCAGGATCGGCCCGAGCATGAACAGGACCTCGTCGAGCACGGCCTCGAGGGCGTAGGCGGTCTGCACGTCGGCCGGCTGGTCGAGCACGTGCGACCACCGGGCGCGGACGCTCGAGCCGACCTGGGGGAGCACCGCTCCGGCCAGCGCGGCGAAGACGTAGGCGGCCGCGATGGGCCAGTCGGCCTGCACCGCCACGACGAGCAGCGAGACGAACGTGCCGAAGGCCAGGCTCAGCGCCGACAGCACCCGGCCCTGGCCGAACCGGTCGAGCCAGCGACCCTGCGGGATCGCGAGGGCGGCGTTGGCGATCAGGTACGCCGCCGCGACGGCGCCCGCGACGGCGTACCTGCCGGTCGCGGCCGAGACCAGCAGCACGATGCCGAGGCCGACCATCGAGATCGGCAGCCGGGCCACGAGGCCGGTCAGCGAGAACCGCAGAGCGCCGGGACGAGCCAGGATCCGGCGGTACGACATGAGCACGCGGCGAGCCTAGGGGCCGCCTCGGACCGCCGACGAATCCTTATCCGCCCCTCCCTACGATGAACGGCATGACCCCCGACGCCCGGCCCTACGACGCCGTCCTGCTCGTGTCGTTCGGAGGCCCGGAGCGACCCGAGGACGTCGTGCCGTTCCTCGAGAACGTCACCCGCGGTCGCGGCATCCCGCGGGAGCGGCTGGAGGAGGTCGGGGAGCACTACTTCCTCTTCGGCGGCACGTCGCCGATCAACGACCAGAACCGCGCCTTCCTCGCCGCGCTGCGCGAGGACCTCGACGGCGCCGGGCTCGACCTGCCGGTCTACTGGGGCAACCGGAACTGGGACCCCTATCTCACCGACACGGTCCAGCAGATGGCCGCCGACGGGGTACGCCGGGCGGCGTGCTTCGTCACCAGCGCCTACTCGTCGTACTCCTCGTGCCGGCAGTACCGGGAGAACCTCTACGACGCGGTCGAGGGCGTCGGGCAGCAGGGCGAGCACGCGCCGCAGCTGGACAAGCTGCGTCACTACTTCAACCACCCCGGTTTCGTGGAGCCGATGGTCGACGCGACCCTGGCCGCCCTCGCCGACCTGCCCGACGAGGTGCGCGACGGTGCGCACCTGACGTTCGTGACGCACTCGATCCCGGAGGCGATGAACGCCGGCAGCGGACCGGACGGCGGGGCCTACGTCCTCCAGCACCTGAGCGTCGCCGAGGAGATCGTCGAGCGGGTCCGGCAGGAGACCGGTCGCCGCCACCGGCACGCGCTCGTCTACTGCTCGCGCTCGGGCTCCCCGCACGTCCCGTGGCTGGAGCCGGACGTCAACGACCACCTCGAGGCGCTCCACGCCGACGGCGTGCCGGGCGTCGTGATGGTGCCGATCGGCTTCGTGTCCGACCACATGGAGGTCATCTACGACCTCGACACCGAGGCCCTCGCCACGGCCGAGCGGCTGGGGCTGCCCGCAGCCCGGGCCGCGACGGCCGGCGTCGACCCGCGCTTCGTCGCGACCGTCCGCGACCTCCTGCTCGAGCGCGCGGCGGTGGAGCGCGGCGAGGAGGTCGCTCGGGCCAGTGTCGGGGCGCTGCCGCCCTGCTGGGACCGGTGCCCGGCCGGCTGCTGCCCGAACCCGCGCGGCGACCGCCCCGCCCTGGCCGGCGCATGACCGCGTCGAACGCCGAGCTCGCCGGCCTCGCGCTCGAGGTGGCCCGGGAGGCGGCCGCCCTGGTGCGCGAGCGCCGTCGGGGCGACGTCACCGTGGCCGCGACCAAGAGCAGCGACGTCGACATCGTCACCGAGGCCGACCGCGCGAGCGAGACGCTGATCCGCGAGCGGCTGCTGGCCCGGCGGCCCGACGACGGGGTCCTGGGGGAGGAGGGCGACGACGTCCCGAGCCGCAGCGGCGTCCGCTGGGTCGTCGACCCGATCGACGGCACCGTGAACTTCCTCTACGACATCCCGCAGTACGCCGTCTCGATCGCCGCCGAGCGCTCCACCGACGAGGGCAGCGAGTTCGTCGCCGGCGTGGTGCTCAACGTGGCGCCCGGCACCGAGTACGTCGGACACCTGGCCGACGAGCACGGCCCGGCGCTCGCGACACGCGACGGCCGGCCGATCGCGGTCCGGGAGCCGACCCCGCTCGCGCTGCGGCTGCTCGGGACCGGCTTCAACTACGACGCCGGGATCCGGCGCCGGCAGATGGGGGCACTGGTGAACCTGATCACCGAGGTGCGCGACGTGCGCCGTCTGGGGGCGTGCTCGCTCGACCTGTGCCACGTCGCTGAAGGATCGCTCGATGGGTACTTCGAGGAGGGCCTGAACCTCTGGGACCACGCGGCGGGCGGTCTGATCGCCCGGATCGCCGGCGCGCGGCTCGAGGTGCATCCCGGAGTGGGCGGCACGCCGATGGTGGTGTGTGGTCCTGCTCACGGGTTCGAGGACCTCCTCGGGGCCCTGCGCACCGCCGGTTTCTCCCCCGAAGCGGCGGAATAGCAAGCCGTTACCAGATGTTCACGCTCCGCGTCGTGGACCCAGTGTGCGAATCCGGCCCGGAATGGTGCACAATCTGGCGCCGGCGACGACGACGCAGCGAGCATTCAGCACGGGAGATTGGGAAGACGATGGCGACCGATTACGACGCACCGCGGAAGAACGAGGACGAGCAGTCCGAGGAGAGCATCGAAGAGCTCAAGGCGCGGCGTCACGACAAGAACTCCGGCAAGGTCGACGAGGACGAGGCCGAGGCGGCCGAGTCGTTCGAGCTCCCCGGCGCCGACCTCTCGCACGAGGAGCTGGCCGTCGAGGTCAAGCCGAAGCAGGAGGACGAGTTCACCTGCATGAGCTGCTTCCTGGTGCACCACCGCAGCCAGCTGGCCGACCAGAAGAAGATGATCTGTCGCGACTGCGCCGCCTGACCTGAGACGTCAACACACGTCAACGTCGAAGGACCTCGACCCCGCAGGGTCGAGGTCCTTCGTGCGTCCTGGGCTGCGCGACTCAGGCGCGCTGGCCGTCCCTGCGGAGGTCCGGCGGCAGGTGGCCGGTCGACCGCGTGTAGTACGACGCCGCCTTGCGCTGCGCGAGCATCCGGGCGAGCCCGACGGCCACACCGCTGGCGATCGCCCAGCTGACCGCCTCCCAGATCTCGACGTCGGGGTCGGCCGGGTTCTCCGGCGGCTGCTTCCCGGTCGCCAGCGACCAGGCCTTGTCGAGCCCCTTCTTCGCCAACGCCGCCGCGCCGAGCGCCGAGGCCAGCGAGAAGACGGACCAGATCTTCGAGGAGTCCTTTGCCATGACGGCACAGTACCCAGCGGGCTCAGGCCCGAGTCATGGCCGTCAGGGCCCGGGCCAGCTCCTCGGGGTGGCGGGTGCCGATCAGCCAGTACGGCGCCGGGTCGGCCGGGTCGGTGATCTCGACCTTCACCGCGCGCTTGAGGTAGGGCCGGATCAGCAGGTAGGCGCGGGCGTCCGCGTCGACGCCGGCGGTCCGGCGGGTCTGCCCGGCGTCCAGGGCCACCGCCTCGCCGAGGTGCTCGGCGGCGATGTGGGCGCGGCCGGCGCGCAGCGTGCCGTCGGCCACGACGACCCGCGCACCGCCGTACGAGGTGAAGAGGAAGGTCATCAGCGCCAGGGCCACGAGCGTGACGATCCAGGCCCCGAGCGGCGGCATCGCCACCGCGACGGCCAGCCACAGCGACGCGATCAGCATCGTCCCCTGCACCCACCAGCGCAGCGGGACGCCGAGGCGCTCGGCGTAGGCGGGGGTCAGACTCACGGGCTGAATCCTTCCATTGGCCCGGCCGCGCCCGGCCGGTAGGGTCCGGCCACGTGTCCGATCTAGAGGTGCTGGTCACCCGCCTCGACCCCGACCTCCCGCTCCCGGCCTACGCGCATCCCGGCGACGCCGGTGCCGACCTCGTCACGACCGTCGACGTGGCGCTCGCGCCGGGTGAGCGGGCGCTGGTCCCGACCGGCCTGGCGATCGCGCTGCCGCTGGGGTACGTCGCCCTGGTGCACCCGCGCTCCGGCCTGGCCGCGAAGCACGGCCTGTCGATCGTCAACACCCCGGGCACCGTCGACGCGGGCTACCGCGGCGAGATCAAGGTGATGCTGATCAACCACGACCCACGCGAGCCGATCGAGCTGCGGCGCGGCGACCGGATCGCCCAGCTGGTCATCCAGCGGGTCGAGCTGGCCCGGTTCACCGAGGTGGAGGAACTCCCCACGTCGGTCCGTGGTGACGGGGGCTACGGTTCTACCGGGGGTTTCGGCACCCCGCCCGTCCCGACCGAGGAGTAGTCCCGTGAAGTTCCGTCGCAAGTCCACCGAGGCCGACCCGGCCGTCGAGGAGGAGACCGTCGACGCGACGGGCGCCGAGACCGGACCGGCGACCGGCGGCCCGTACGACGTGGACGACCTCACCGAGGACGAGGCCCGGGCCCTGACGGACCTCGGCGCGATCCTGATCCCGCCCGCCGAGGGCGTGGAGCTGCGGGTCCAGGTGGACGAGAGGACCGAGCAGGTCCAGTCCGTGCTGCTCGCCGGCGAGGAGGGCGCGGTCGAGATCCGCGCCTTCGCCGCGCCGCGGGGCGGCGACCTGTGGGGCGAGGTGCGGCCGCGGCTGGCCGCCGACTTCGCCCAGCGCGGCGGCACGGCCTCCGAGGCCGAGGGCCGCTTCGGCACCGAGGTCCACGGCCGGCTGACCGTGACGGCGCCCGACGGGCGCACCGGCACCCAGGTCTCCCGGATCATCGGTGTCAACGGCCCCCGCTGGATGCTCCGGGCGACGCTGCTCGGCAAGCCCGCCGTCGAGTCCGAGTCCGCCGGCCCCTGGGAGGACCTCATCGCCGCGATCGCGGTGCGCCGCGGCAGCCAGGCGATGCCCTCGGGCGCGGAGCTCCCCGTCGTCCTGCCCCCGCGCGGCTAGGAGCCCCGATGGCCGAGAAGAGCCGGCTGCGCCGCACGATCAGCCGCTGGGCGAGCCCCGACGACCAGCACGCCCGCGACCTGCGCCGTACCTTCGCCGCGGAGGACGTGGCCGGGGTCGACCGGATCGGCGACGCCGCCGACCGCGAGCGGGTCCGCCTGCGCGGCACGCTGCGCACGGTGACGCTCCGCCCGCGTGGCGGCGTGCCGGCGCTCGAGGCCGAGCTGTACGACGGCACCGGCTCCATCACCGTCATCTGGCTGGGCCGCCGGCAGATCTCCGGCGTCGTCCCCGGCCGCTCGCTCGAGATCCAGGGCCGGATCGGCCGCCACGACGGCCAGCGGATCATGTACAACCCGCGCTATGAGCTGATGCCGTGAGCGAGCCGCACGCGCCCGCGACGGTCGACACGGTCGAGGCCGTCGTCCGAGCCCAGATCTCGCGGGCGCTCGGTGGCCGCCGCGGGATGATCGAGGCCGCGGTGCCGACGATCGTCTTCACCGTCGTGTGGCTCGCCACCAAGGAGCTGCGCTACGCCCTCACCGCGAGCATCGCGATCGCGGTGGTCCTGCTGGTCGTGCGGTTGGTCCAGCGCTCGACGGTGCAGTTCGTCGTCAACGCGCTGTTCGGCATCGGCATCGGCTGGCTGTTCATCACGATCTCGGCCCGCCGCGGCGGCAGCGAGGACGACCAGGCGCTGGCCTACTTCCTGCCGGGGATCATCTACAACTCGGCGTACACCGTCGTGCTGGCGCTGACCTGCCTCATCGGCTGGCCGCTGGTGGGCTTCATGGTCGGCAGCGTCACCGGCGACCCGACCGCGTGGCACCGGGACCGGCAGATCGTGCGGCTCTGCGCGATCCTCACCTGGCTGCTCGCCGTGCCCTGCCTGCTGCGGGTGCTCGTGCAGGCGCCGATCTGGTTCGCGGCGAAGAGCGGCGCGATGGACGTCGACTCGGCCGTCGCCGCGCTCGGCGTCCTCAAGATCGTGATGGGCTGGCCGCTCCAGCTGGCCGCGCTCGCCGCGATGGCGTGGGTCCTGGCCCGGAACAAGACGCCGGTCGGCGGCTCACCCTCCGTGGGCTGAGGGGGCCAGGAGGCGCTCGAGGTCCTCCTCGACGTCGGCGGGTACGACGAACAGCAGCTCGTCGCCGGCCTCGATCGGCTGCTCGGCGTCGGGGACGTAGACCTGGCCGTCGCGCAGGATCGTCACCAGCGCGCAGTTCTCGGGGAACGGGATCAGCCCGGCGGGCTTGCCGACGTAGGGCGAGTCCGTGGGCAGCGTCATCTCGACGAGGTTGGCGTTGCCCTGGCGGAAGGTGAACAGCCGGACCAGGTCGCCGACGGTCACCGCCTCCTCGACCAGGGCGGACATGATCCGCGGGGTCGAGACGTTGACGTCGACGCCCCACGCCTCGGTGAACAGCCACTCGTTGTTGGGGTGGTTGACCCGGGCAACCGTGCGGGGCACGCCGAACTCGGTCTTGGCGAGCAGCGAGGTGACCAGGTTGACCTTGTCGTCGCCGGTCGCGGCGATGACCACGTCGCACTGGTCGAGGCGGGCCTCCTCGAGCGACGACATCTCGCAGGAGTCGGCGAGCAACCACTCGGCGTCCGGTACCCGCTCGGGGCGGATGGAGGACGGGCTCTTGTCGACGAGCAGCACCTCGTGCCCGTTCTGGATCAGCTCGCGGGCGATGGACCGGCCGACGGCTCCCGCACCGGCGATGGCGACTCTCACCTGGTGTCTCCTAGCTCTCGTCCGGGCCGGCGTCGAAGACCTGGTAGGCGTGCGCGGCGTTCTCCTCGCGCATCACCAGGTGCAGGAGGTCGCCCTCCTGGATCACGCTGTCGCGGGTGGGCAGCATGCCCTCGCCGAGCCGGTCGATCCACGCGATCCGGCTCTTGGACTGCAGCTGGAAGTCGACCGTGCGGTGGCCGATCCACTTCTCCGTGACGGGCACCTGGTCGAGGCGGATCGTGCCGGACGGGTCACGGAAGTCCGGCTCGGCGCCCGCCGGCAGGATCCTCCGCAGCACCTGGTCCGCGGTCCACTTCACGGTCGCCACGGTCGTGATGCCGAGCCGCTGGTAGACCTCGGCGCGGCCGGGGTCGTAGATCCGGGCGACGACCTGCTGGATGCCGAACGTCTCGCGGGCCACCCGCGCGGCGATGATGTTGGAGTTGTCGCCGCTGGAGACCGCGGCGAACGCGTCCGCCCGGCGGATGCCGGCCTTCTCCAGGACCTCCTGGTCGAAGCCGTAGCCGGTGACCTTGTCGCCGTTGAAGCCCGGTCCGAGCCGACGGAACGCGTCCGGCTCGCTGTCGATGACGGAGACCGTGTGATTGCGGTCCTCGAGGCTCCGCGCGAGCGTCGACCCCACGCGTCCGCAGCCCATGATCACGACGTGCACGGTGCAGACGCTACAACAGGAGGACCGAGGGTCTAGCCTTTCCCGTCGTGGGCGTCGGCGACGTATCGAAGCGGATCCTGCTGGGACGCAAGCTGCGCAGCTCCCAGCTGGGCGAGACGCTCCTCCCCAAGCGGATCGCGCTGCCGGTCTTCGCCAGCGACGCGCTCTCCTCGGTCGCCTACGCCCCCGACGAGATCTTCATCATGCTCTCGCTGGCCGGCGCCTCGGCGTACATCTGGTCCTGGAAGATCGGCATCGCGGTCGCGCTGGTGATGATCGCGGTCGTCGCGTCGTACCGGCAGACCGTCCACGCCTACCCCAGCGGCGGCGGCGACTACGAGGTCGCCACGGTTAACCTCGGGCGGACGGCGGGCACCACGGTCGCCAGCGCCCTGCTGGTCGACTACGTGCTGACCGTCGCGGTGTCGATCTCCTCGGGCGCGCAGTACGCCGCCTCCGCGATCCCGTCGCTGTCCGGGCACGAGGTGACGGTCGCGAGCCTCGCGGTCGTCCTGCTGATGGCCATCAACCTGCGCGGCATCCGCGAGTCCGGGTCGTTCTTCGCCGTCCCGACCTACGCCTTCATGGTCGCGATCCTGGGCATGTCGCTGTTCGGCCTCTACCGGCTCGCCGCGGGCGACCTGCCCCAGGTCGAGAGCGCGTCGTTCGCGATGGCGCCCGAGCCGGGCTACAGCGACTCCCTGACCACGTTCGCGCTGCTCTTCCTGCTGGCCCGCGCGTTCTCGTCCGGCTGTGCCGCGCTGACCGGTGTCGAGGCGATCTCGAACGGCGTCCCGGCGTTCCGCCGCCCGAAGAGCCGCAACGCCGCGACGACGCTGATGCTGCTTGGCCTGATCGCGATCTCGATGATGCTCAGCGTCATCGTGCTGGCCAAGCAGATGGGGCTCCAGCTCGTCGACCCCGACGACCTTGACCGGCTGACCCGCGACGGTGAGCCGTTGCCGGCGGGCTACGACCAGCACACCGCGATCTCGCAGATCGCCGACGCGCTCTTCCAGGACTTCCGGCCCGGCTTCTACCTCGTCGTCACCGTCACCGGCATCATCCTGGTCCTCGCGGCCAACACCGCGTTCAACGGCTTCCCGGTGCTCGGCTCGATCCTGGCCAAGGACGGCTATGCGCCCCGCGCCCTCGGCTCGCGCGGCGACCGGCTCGCCTACAGCAACGGCATCGTGTTCCTCGCGGTGATGGCGATCGTGCTCATCGTCTCCTTCGACGCCGAGCCCACCCGGCTGATCCAGCTCTACATCGTCGGCGTGTTCGTCTCGTTCAACCTCAGCCAGCTCGGCATGATCCGGCACTGGACCCGGCATCTGAAGACCGAGCGCGACCCCGCCGTACGCCGCCGGATGATCCGGTCCCGGCTGATCAACACCGTGGGTCTGTCGATGACGGCGGTCGTGCTGGTCATCGTGCTCATCACCAAGTTCTTCGCCGGCGCCTGGATCACGATCCTGGCGATGGTGATGTTCTTCGTGGTCATGCGCGGCATCCGCCGGCACTACGACAACGTCGAGGAGGAGCTGGCCGCCGACGAGGAGGACAAGGTCCTCCCGACGCGCGTGCACGCGATCGTCCTCGTCTCCAAGCTGCACAAGCCGACGCTGCGCGCGCTGGCCTTCGCCAAGGCCGGCCGGCCGAACGTGCTCGAGGGCGTCTACGTCTCCACCGACCCCGCCGCCACCCAGCGGCTGCTGCAGGAGTGGGACGAGCGCAACACCGGCGTCCCGCTCAAGGTCCTGCACTCGCCGTACCGCGAGCTGGTCCGGCCGATCGTCGACTACGCGCTGGAGATCCGGAAGGCCAACCCGCGCGGCGTCGTGGCCGTCTACATCCCGGAGTACGTCGTGGGCCGCTGGTGGGAGCAACTGCTGCACAACCAGACCGCGCTGCGGCTCAAGGGCCGGCTGCTGTTCGCGCCCGGCGTGATGGTGACGTCGGTGCCCTACCAGCTGCGGTCGTCCCAGATCGTCGCCGAGCGCGAGGAGCGCGAGGGCATGTGGCTGCGACCGGGCCTGCGCACCGGCCACGTGCCCGAGCGCCGCGACGACCGGCAGGTCCAGTGACACCTCCGACGAGCCGTCGGCACCGCCAGCGCAAGGCCCGCGGTGCCTCCCGGGTCGGCGAGCGGTTCGAGGCCGTCGTCGGACCGGTCGCCCACGGTGGCCACTGCGTCGTCCGGCTCGAGGAGCGCGTGGTCTTCGTGCGCCACGCGGTGCCGGGGGAGACGGTCGTCGTCGAGATCACCGAGGGCACCGACGGCGACCGGTTCTGGCGCGGCGACGCCGTCGAGGTCGTCGAGGCGTCGCCCGACCGCGTCGCGCCGCCCTGCCCGTACGCCGGGCCGGGGCTGTGCGGCGGCTGCGACTTCCAGCACGTGGCGCTGCCGCGCCAGCGCCAGCTCAAGGCCGCGGTCGTGCGGGAGCAGCTCAGCCGGCTGGCGGGCATCCAGGTCCCCGTGGACGTCGAGGCGGTGCCCGGCGACGAGGAGGGGCTGCGCTACCGCACCCGGATCCAGTGGGCGTCCGGCCCGCGCGGCGTCCGCGGGCTGCGCAGGTACCGCTCCCACGACGTCATCCCGGTCGACGACTGCCTGATCACCCGCACCGACGCCCGCGCGGTCACGCGCGCGGTGACCTCGGGCACCTCGGGCACCGTCGTCAGCGAACGCGTCACCGTGTCGCCGTACGGCGAGCGCGCGTTCGCCGTCGAGGCCGACGGCTTCTGGCAGGTGCACCCCGGAGCGCCCCGCGCGCTGGTGGCGGCGGTGCTGGACGCGCTCGAGCCGAGGCCGGGGGAGGCGGTGCTCGACCTCTACTCCGGCGTCGGGCTGTTCGCGCGCTTCCTCGCCGAGGCGGTCGGGCCCACCGGGCGGGTGCTGGCGGTCGAGGGCGACCGGACCGCCTCGGACCACGCACGCACCAACCTGGCCGGCCTGCCCGGCGTCACGATCGAGTGCGGTGCGGTGGACCGGGTGCTCGCCGCGCCGCTGCCGCCGGCGTTCTCGTCCGCGGACCTCGTGGTGCTGGACCCGCCACGCGAGGGCGCGCGGGCGCGGGTCGTCGAGCAGGTGGTCCAGCGCGGGCCCCGCGCGGTCGCCTACGTCGCCTGCGACCCGGCCGCGCTGGCGCGTGACGTCGCGACGTTCCAGGAGCTGGGCTACCAGCTGCGCTCGCTGCGGGCCTTCGACATCTTCCCGATGACTTCCCATGTGGAGTGCGTTGCGCAACTCGTGAAGAGCAACTCCGGCCTGCGTTGATGCGCCCGTGCCCCGGGCGTCGATCCGTGAAGACCGGCGTCGAGGCTCGCTTTGGGCTCGCTTTGGTTCGGGGCTGTCGCGACTACATGACCCAGGTCAGCTCGAACTGGCACATGCGGCGCGGAGAGGCTCAGCTGGGGCGCGGGGCTCCCTTGCGTGCGTAGCGCACCCAGGTGATGACGACACACATCACCGCCCAAGCGATCCCCACGGAGTAGAAGGCGGTGGCACCGATGGTGGTGATTCCGACACCGAAGAAGAACGGCCCGAAGGCGGCGATCGCGGCAGTCCATCCGATCACGCCGCCGGCCTGGCGGCGCTCGAAGATCATCGGCATCTGCTTGAAGGTCGAGGCGTTCCCGATGCCGGCGAACAAGAAGATGGCGAGCATGCCCCACAGGAACTGGTCAAAGTCGGAGTTCAGGCTGCTCGCCGAGCTCAGGTCCGGGGTCAGCGCTGGGATGGTGTAGGCGATGGAGGCGATCAGGCCGAGCCCGGAGATCAACGTCCAGACCGCGCCGCCCATGCGGTCGGTCAGCGGCGCAAAAGCCACGCGTGCTCCGGCTCCGATGAGTGGGCCGAGGAAGACGAACTTCACGGGGTCCGGCACGGCATACCCGTCGATCAGGACGGTCGCGGTGGCGCCGGTCCCACTGATGATGTCGCCGTTGCCGGAGCCGTAGAGGTTCGACATCAGGAGGCCGAACTGGGCTGCCAGTCCCGAGAACGTCCCGAACGTCATGATGTAGAGCAGGGTCATCAGCCAGGTGTCGGTGTTGTTGAAGATGTCGAACTGCTGGCGGATGTTGGCCTTGATCGGCACCGACTTGAGCATCGTCCACGCCAGTGCGGCGCCGATCACCATGAGCGGGATCCACACGAAGGCGGCGTTCTGGTACCAGACCTCCGTCGATGGCTTGCCTGCGACGGAGAGGTCCTGGCTGTCGCCGAGGAAGGCGAAGAACGAAACGGCGATCAGGTACGGCGTGAGCAGCTGGACCAGCGAGACTCCGAAGTTGCCGAGTCCGGCCTGGAGACCTAGAGCCGTGCCTTGCTTGCTGCGTGGGAAGAAGTAGGACGTGCTGGGCATGAAGCCGGAGAATGCGCCACCGCCGATGCCGGCGAGGAAGGCAAGGACCATCAGCTCCCAGTAGGGCGCGGTGGGGGACTGCACGCGGACGCCCCACCCGAGCGTGGATGCGATCAGCAGCAGCGTTGTCAGCGAGACCATCTTGCGGGTACCGAGGATCGGAGGGAGCGTCATCCACCCCAGTCGGAACAAGCCTGCCGAGAGCCCCGGCATGGCAGCCATCCAGTACAGTTGGGAGCTGCTGAAGCTGTAGCCGAGGGCGTTGAGCTTCGGGATGATGGCGCTGGGCAGGAACCAGGCGACGAAGGCCAGGGTCAGGCAGAAGGTAGTGATCCACAGTGTCCGCCAGGCGAGTCCCGAGTCCCAGGTCGCCTCGTCCTCGGGGTCCCAGGACTCCAGCCATTCTCCGGACTTGGTCGATGTCGTGGAGCTCATACCAGGCTCTCCTCACGGGCCTCGCTCGGCCGCTCGATGTGTCGCGCCAGCTCGGGCGACTCGGTGTGCAACATGTGGACGACAGTCCAGTGCATCCACGCCAGGCAGATGACGGTCAGGACGAACAGGACGAAGAAGGTGCTCGAGGGGAACCCGGACCACGCTTTGGTGTAGGCGAACAACGGCGGAAGGAGGAACCCGCCGAGGCCACCGAGCATCCCGACGAGACCGCCGACGGCGCCGACGTTGTCAGGGAAGTACTCCGGGATGTGCTTGAAGACCGCCGCCTTGCCGACGCCCATCGCGCACCCCAGCAGGAAGACCAGCACGGCGAAGGGAGCAAGACCGATGGCGTAGGCGAGATGCTCGGTCTCACGGCCGTCGGTGTGGTCGATGACGATGTGACCGTTGGGCATCATCAGCAGCGCCGTGACCAGCAGCATGATGCTCAGCGACCAGTACATGACGCGGCGGGCCCCGAACCGGTCCGAGAGCCAACCGCCGTACGGGCGCAGCAACGAGGCGGGGAAGATGTAGAACGCGGTCAGGAACGCCGCGGTCTGCAGCGAGACGTCGAAGTTGTCCATGTAGTACGTCGGCAGCCAGGCCGCCAGGGCGACGTAGGCGCCGAAGAACGCTACGTAGTAGAGCGCGAAGCGCCAGACACGAAGCTGCTTGAGGGGTGTGAGCTGCTGGGCCAGCGGCTGTGACGCACCCGGCGCCCGGTCCTCGTGCGGGGCGAGGAACCAGGTCGCCGCAGCCATGAACACCAGCAGCACGGCGTACAGAACCGGCACGAAGCGCCATCCACCGGGGAAGATGCCCAGGTAGGTCGCCCCGACGGTGGTGCCCGCGATCAGCGGCGGGCCGACGAACTTGGTGACTGAGGCCCCGACGTTGCCTGCACCGAAGACCCCGAGTGCGAAGCCCTGGTGACGGCGCGGCTGCCAGGCCGAGTTCCAGGCGATGCCGGAGCTGAACGAGTTGCCGGCGAAGCCGACGAAGAAGGCCAGCACCAGCAGCATGGCGTAGGAGTCGGCCCTCGAGACGAGGTAGGCCGGCACAGCAGATCCGAGCAGCAGGAAGGTCATCACCTTCCGGCCACCGATTCGGTCCGTGATCATCCCGGCGGGGAGTCGCCACAAGGACCCGTTGAGCACCGCCGCGGCGATGATCCACGACAGCTGGACCTCGGACAGACCGAACTCGGCACTGATCGGCTTCCCGAGGATCCCGAACATCAGCCACACCGCAAACATGAGGGTGAAGCCCGCGGTCGAGAGGACGAGCACCCGGGTGGGGCCCGGTGCCACGACGCCAGTCGTACCGTCCGGACCGCGCACCGGGTCGTGGACCTGGCTGGGCGGGCTCACGGACGCCATGGGCTCTCCTGAACGACGGGCGCTGGCTGCTTCAGCGGCGGGATGAGAAGCGTGCTCCTGTATTTCCTCACCCGCACGAGTCATCGACCACGCCCGAGGGTCCTCTCAATAGGGGACTTTGGACCCGTTGCCCGTCCTTCTAATACAGGTGATGGTGAGGAGGTGACCTCCGAGCAGACGCCTCACGCCGCTGTCGGCGCCGGCCTGCTCGCCTCACCGGTGCGCCGGGCCATCGTCGATGCCCTGAAGGAACATCACCCGGCCGAGGGGGACATCGATCCGGGAGGGATGACGGCGGCCCAGCTCAGCGAGGTGCTCGGGCTGCATCCGACCACCGTGCGGTTCCACACCGACCGCCTCGAGGCCGCCGGCATCATCGCCTCGCACCTCACTACGGCATTCGGCGTAGGCCGGCCCCGTAAGGTGTACGCCCTCCCACCCCACGCCGACGACGCGGACCGGGCCACGTACCTGCTTCGCCTCCTCGAGCTGATGACGGAGTCGTTCAGCACCAGCGACACGCCCGAGCAGGCCGGGGAGCGGTGGGCCCGCGACCACCTGCCCCTGTCGGCATCTGCGCCGGCGTCATCTCCTGGAGCATGGCTCGGCAAGATCGGCCCCCTCGTTGACCTGCTTCGGGATTGGGGCTACTCGCCCGAGCTCACCACCAGCGACGGCGGGAGGACCTGGCGCATCGCTCTCGCCGACTGCCCCTTCATGGAGCTCGCACGCGCCAACACCGCTGTTGTGTGCGGCATCCATCATGGCCTGCTGCGCGGGGCTCTGCACCAGCTCGGCGAGGACGACGTCGGTGTCTCCGTCAGCCCGTTCGTCGGTCCGAACCTCTGCCACGCCGACGTCACCACGCGCCAGTCCTTCGCAGACCATCACGTCCACCTGTCAGCCGACCCGCCCCGCGAGGAGTCTCCGCATGAGTCTTGACAGCCCAATGCAGCAGGCCCTGATCTCAGGTCGCCGGTTCTTCACCAAGGCGGAGGTCAGCGACGACCAGCGCAGCCTCCACAAGAAGGGCGGCCGCGACGGCGACGCCTTCTACCGTGACCGGTGGAGCCACGACAAGGTGGTGCGCTCGACCCACGGGGTCAACTGCACCGGCTCCTGCTCGTGGAAGGTCTACGTCAAGGACGGCATCATCACCTGGGAGGCTCAGCAGACCGACTACCCCAGCGCCGGCCCCGACCGCCCCGAGTACGAGCCACGCGGTTGTCCCCGCGGTGCCGCATTCTCCTGGTACACCTACAGCCCGACGCGGGTGCGCTACCCCTACGTCCGCGGCGTGCTGCTCGAGATGTTCCGTGCGGCCAAGCAGACGTACGGCGACCCAGTGGTCGCCTGGGGATCCATCGTCCAGGACGAGGAGCAGGCACGCGTGTACAAGAGGGCGCGCGGCAAGGGTGGCCTGGTGCGGGCGAGCTGGGACGAGGTGGCTGAGATCGTGGCGGCCGCGCACGTCTACACGGTCAAGCGCTGGGGTCCGGACCGGATCGCCGGGTTCTCGCCGATTCCGGCGATGTCGCCCGTGTCCTACACCTCCGGTGCGCGCTTCCTCGAGCTGATCGGTGCCCCGATGCTGTCGTTCTACGACTGGTACGCCGACCTTCCCAACGCCTCGCCGCAGATGTTCGGTGACCAGACCGACGTCCCAGAGTCGGGCGACTGGTGGGACGCCGGCTACCTGATGATGTGGGGATCCAATGTCCCCACCACACGCACCCCGGACGCCCACTGGATGACGGAGTCGCGCTACCGCGGCCAGAAGGTCATCGCCGTCGCCCCTGACTACGCCGAGAGCGTGAAGTTCGCCGACGAGTGGGTCAGCCCGGCGCCCGGGACCGACGGCGCGCTCGCCATGGGGATCGGGCACGTGATCCTCAAGGAGCACTTCGTCGACAGCACCACCCCGTTCTTCGCCGACTACACCAAGCAGTTCACCGACCTGCCGCACCTGGTGTGCCTCGAGCCGTCCGCGGACGGCTCCTACCGTCCCGGCAAGTTCCTCGTCGAGGGCGACCTCGGCGGGGCGAGCGAGAACGCCATGTGGAAGCCGGCGCTCATCGACGCAGGCACCGGCGAGGTGCGGATCCCGCACGGCTCGATCGGCGACCGCTTCGGCGAGGAGGGCGTCGGGAAGTGGAACCTCGAGCTTGGCGACATCGACCCCGCGCTCAGCATGTACCGCGACCACCAGGGCGGCGCCCGGGAGGCCGTCGAGGTCGAGCTCCCGCGCTTCGACGCCGCCGACGGCAAGGTCCTCCACGAGCGCCGCGGCGTCCCGGTGGCCCGGGTGGGCGAACGCGTCGTCACGACCGTGCTCGACCTGCTGCTCGCGCAGTACGGAGTGGCACGCGAGGGCCTACCGGGGCAGTGGCCGCGCACCGACGCCGACGACCCGTACGGCTACGACGACCCGGCCGTGCCGGCCACGCCCGCGTGGCAGGAGCAGCACACGGGTGTCGCTGCGAGCCAGGTCACCCGGCTCGCGCGGGAGTGGGCGCAGAACGCCATCGACAGCAAGGGCCGGGGGATGATCCTGCTCGGGGCGGGTGTCAACCACTGGTTCCATTCCGACCAGATCTACCGCGCGATCCTGCTCCTCACCACCATCACCGGCACCCAGGGCCGCAACGGCGGCGGCTGGGCGCACTACGTCGGCCAGGAGAAGATCCGCCCGATCATGGGCTTCCAGCACATGGCGTTCGCCCTGGACTGGCACCGCCCGCCGCGCCACATGAACCAGACGGCGTACTGGTACGTGAACACCTCCCAGTATCGCTACGACACCTTCAGCGCCGACGACCTCGACGCCGGCACGGGGGTTTTCGCGGGACGGTCGGTGATGGATCTGCTTGCCCAGTCGGCGCGCCTGGGGTGGTCGCCGTCGTACCCCACCTTCGACCGCAGCAGCCTCCAGCTCGCCGACGACGCGGCCGCGGCCGGCATGGACCCCCCCTCCTACGTCGCCCAGCAGCTCAAGGACGGTGCCCTCCGCTTCGCGGTGGAGGACCCCGAGCACGAGGACAACCACCCCCGGATCCTGTCGCTGTGGCGCTCGAACCTGCTGGGGTCCTCGGCGAAGGGCAACGAGTACTTCCTGCGCCACCTGCTCGGCACGGACTCGGCTGCGACCGCCGTCGAGGCCCCGCCCGACCAGCGCCCACGTGACGTGGAGTGGCCCGAGAAGGCCGCCGAGGGACGCCTCGACCTCTTGATGACCATCGACTTCCGGATGACGTCCTCGACGATCTTCAGCGACGTGGTGCTGCCCGCAGCGACCTGGTACGAGAAGCACGACCTGTCGACCACCGACATGCACCCGTTCGTCCACTCCTTCAATCCCGCCATCGCACCCCCGTGGCAGACCAAGTCGGACTGGGACACCTGGAAGGTCATCGCCAAGAAGTTCTCCGATCTCGCGACGGTCCACCTCGGGACGCGCAAGGACGTCGTCGCCAAGCCGCTGTGGCACGACACCCCGGAAGCGATGGCGAGCGAGCACGGCGTGGTGAAGGATTGGAAGACGGGCGAGGTCGACCCGGTCCCGGGCAAGACGATGCCGCTGATCGCGGTGGCAGAGCGCGACTACACCGCGATCTTCGACAAGATGACCTCGATCGGGCCGCTCATGGAGAACGTCGGGATGCTCACCAAGGGTGTCGCCTACGACGTCAAGCGGGAGATCGACATCCTGCGCACCCGCAACGGCATCGCTCGCGGTGGCGCCGGCGACGGGCAGCCCAAGGTCGAGACCGACACCCAGATGGCCGACGCGATCCTCCACCTCGCAGGGGTCTCCAACGGGCACCTGGCCACCCAGGGCTTCCGGTTCCTGGAGAAGCGCACCGGCACCGAGCTCGCCGACCTCGCAGCCGAGCACGAGGGCAAGCAGATCACCTTCGCCGACACCCAGGTCGCGCCCGTGCCGGTGATCACCTCGCCGGAGTGGTCCGGCTCGGAGTCGGGAGGGCGGCGCTACAGCCCCTTCACCATCAACATCGAACGGAAGAAGCCGTTCCACACCCTCACCGGTCGCCAGCAGTTCTACGTCGACCACGACTGGTTCCTCGGGATGGGCGAGATGCTCCCGGTCTACCGACCGCCCCTCAACATGACCGCCCTGTTCGGGGAGAAATCCATCGGCGAGCAGAACGAGCTCGGCGTCTCCGTGCGCTACCTGACCCCGCACAACAAATGGTCGATCCACTCCGAGTACCAGGACAACCTCTTCATGCTCTCGCTCTCGCGCGGCGGGCAGTCGGTCTGGATGTCCGACCGGGACGCCGCCAAGGTCGGGATCAAGGACAACGACTGGATCGAGATGGTCAACCGCAACGGCGTCGTCGCGGCGCGCGCCATCGTGAGCCACCGGATGCCCGAGGGCACCGTCTACATGCACCACGCCCAGGACCGGCTCATCGACGTCCCGCTCACCGAGCGTGACGGCAAGCGCGGAGGCATCCACAACAGCCTGACCCGCATCCTGATGAAGCCCAACCACATCGTCGGCGGCTATGCCCAGCTGTCCTACTTCTTCAACTACATCGGACCGATCGGCAACAACCGTGACGAGGTCACGATGATCCGCAAGCGGACCGCGAAGGTGGAGTACTGACATGCGCGTGATGGCCCAGATGGCGATGGTGATGAACCTCGACAAGTGCATCGGGTGCCACACCTGTTCGGTGACCTGCAAGCAGGCCTGGACCAACCGCACCGGTACCGAGTACGTCTGGTTCAACAACGTCGAGACCCGGCCCGGCCTCGGATACCCCCGGACCTACGAGGACCAGGACGAGTGGCAGGGCGGGTGGGTGCGCAAGCCCAACGGGCGCCTGGCGCTGCGCGCCGGCGGCCGGGTGAAGAAGCTGCTCACCATCTTCTCCAACCCCAAGCTCCCCTCGATCGAGGACTACTACGAGCCCTGGACCTATGACTACGAGACGCTGCTCAACTCGCCACAGTCCGACACCTTCCCCGTGGCCCGGCCCAAGTCGTTGATCTCGGGCAAGGACATGAACGTCGAGTGGTCGGCCAACTGGGACGACGACCTCGGCGGCTCGCAGGAGCACGCGGCGCGCGACGTGATGCTCAAGGGCATCGAGGACAAGGTCAAGCTCGAGTTCGAGGAGACCTTCATGTTCTACCTGCCGCGGATCTGCGAGCACTGCCTCAACCCCTCATGCGCCGCGTCGTGTCCCAGCGGTGCGATCTACAAGCGCGAGGAGGACGGCATCGTCCTGGTCGACCAGGACCGCTGCCGCGGCTGGCGGATGTGCGTCTCGGGCTGCCCCTACAAGAAGGTCTACTTCAACCACAAGACCGGCAAGGCCGAGAAGTGCACGTTCTGCTACCCACGCATCGAGGTCGGCATCCCGACCGTGTGCTCGGAGACCTGTGTGGGTCGGCTGCGCTACATCGGGCTGATGCTCTACGACGCCGACGCGGTCCTCGAGGCTGCCGCGGTCGAGGACGAGCACGCCCTCTACGAGGCACAGCGCAAGGTCTTCCTCGACCCCCGCGACCCCGAGGTCGAGCGAGCGGCCCTCGCCGCGGGCATCGAGGCGGACTGGGTCGAGGCGGCGAAGAAGTCGCCCGTGCTGCGGCTGATCACCGACTACAAGGTCGCCCTGCCCCTGCACCCGGAGTACCGCACGATGCCGATGGTCTGGTACATCCCGCCGTTGTCGCCCGTGGTCGACGTGGTCAAGGAGACCGGTGAAGACGCGGAGGACCGGGGCAACCTGTTCGCCGCGATCGACACCCTGCGGATCCCCGTCGAGTACCTCGCCAACCTCTTCACCGCGGGCGACGTCGAGCCCGTGGCCGGGGTGCTCAAGAAGCTCGCCGCGATGCGGTCCTACATGCGCGACATCAACCTCGGACGTGAGACCGACCCGTCCATCCCCGCCGCCGTCGGCATGACGGAGGAGGAGATGTACGAGATGTTCCGACTGCTGGCGATCGCGAAGTACGCCGACCGCTACGTCATCCCGCCGGCCCACGCGGAGCAGGCCCACGCGCTCGAGGAGCTGGCCACCGACTGCTCGGTCGACTTCGACGCCGCCGGCTCGTACTACGACCAGGCGCTGCTGGGCGAGGGTGCGGGATACCCGACGCCGGTGGCGGTCGAGAACTTCCGGATGCTCCAGGACCGGCAGACCGCCGACACCGTCGCCTCTCCGGACGACAAGTCGTCGCGGGTGAACCTCCTCAACTGGGACGGCAAGGCAACACCTGAGGGCTTGTTCCCCCGGCGTGACGGCGGAGGCGACCGATGATGTTCCGGCGCAAGAGCACCGATGCCCGTCGCGAGGGCGCGGCGAGGACCTGGGCCGTCTGTTCGGTCCTGCTCGATTACCCGACCGAAGAGCTGGTCTCCTCCCTCGACGAGCTCGAGGCACTGGTCCCCGACGACCCCCACCTCGTCCCGCTCATCGATCACATGCGGGGGCGGACCCTCGCAGAACTGCAGCAGGACTACGTCGCCACCTTCGACCACACACGCAAGTGCGCGCTCTACCTCACCTACTTCGCCTACGGCGACACGCGCAGGCGCGGGGCCGCCCTGGTGGCGTTCAAGGACGCCTACCGCCGTGGGGGCGTCGAGTGGTCCGAGGAGCACGGCGAGCTGCCCGACCACCTGTGTGGCGTCCTGCAGTTCGGCGCCACGGTGGACGCCACCATCGCCCGGCAGCTGCTCGAGGACCACCGAGCGGGCGTCGAGATGCTGCGCATCGCACTCGCCGGCTGGCGCAACGACGACGGCTCGGTGGGCTCGCCCTGGGCGGGCGCCCTGGCGGCCGTCTCGGGCACCCTGCGCGAGCTGGCCGGCGACGAGGCCGAGGCCGTACGCCGACTCGTCGAGCAGGGCCCACCCGCTGAGGAGGTCGGACTGTCCGGCTACGGCGCAGACCCGGCCCTGTCCACCGGCCCGACCCTCATCTCCACCGCGACGATCCCCCTAGGAGCCCCACGGTGAACACTTTCCTCTGGGTCATCGTGCCCTACCTCTGTCTCGCCACGTTCGTCATCGGACACGCCTGGCGCTACCGCTACGACAAGTTCGGCTGGACCACCCGCTCCTCCCAGCTGTACGAGGACAAGCTGCTGCGCTTGGGCTCGCCGTTGTTCCACTTCGGCATGCTCGGCGTCGTCGGCGGACACGTGATCGGACTGCTCGTGCCTCGGTCATGGACCGAGGCCATCGGCATTGACGACCACCTCTACCACCTCGTCGCCGTCGCCGGTGGTCTCGTCGCGGGCGTCATGGCACTGGTTGGAATGGCGATCCTGATCTACCGACGCCGCACGGTCGGGCCGGTCTTCAGCGCCACCACGCCCATGGACAAGGTCATGTACGCCTTCCTCGGCGCCGCCATCGTCCTGGGAATGTGGAACACCATCGCCGGGTCGATCTTCTCCCTCGGCGGTGAGTACAACTACCGCGAGGGGGTGTCGGTCTGGTACCGCTCCTTCCTCGCCTTCAGCCCCGACGCCGACCTGATGGGGGCCGCCCCGATCGGGTTCCAGCTGCACGCCCTCGTCGCCTTCGCTCTCTTCGCCCTGTGGCCCTTCACCCGACTCGTCCACGTCTTCTCTGCCCCCATCGGCTATCTCACCCGCCCCTACATCGTCTACCGCTCCCGCGACGACCAGATGGGCGCTCGCCCCGCAAGGCGTGGCTGGGACCGGGTAGGGTCCTGAGGTGCAGGACCTGTGGGGCAAGGTCGTCCACGACGTCGTCGTACGCCTGCCGAAGACCCTGAGCCGGGCGACGAGCGTTGCTGAGGCCCGGGCTGCCTTCGACGACGACCATGTCCACATGTTGCTGCTCGTCGACGACGACGCTCGCTTGCTCGGCACCCTCGTCCGTGACGACCTCCCTGATGCCGAGGACGAAACCCCGCCAGCGGCCATGGAGCACTCCGTGCTTCGCGACCGGACGGTCCCCCCTGGAGTACCAGCGGAAGCGGCGCTCCAGCTCCTCCTCTCCCGCGGGGAGCGCCGCCGAGCCGTGATCGACCAGGACGGACGGCTCCTCGGGCTGCTGTGCCTGAAACGTCGTCTCGACGGGTTCTGCGGCGACGCCGACGTCCTCGCCCGGGCAACGAGTGCCGGGTGCGCACCTCGTGGGACCTGACGCCTCAAGGGCAGGAACGACGGGCAGCGCTGACGCAGGCGGATGTCGCGCAGTCCTCTGTGTGAACGCGCTGGAGGCGCACCGTGGATGCTGAGGGCATGGCCGTGTTCCGTCTGGCCCTGGCGAGTGATCAAAGGTTCGAACATATCGGCGGGCGGCCTGATCCGAGTTGCTGCCTACTAGGCCCAGGCTGGATGACTGCGTGATTGTCGAAGCTGGCGCCCGCGGTGGGCGATTGGGACTGCTGTCGTCGGCGTCCGTCGGCGTCCGTCGGCGTCCGTCGGCGCCTGCCGACACGAGGGCTCGGAATGGGCTCGCTTTGTTTCGCAATCACCTGCAACAGCATGCCGCTGCCTGCCGACGGCGAAAGCGGCATCGTCGCAGGTCAGCGGCAATATTGGTCCGATGTGTGCGGCTAGTCACAAACAATCGCACTCACGCTCAGGCCCTTCGAACTGTTCCCGATGACCCACCACGTCGAATGCGTGGCGCTGCTGGTGAAGACCGGCGCCAACCGGCCGGACTGACCCCTCGGACGTCGCCTCAGCGTGCCGGCGTCGGCGGCCCGGTGGTGGTACGGATGATCAGCTGCGTCGGGACCACGACACTCTCCGGTTCAGCGCGCACCTGAGGGTCGAGGACCGTCATCGCCAGGCGTGCGGCCATCTGGCCCTGTTCGTAGACAGGCTGGCGGACCGTGGTGAGATCGAGGAGCTCGGCGTGGGGATGGTCGTCGATACCGACGATCGAGATGTCTTCTGGGATCCGCAGTCCGGCCCGACGGATGCTCCGCATGGCACCGAAGGCCACCTCGTCGGAGTGCGCATACACGGCTGTCGGAACGCGAGGTTGGGACAGCAGGCGGCTCATGGCGTGGGCGCCGTTCTCACCGCCCCAGTCCGTGGTGACGACCAAGCGCGGGTCGACGGGCAGGCCAGCGTCCCGCAGCGCGTCGTAGTAGGCGGAGGTGCGCCCGGACGGCTCGACGGGTTGTTCAGGATCGACCGCCGCGATCATCGCGATGTCTCGATGTCCGAGCCCGATGAGGTGGTCGACCGCTTGGCGCCCGGCCTTCAGGTCATCGATGCACACGTGGGGATACGCCGCCTGCTGACCGCCTGCGGCGACGACGTTCACGTTGAGGAGCCTCTCGAGGCGTCGTCGCTCCAGCTCCTCGACCGGGAAGGCGATGGCGATGACGACGTCGACCTTGCGCCGAGCGGGTAACTTCTCGAAGAACTCGTGCCGGTCCTCCATGTCGCCCACGTGGTAGAGGAGGAGGTCCATCCCTTCGTCGCGCAGGACGCTCTCGACGCCGTCGAGCATCGCACCGAAGAACCATCGGCTCAGGTGGGGGACCAGGACGGCGACCCGGCGGGTCTTCCTGCCGGCCAGCCGGGAGGCCTCGGGTGAGACCACGTACGCGTGCTCCCGCGCCACCGCGAGCACCCGCTCCCGCGTCGCGGGAGCGACGTTGCCCTGCCCGCCCAACGCACGCGAGGCCGTGCCCAACCCGACCCCCGCCATCCTGGCGATGTCGCGCAGCGTCAGCTCGCGATCTTCGTCCTCAGCCACTGGCCCATCGTAGCCCCAGTGTGGTACCGGTTCCATGATCTGGGGAGCCGTGATGGATTGTGGGGGGCGTTCCCGGACGCCGAAGGGGTTGACACTCCCTAATTTGTGAGTAGGGTCACTCTGGAAGCGGTTCCAGTTCCGGCGACGCTCCGTCGCTGGCGGCCTCATCTCCTGGGAGAACACGATGCTCGACTCGACGACACGGCCAGTGAGTCCCACCCGGCGCCGCCGGTCCCCGCGCATGCCCGTCCTGGCCGCGGCGGTACTCGCCCTGGTCGCCCTGGCCGCGTGCGGAGGTCCGGGCGGCGCAGGATCGACGGCCGACACCGAGCCGACGTCGGTCAACACCGACGTCGCGGACACGGAGGCCAGCATCACGGTCTTCACCGGCGCGGGCACCAAGGACTTCAACCAGGCGCTGGCCGACGCCTTCCACGCGAAGTACCCGAAGATCGACGTGACGCTCCAGGTCGAGGCGGACAACAACTACAACACCGTGCTCCCCCGACTGCTCGCGTCGAACGACCCTCCGGACCTGGCGGCCCCGGCCGACCTGATCGGCTCGGTCGAGGACGGACTCGTCACCAACCTGGACAAGTACAGCGAGGCGTACGGCTGGGACTCCAAGGTGCCGGCCAGCATCCTTGACGCCGGTCGCGTGGTCGACGGCCGCATCGGATCAGGGTCCCTGTACGTCGCAGGCGGGGCCGCAGGACCGCTCGTGGGCGTCTACTACAACCGTGAGCTGGCCGACGAGGTCGGCATGACGGAGGTGCCCGCCACGATCGCCGACCTCGAGGCCGTGATGGCAAAGGCCAAGGACGCGGGGATCACCCCGATCGTGGCGTCCAACGCGGACGGCCTCATCGGACACCTGTACAACCTGCTTCTCGGCTCGTACATGGGACCGCAGTCCGTCCTCGACGTCGTCTGGCGCGCCGAGGGTGCGACCCTCGACACCCCGGAAGCCGTGGAGGCGACCACGCTGCTGAAGAAGTGGGCAGATGCGGGCTACTTCAACAGCAACGTCAACGCAATCAACCAGGACGCGTCCTACGGTCAGTTCGCCTCGGGCGACGGGCTCTTCATGTTCCAGGGGACCTGGATGACCCAGGCGCTGCCAGAGGACTTCGACGGGAAGTACGGCATCTTCCCCATGCCGCCCCAGGACGGTGGCGGACCCGCCATCAGCATGACGGGCAACTCGCTCGCCTTCGGCATCGCCGCCCACTCCGACGCCAAGGACGCCGCGGCTCTGTATCTCGACTTCCTGTCCACCTCGGACGCCGCGACGGTGGCGGTGGCCCATGGCTATCCCTCGGTCACGGACGAGTCGAAGTCGGCGACCATCACGCTCGACGACGCGGCCGAGGACCAGATCCAGGCCGGCTACGCCGTCGTGGCCTCCGACGACGGGTTCTTCTCCTGGATCCAGAACGCGGTCCCGGAGGTCAACACCCAGCTCACGACCGACCTCCAGTCGCTCGTCGGCGACAAGACCTCGCCCGAGGAGATGGTCGAGAGCCTGCAGGCGGCATACGAGAGCGGCCTGTGAGCATCCGATGCCTGACGCCGGGACGTCCACAGCGACGCTTGCACCCGAAGTCTCCGTGGCGACGACACGCCGTCGTCGCCGCGGGACCCGGAGAATCGCTCGACCACGAGGCGCGTGGGTCGGATGGCTCTACGCCCTCCCGGCGCTCGCCTTCTATGTGTTCTTCAACCTGCGCGCAGTCCTGGCCTCGATCCAGTACTCCTTCTACGACTGGAACGGGATCGGTGCGTCGACGTGGGTGGGACTCGACAACTACCGGGAAGCGCTCACGGACTCAGACCAGGTACTACCCCTCCTGCACGCACTGATCCTGATCGTCTTCTTCACCGCGCTCCCCGTTTCCTTCGGACTCATCGCGGCTGCGACCATGCGGTCGATCGAGGGGCGTTTCACCGGGGCTCTCGCACGCACGGTGCTGTTCCTCCCTCAGATCGTCCCGGGCGCAGCGGCCGGCGTCGCCTGGGTCTGGATGTACTCCGAGAACGGGGCCGTCAACCAGATCCTCCGGTTGCTCGGTCTGGGGGGATACACGCGAGCCTGGCTCGGAGACTTCGACTTCGCCCTGATCGCGGTCGGCTTCATCGGCACGTGGTTGTCGACCGGATTCTGCACGCTGCTGCTCATGTCCGGTGTCGGCAGGATCGACGCCAGCCTCTACGAGGCCGCCCGACTCGACGGAGCCACGGCAGTCGCCCAGTTCCGGCATATCACCATCCCGAGCCTGCGGGCGGAGATCGGGGTCTGCGTCACCGTCACGATCATCTCCGCGCTGGCGAGCTTCGACGTCGTCTACCTCTCGACGCAGGGCGGGCCCGGAGGGCGTACGAACGTCCCGGGTGTCCAGGTGTACAACCTGGCGTTCAACGATGGTCGGCTCGGTGCCGCCTGTGCCATGGCCGTCGTGCTCGCGCTGCTCATCATCGTGATCATCGTGCCGCTGCAGCGGCTGTTCCAGGAGAGGTGATCAGCCGTGGCCGACGTCCACGCCATGCGCAAGAAGGTTCCGGGGATGGTGCTGATCACCGTGGCGGGGCTCTACTCCGTCATCCCGATCATCAGCATGTTGACGGCAGCTCTGGCGAAGCAAGGCACGATCCCGGACGGACTGTCCTGGCCGAGCGACCCGCAGTGGCACAACTTCGTCGACGCCTGGAACGTCGCCAACGTGACGACGTTGCTGAAGTCGAGCGTGCTCATCGTGCTCGGAGTCGTCCCGTTCGCGGTGCTCATCGCCACGATGGCGGCGTACGCCCTGACGATGCTCGCCGTCCCTCTCGGCCGCGTCTTCTACCTGGTCCTGCTCCTGACGCTCACCCTCCCGTACGAGATCGTCATCGTGCCGCTCTACCAACAGGTGAACGAGCTCGGGCTGCTGGGCAGCCGGTGGGGCCTCATCCTGCCGTTGATCGGCCTCAACATGCCCTTCGCGGTCTTCTGGATGCGCGCCCACTTCATCAACGCCCCGGTCGAGCTGACGGAGGCGGCGAGCATCGACGGAGCCGGGGCCTGGAAGGCGTTGCTGCACATCCACGTCCCCCTCGCCCGGCCGGCGATCGCTTCGCTGGCGCTGCTCATGTTCTTGTCGACCTGGAACACCTTCCTGCTCGCGCTCGTGCTCATCAACGACCCCAACAAGCGCACCATGGCCGGCGCCCTCCAAGCATTCCAGTCGCGCTACAGCACGGACGTGGTCCTGCTCAACGCCGGCGCGCTGCTGCTCATGGCGCCGACGATCCTGGTGTTCCTGCTGCTCCAGCGACAGTTCTCCAAAGCCTTGCTGCAGGGCGCGGTCAAGGGGTAGCTCCCACCCTGTCGCTGTCGCTGTCGCTGTCGCTGTCGCTCGTCGTCTCGTCCCCCCCACCCTGTCCGGAAGGAAGTTGCATGCACCCACGAGGAGGCGGACCGGCACACACCTGGTGGGACACCGCCGTCGTCTACCAGATCTATCCCCGCAGCTTCGCGGACTCCGACGGCGATGGCGTCGGCGACCTCGGCGGTGTCACGGATCGGCTTCCCTACATCGCCGACCTGGGCGTGGACGCGATCTGGATGACGCCGTTCTACCCGTCTCCGTGGGCTGACGGCGGGTACGACGTGTCGGACTACCGCTCCGTCGATCCGAGGCTTGGCACCCTGGCCGACTTTGACGAGCTGGTCGACCGTGCCGGACGCCTGGGGCTCAAGGTCATCATCGACATCGTCCCCAACCACACGTCATCACGACACCCGTGGTTCCTCGAGGCGCTCGACTCGCCCCCGGGAAGCCGCGCCCGCGGCCGGTACATCTTCCGGGATGGCGTCGGCACGGCGCCGCCGAGCGACTGGCGCTCGCACTTCGGCGGGAGCGCCTGGACGCAAGTCGAGGACGGCCAGTGGTACTGCCATCTGTTCGACCACCACCAACCGGACCTCAACTGGGACGACGACGAGGTGCGCCAGGAGTTCCTCAGCATCCTCAGGTTCTGGGCTGACCGCGGGGTCGCGGGGTTCCGGGTGGATGTCGCTCACGCGCTGGCCAAGGACCTGTCGGAGCCGTTGCGCAGCCAACCGCACCTGGACAGTCGGCTTCCGGTGGACGGCACCGACCCGCTGTACGACCGCGACGAGGTGCACGCGATCTATCGGACCTGGCGTGAGGTCTTCGACTCCTACGACCCTCCGCTGATGGCCGTGGCCGAGACCTGGTACCCGCCGACTGAGCGCTCGCGTCTCTACGCGCGGCGCAGTGAGTTGGGCCAGGTGTTCGAGTTCGGCCTGCTGAAGGCCGCGTGGCTGGCCTCGAGCTTCCGTGACGTCATCGACACCTCGCTGGCCGCCTACGCCCGCGACGCCGCCCACGGGGGAGGGGGCACGACGTGGGTGCTCTCCAGCCACGACGTACCTCGCCACGCGTCACGGCTGGCTCTGCCTCCGCACGTGGCGCCCGAGCAGTGGCTGGTGACGCACGGCGAGATCCCTCGGATCGACGCGGGCGTCGGAGTCGCCCGGGCCCGCGCCGCCGCGCTCGTGATGCTCGCCCTTCCCGGCTCGCCGTACCTCTACCAGGGGGAGGAGCTGGGCCTGCCCGAGGTCGCGGACCTTCCGGTCAGCGCCCTCGCGGACCCGGTGTGGCATCGCAGCAACCAGACCGTGAAGGGCAGGGACGGGTGCCGGGTGCCGCTGCCGTGGACACGGACCGGGCCGTCGTTCGGATTCGGAGAGGCCGGGGGCTGGCTCCCGCAACCCCCGACATGGGGCGAGCTGTCCGTCGAGGCGCAGCTCGGTCGCGACGGATCCACCCTGGAGCTGTACCGGAGGGCCCTGACCCTGAGGCGGACGCTGTCGGACCTCGACGGATTCTCCTTCGAGTGGCTTGCCAGTCCACCCGGCGTCCTCTCCTTCCGCCGGGGCGGAGCCTTCGTGTGCACGGTCAACTTCGGCGACGACACGGTCCCGCTGCCCGACGACCAGCGAGTCCTCCTGTCCAGCTCCGGATCGGACAGCGTTCACCAACTGGCACCGAGCACGGCCGTGTGGTCGATCTCTGCCACGAGCTGACGCTGGCCGTCCGGTCCGCGGACGTCCTCCCTGCGAGAAGGGGTCGCGGCTGCTAGCGTCGTCGCATTCCACACGGGAGCCCGAGGCATCGGGCTGAGATGGGGCTGGAGCCGCTCCGACCGTCGAACCTGATCCGGGTCATGCCGGCGAAGGAAGTGAGACGAAACGTGCTGCCGCGCATTCACTGCATCACCCACTTCGAGTCCTACGGCGACGAGACGATCGCCGTGTTGGAGGCCGTGGTCCGCCAGGGCGTCGACGCGGTCCAGGTCCGGGCCAAGGGGGTGCCCGACCGCCAGGTCGTCGCGTTCACCCGCAGCCTCGTGGATCGCCTGGCGGGCACCCCGGCGCGGTTGATCGTCAACGACCGACTCGACCTCGCGCTCGCCGCCGGCGCGCACGGTGTCCACCTCGGCCGTGACGACCTCCTCGTCGCCGACGCGAGACGCCTGGCACCACCGGGGTTCCTCGTCGGCGGCACCTGCCGCAACGCCGACCAGGCCCGTGAGGCGAAGGCGCAGGGCGCCGACTACATCGGCGTGGGGCCCGTCTATCCCACGACCACGAAGAGCGGTCTCCCCGACCCGATCGGGCTGGGCGCGCTGCGCGAGGCGGCTCGGGTCCTGCCGGCGATCGCCGTCTCGGGCATCGACGCCGAGCGTGCGCCCGAGGTGATGGCGGCCGGGGCCCACGGGATCGCGGTGGCCTCGGCCATCTGCCGGTCACCACATCCCCCTGATGCCGCGAGAGGGCTGGTCGACGCGGTCGCGCTCGCATGAGGGTGGCGGTGGTCGGCGCCGGCATCGTCGGTCTGGCCTGTGCCGAGGAGCTGGTCCGCGCGGGGCACGACGTGCGGGTGTTCGACCCCGACCCGGGCGGTGGCGCCACCAGGGCGGCGGCCGGGATGCTCGCCCCGGCCGGTGAGGCCTGGCACGGTGAGACCGACCTGCTCAGGCTCGGCGTCGCCTCCGCGCGGCTGTGGCCGGCGTACGCCGCTCGGCTGCAGGCGACCTCCGGCGTGGACGTCGACCTGCGCACCCAGGGAACGTTGCTGGTCGGGCAGGACCACGACGACCTGCAGCAGGTGCGACGGAGCCTCGAGGTCCTCGCGGGCGAAGGGCTGTTCTTCCGCGAGCTCGACCGGCGAGGTGCACGCGCGGAGGAGCCCACCCTCGCGCGGGTCGCCGGCGCCGCCCTGCTGCCCGAGGACCATCAGGTCAACCCACGCCGGGTCGCCGAGGCGCTGCTGCGCCTGCTGGGCGACCGGGTGGTGCGTGCCCGCGCCACGGTGGTCGACGGGGGAGTCTCCTGCGCGGGCGGGACCGGGTTCGGCTGCGACGCGGTGGTCGTCGCGACCGGGGCGGAGGCCCGGAGCCTGGTGCCGCAGGTCCGACCGGTCCGGGGAGAGACGATCCGGCTGCGGGTCTCCGACCCGCCGTCCCGGGTCGTGCGGGCGCGCGTGCACGGAGAGTCGGTGTACGTCGTCCCACGGGCGGGCGGCGAGATCGTCGTGGGAGCGACCGAGGAGGAGCATGCCGCGGAGCCGGTGGCGACGCTCGGGGCGGTGGTCCGGCTGCTGCACGCCGCGCGCACCGTCGTCCCGGGGCTGGAGTGCGCCGAGGTCCTCGAGATCACCGCACGGTGCCGCCCCGGCACCCCTGACAACGGACCACTGCTCGGGGTCGCGCCCAGTCCCGGCGCGGTGCGGCAGGTGCTGGCCGTCGGCCACTACCGCGGCGGCGTGCTGCTCGCGCCGCTGACCGCCCAAGTGATCCGCGCCCACGTCGAGGACGGCGACGTCCCTGCCGTCGCGCGGCGGTTCGAGCCGAGCCGGTTCGGCCGCCAGAGCCCGAAACCCGCCGATCACCGGAAGGACCCCGTGTCATGAGGATCAGTCTCAACGGCCAGCCGCGCATCGTGGAGGACGGCACGACCCTGCACGATCTCCTCCCGTCGGCCCGCGGGGTCGCCGCCGCGCTCAACGGGGCCGTCGTGCCCGCGGCATCGTGGGAGTCGACCCGGCTCTCGGAGAACGACGCGGTCGAGCTGGTCACCGCGCACCAGGGCGGGTGAGCGCGATGCAGGTGGCGGGTGTCGACCTCCCCGGGCGGCTGTGGATCGGCACCGGGGGCCTGACCAGCACCAGCCTGGTGGGCGAGATCATCGACGCGGCCCGGCCCGGCCTGGTGACCGTGTCCGTCCGGCGCACCTCCGACACCGGGGGCGGCGGGCTGCTCGACACGTTGCGGCGGCTGGGCGTCCGCATCCTGCCCAACACCGCTGGCTGCCTCAGCGCTCGCGAGGCCGTGCTCACCGCTCAGCTGGCGCGGGAGGCTCTCGATACCGACTGGGTCAAGCTCGAGGTGATCGGTGACGAGACGAGCCTGATGCCCGACGCCGTCGAGCTGCTCGACGCGGCCGAGACGCTGGTGCGGCAGGGGTTCACGGTGTTGCCCTACACCACCGCCGACCCGGTCCTGGCGCGGCGCCTGGCCGACGTCGGCTGCGCGGCCGTCATGCCCCTCGGCTCGCCCATCGGCACCGGGCGTGGCATCGACGATCCCCGGGCGATCGAGGCCGTGCGTGCCGCTGTCACGGTTCCCGTGGTCCTGGACGCCGGGATCGGCACGGCGAGCGACGCCGCGCTGGCGATGGAGCTGGGGTGCGACGCCGTGCTGGCGGCGACCGCGATCACGAGGGCGGACCGTCCGGCGCGGATGGCGGCGGCGCTGCGGGCCGCGGTCGAGGCCGGCGAGCTGGCCCGCCGGGCCGGCCGCATCCCACGGCTCACCACCGCGCGTGCGTCGAGCCCCATGGCCGGGCGGGTGGGTACATGAAGGTGCCGCGCGTGCTGCTGCTCACCGACCGCAGCCAGCTCCCGGCCGGCCGCGACCTCGTGAGCACCGTGGCCGCGTGCGCGGAGGCGGGGCTAGAGGTCGTGGTGCTGCGCGAGCTCGACCTGTCCGAGGACCATCGGCAACGGCTCGCCCACGCACTCGGCTCGACCGGGGTCGCCGTGATCAGCGCTCGGACCCGGTTGGACGGGGTGGCGGGCGTGCACCTGGCCTCGGCGCAGCCTCCTCCCGGGGAAGAGGCGGCCCTCCCGCACGGACGCTCCTGTCACGACGCCGCCGAGATCCGGGCCGCCGTGCGCGACGGGGCGTCGTACGTGACGATCTCGCCCGTCGCGGCCTCGGCCTCCAAGCCGGGCTACGGGCCCGCGTTGGGGCTGCCCGGCGTGCGGCGAGCCGTGCGGCTCGCGGGGAGCGTCCCGGTGCTGGCCCTCGGAGGGGTCGGCGCCCGGAACGCCGCGGCGCTGCGGACCGCCGGTGCGCACGGGGTGGCCGTCATGGGGGCGGTCATGCGCGCCGACGACCCCGGTGACACCTTCCGGCAGATCGCGCAGGCCGTCCGGTGAGCGGCCCGCTGGTCGCGCTGACCGTCGCCGGCACCGACTCCGGTGGCGCCGCCGGTGTCGCCGCCGACCTGACGACGTTCGCGGCGCTCGGTGCCCACGGGGCCTGTGCCGTCACCGCGGTGACCGCCCAGGACACCCTCGGGGTGCGCCAGGTCGTGCAGCTGACGGCCGACGACGTCCGTGCCCAGGTCGACGCCGTCCTCGAGGACCTGCCGGTCGCCGTGGTCAAGACCGGGATGCTGGGCTCGGCGGAGGTCGCCGGCGTCGTGGCCGACCTCCCGGCCCGGCTCCCGCTGGTCGTGGACCCCGTCCTGGTCGCCACGAGCGGTGCCGAGCTCGGCGACGCAGCGGTCGTGGCGGCCTACCGCGGCCACGTCCTCCCGCGGGCCACCGTCGTCACGCCCAACCTCGACGAGGCGCTCCGGCTGACCGGCGCCGGTCAGGCCGACCCGCGCGAGGACGTGGCCCGGGCCCTGCACGCCCTCGGGCCGGCGGTCGTGCTCACCGGGGGCGGTCTCGACGCCGCGACCTGCCGCGACGTGGTGGTCGACAGCCGCGGCCGGATGCAGAGCGTCGAGCACCCCGCCGTACCCACCACCAACGACCACGGCACCGGGTGCACGTTCGCGGCCGCCCTCGCCGTCCACCTCGCCCGCGGCGCGGACCTGGTCGCCGCCGCCACCGCCGCCCACCTGTTCGTGGCCGCCGCCCTGCGCGCGAGCTCCGGCTGGCGTCTGGGCCGCGGCCGCGGCCCGGTCGCCCACACCTTTGCCCACCGCACCACCCAGGAGGAATGATGCAGATCCATCCCAGCCACAGCACCGTCCACCGCACCGGACCGCGACCCGACATCCGCGTCCCCTTCACCCGGGTCGCGCTGACCAACGGCGACACGTTCGACCGGTACACCACCGCCGGACCGGGCAGCGACCCCGAGGTGGGGCTCCCGCCCCTGCGCGCCGACTGGGTCGCCGAGCGCGGCGACATCGAGGAGTACGCCGGTCGCGAGACCCAGCTCGTCGACAACGGGAAGTCGGCGATCCGACGGGGGGAGGCGCGCGGGCAGTGGCGGGGCGCGAAGCCCCGTCCGCGGCGCGGCACCGGCACCGTCACGCAGATGCACTACGCCCGCCAGGGCGTGATCACCCCGGAGATGGAGTACGTCGCGGTCCGGGAGGGTTGTGACGTCGAGCTGGTCCGCTCCGAGGTGGCGGCCGGGCGGGCGATCATCCCGGTCAACGTCAACCATCCCGAGGCCGAGCCGATGATCATCGGGCGCCGGTTCCTGGTGAAGATCAACGCCAACATCGGCAACTCCGCCGTCACCAGCTCGATCGCCGAGGAGGTCGACAAGCTCACCTGGGCGGTGACCTGGGGCGCCGACACGGTGATGGACCTGTCCACCGGCGAGGACATCCACACCACTCGGGAGTGGATCATCCGCAACTCACCCGTCCCGATCGGGACGGTGCCGATCTACCAGGCCCTGGAGAAGGTCGACGGCGACGCGAGCAAGCTCAGCTGGGAGGTCTTCCGTGACACGGTGATCGAGCAGTGCGAGCAGGGCGTGGACTACATGACCATCCACGCCGGCGTGCTGCTGCGGTACGTGCCGCTCACCGCCGACCGCATCACCGGCATCGTCTCCCGAGGCGGGTCCATCATGGCGGGCTGGTGCCTGGCCCACCACGAGGAGAACTTCCTCTACACCCACTTCGACGAGCTCTGCGAGATCTTCGCCCGCTACGACGTGTCGTTCTCCCTCGGTGACGGACTGCGGCCCGGCTGCACGGCCGACGCCCACGACGAGGCGCAGCTCGGCGAGCTCCGCACCCTGGCCGAGCTGACGCTCCGCGCCTGGGAGCACGACGTGCAGGTGATGGTCGAGGGTCCCGGCCACGTCCCGCTGAACCTGGTGGAGGAGAACGTCGTCCTGCAGCAGGAGTGGTGCCACGGCGCGCCGTTCTACACGCTGGGCCCGCTGGCCACCGACATCGCGCCCGGCTACGACCACATCACCTCCGCGATCGGTGCGGCGGCGATCGCCATGCACGGCACCGCCATGCTGTGCTACGTCACCCCCAAGGAGCACCTGGGCCTGCCCAACCGCGACGACGTGAAGACCGGCGTGATCACCTACAAGCTCGCCGCGCACGCCGCCGACGTCGCCAAGGGGCACCCGGGCGCCCGGGACTGGGACGACGCCTTGTCGCGTGCCCGCTTCGAGTTCCGCTGGCACGACCAGTTCGCGCTCTCCCTGGACCCGCACACCGCCGAGGCGTTCCACGACGAGACGCTTCCGGCGGAGGCCAGCAAGGTCGCCCACTTCTGCTCGATGTGCGGCCCGAAGTTCTGCTCCATGCGGATCAGCCAGGACATCCGGGACCAGGTCGCGAGCGGCATGGCCGAGAAGTCCGCCCAGTTCGTCGAGCTCGGCAGCTCGATCTACGTCGACAGCGAGACCTACACTGCGGCCCCGTGACCTGGCAACGGCCGGTACCCCTCATCGGTGACCAGACCTCGGCGGCGGAGCGCGCCGCCGAGGTCGGGGCGTGGGCGTTCCCCGAACGCGTCCGGGACGACTTCTACGACGTGGTCCGCGCTCGCCGGGACGTCCGCCGCTACCGGCCGGACCCGGTCGCGGGCGAGATCGTGGACCGGGTCCTGTCCGCGGCCCACCATGCGCCGTCGGTCGGGCACAGCCAGCCCTGGCGGTTCATCGTGGTCTCCGAGCCGGCGACCCGTGAGCGAGCCGCCCGGATGGCCGACGAGCAGCGGCTGCGGCAGGCGCGGCAGATGGAGCCCGACGCGGCCCGGCGGCTGCTGGACCTCCAGCTGGAGGGCATCCGCGAGGCTCCGTTGGGGGTGGTCGTGGCCTGCGACCGGCGTGCCCCTGCCGGCGGGGTGCTCGGCCGGGCGACGTTCCCGGACGCCGACCTGTGGTCGTGCGCCTGCGCCATCGAGAACCTGTGGCTCGCCTCCCGGGCGGAGGGGCTGGGGATCGGGTGGGTGACGCTGTTCGACCAGCAGCAGCTCGCGCAGCTCGTCGGCGTACCCGACGGCGTGGTCACCCTCGGGTGGCTGTGCCTGGGGTGGCCCGACGAGCGGCCACCCGCGCCGGGCCTGGAGCGGGCCGGGTGGTCGCGCCGCCAGCCGGTCAGCGAGGTCGTGATGAAGGAACGCTGGGACGAGGCGGCCCCGACACCGCCCTCGTACCTCCGTGCACCGGACAGCACCGCAGTCGTCGGGGCCCGGGACGAGGCCGACGTCCTGCTCACGCCGCCCGGCTCGCTCGGTCTCCTCGACCGGTACGTCGACCGCGTCGCGGCCGCCGCGCAGGGGCGGCCCGCCGCCGTCCCGACCGGACAGCTGCTGCTCGTGGCCGGCCGGCACGGCGTGGTCGCCCACGGGGTCTCGGCCTTCGCGTCCTCGGTCGTCGACGACGTCCTGGCCGCGAGCGTGGTCGGCGAGTCGGCCGGCGCGGCCGGGGCCCGCGCGGCGGGCCTGAGCTTCCGCGTCGTCGATGCCGGCACCGCGGCGGGCGACCTGGTCCACACCGACCCCATGCCCGCCGACCAGGTCCGCGACCTGCTCGACCGCGGCCGCCGTCTCGGCGAGTCGGCGGGCCGCGAACACGGCCTCCTCGCTGTGGGGGAGGTGGGCATCGGCAACACGACGGTCGCAGCCGCGCTGACGGCCGTCCTGCTCGACGTCGCTCCCGCCGAGGTCGTGGGCCTCGGCGCGGGCGCGGACACCGCCATGGTGCGGCGCAAGACCGAGGTCGTGGCCGCCGCCCTGGCACGCGTGGAGAGTGTCCGTGACGGGGAGCCCTGGTCGCCCGAGGACGTCCTCGCCCGGGTCGGGGGACCGGAGTTCTGCGTGCTGGCCGGTGCGGTGCTCGGAGCGGCATCCGTCGGCGCGGTCACGGTGCTCGACGGGCTGGCCACCAGCGTCGCGGCCCTGCTCGCCGTCCGCATGGAGCCCGGCGCGGCGGCGTACCTGATCGCCGGCCAGCGGAGCCGGGAGCGGGCGCACGACCTCGTGCTGGACCACCTCGGCCTCGAGCCACTGCTGGACCTGCGGCTGCGCGCCGGGGAGGGCGTCGGCGCGGCGTTGGCGGCCGGCCTGGTGATCAGCGGGCTCGAGCTCCGCCGCGGCATCGGCCGCACCGCGCCCTGAGACACTCCTCCTCTCGTCGTCGTGTATCTTGATATCAAGAGATATCGCGACCCTGTCCCGGGTACCGGAAGTTAGGCGAGCCTTCCTTTTCCGGCCCTTCCGCCCGGCGGCAGGATGGGGAACGCGATCAGACCCAGGTGTGACAAGGGACGACGAGTCAGGAGATGACTGCTGTGGCCAGTCAGGACAGCTTCGGTGCGAAGAGCACCCTGGACGTGGACGGGAAGTCCTACGAGATCTTCCGCCTCGACGCGGTGACGGGCGAGGGCGTGGACGTGGCCTCGCTGCCGTTCAGCCTCAAGGTGCTGCTCGAGAACCTCCTCCGCACCGAGGACGGCGCCGACATCACCGCCGACGACATCTTGGCGCTGGCGGGATGGGACGAGAACGCCGAGCCCGACAAGGAGATCCAGTTCACGCCGGCGCGCGTGATCATGCAGGACTTCACCGGCGTCCCGTGCGTCGTCGACCTCGCCACGATGCGCGAGGCGATGGCGGACCTCGGGGGCGACCCGTCGAGGATCAACCCGCTCGCGCCGGCCGAGATGGTCATCGACCACTCGGTGATCGCCGACGTGTTCGGCACCCCCGAGGCGTTCGAGCGCAACGTCGAGATCGAGTACGAGCGCAACCGCGAGCGCTACCAGTTCCTCCGCTGGGGCCAGGGCGCCTTCGACGACTTCAAGGTCGTCCCCCCGGGCACCGGCATCGTGCACCAGGTCAACATCGAGCACCTGGCCCGCACGATCTTCACCCGTGAGGTCGACGCCCCTGACGGTGGGAAGAGCCTGCTGGCCTACCCCGACACCTGCGTGGGCACCGACTCCCACACCACGATGGTCAACGGCATCGGCGTGGTCGGCTGGGGCGTCGGCGGCATCGAGGCCGAGGCGGCGATGCTCGGCCAGCCGGTGTCGATGCTGATCCCGCGCGTGGTCGGCTTCAAGCTCTCCGGCGACCTGCCCGAGGGCTCCACCGCGACCGACCTGGTGCTCACGATCACCGAGATGCTGCGCAAGCACGGCGTGGTCGGCAAGTTCGTCGAGTTCTACGGCCCCGGCGTCTCGGCGCTCCCGCTGGCCAACCGCGCCACGATCGGCAACATGAGCCCGGAGTTCGGCTCGACCATCGCGGTCTTCCCGATCGACGAGGAGACGGTGAAGTACCTCGAGCTCACCGGCCGCTCGGCCGAGCAGCTCGCGCTGGTCGAGGCCTACGCCAAGGCCCAGGGCCTGTGGCACGACCCCGCCGCCGAGCCGCGCTACAGCGAGCGGCTCGAGCTCGACCTCGCGACCGTCGTCCCGTCGCTGGCCGGCCCGAAGCGGCCGCAGGACCGGGTCGAGCTCGCCGCGGCGCGTGAGTCCTTCCGGGGCGCGCTGGTCGACTACGTCGACCAGGGCTACGACGAGCCCGACGACGCCGCGCACGCCGCCGAGAGCAAGGGGTACGACGAGGCGGTCGAGGAGACCTTCCCGGCCTCCGACCCGCCCTCCCACGAGGGCAACGGGTCGGCCCCGCCGCGCGAGTACGCCTCCGCGGCGCCGGCCGACGGCGGCCGGGCGAGCAACCCGGCGCTGGTCGAGCTGGAGGACGGCACCCGGTTCGAGCTGGACCACGGCGCGGTGACGATCGCCGCGATCACGTCGTGCACGAACACCTCCAACCCGTCGGTGATGATCGGCGCGGCCCTGCTGGCCAAGAAGGCGGTCGAGAAGGGCCTGGAGCGCAAGCCGTGGGTCAAGACGACCCTGGCGCCGGGCTCGAAGGTGGTCTCGGACTACTACGAGAAGGCCGGGCTCACGCCGTACCTCGACAAGCTCGGCTTCAACCTGGTCGGCTACGGCTGCACCACCTGCATCGGCAACAGCGGCCCGCTGATCCCCGAGGTCTCGGCCGCGGTCAACGAGAACGACCTCGCGGTCGTCTCGGTGCTCTCGGGCAACCGCAACTTCGAGGGCCGGATCAACCCGGACGTGAAGATGAACTACCTGGCGTCGCCGCCGCTGGTCGTCGCCTACGCGCTGGCCGGCTCGATGGACGTCGACCTGTTCAACGACTCCCTCGGCAAGGACACCGAGGGCAACGACGTCTTCCTCAAGGACATCTGGCCGTCGCCGACCGAGGTCGAGGAGGTCATCGGCCGGGCGATGTCGTCCGAGACGTTCGCCCGTGAGTACGCCGACGTCTTCGCCGGCGACGAGCGCTGGCAGTCGCTGCCGACGCCCGAGGGCGACACGTTCTCCTGGGACCCGGAGTCGACCTACGTCCGCAAGCCCCCGTACTTCGACGGCATGCCCGACGAGCCGGAGGCCGTCACCGACATCGAGGGTGCGCGCGTCCTGCTCAAGCTCGGTGACTCGGTCACCACCGACCACATCAGCCCGGCCGGTGCGATCAAGAAGGACTCGCCCGCGGGCCGGTACCTCGCCGAGCACGGTGTCGAGCAGCGGGACTTCAACTCCTACGGCTCGCGCCGCGGCAACCACGAGGTGATGATCCGGGGCACGTTCGCGAACATCCGCCTGCGCAACCAGCTCGCGCCGGGCACCGAGGGCGGCTTCACCCGCGACTTCACCAACGGGGGCGACGTCACCACGGTGTTCGAGGCGTCGGAGAACTACATCGCCGCCGGCACCCCGCTGGTCGTCCTCGCCGGCAAGGAGTACGGCTCCGGCTCGTCGCGCGACTGGGCGGCCAAGGGCACCTCGCTGCTGGGCGTGAAGGCGGTCATCGCCGAGTCCTACGAGCGGATCCACCGCTCGAACCTGATCGGCATGGGCGTCATCCCGCTCCAGTTCCCGCAGGGCGAGAACGCCGAGTCGCTGGGCCTCACCGGCGAGGAGGAGTTCTCGATCACCGGGATCACCGAGCTCAACGAGGGACGCACGCCCAAGACGGTCAAGGTGCAGGCCGGCGACGTCGAGTTCGACGCGGTCGTCCGCATCGACACCCCCGGCGAGGCGAACTACTACCGCAACGGCGGCATCATGCAGTTCGTGCTGCGGAACCTGCGGAAGGCCTGAGCCTCCTGTTCCACGCCGAGTCGGCGCTGTCTCAGCGGAGACAGCGCCGACTCGGCGCATTTCGGAGGCGGTCGATACCGTTTCCGCATGATCGTCGCGTTCAGCATCTCGCCGACCACCGGGGACGAGACCGGCAGCGTGTCCGAGGCCGTCGCGGCCGCCGTGCGGGTGGTGAAGGAGTCCGGCCTGCCGTACGAGCTGAACTCGATGTTCACCAACGTCGAGGGGGAGTGGGACGAGGTGATGGCGGTCGTGAAGCGCGCCGTCGACGTCGTCGCCGAGGTCTCGCCGCGGGTCGGGCTGGTCCTCAAGGCCGACATCCGGCCGGGGTGGGACGGCCAGCTGACCGCGAAGGTCGAGCGCGTGGAGAGCATCCTGGGCGACTGATGTCGGACCTGCCCACCCATCCGCCGCCGGCGTACCCGCCGCCCCCGCCCCCGTCTGCGGAGCAGTCCCCGAAGCGCCGGGCACTGCCGGTCGTGCTCGCGGTCGTGACCGCGGTGCTGCTCATCGGCGTCGCCGCGAGCGTGCCGCTGGTGCTGCGCCAGCTCGACGCCGACGACGTGGCGCGCGAGGGCCCGGTCAACCTCGACGCCGTCGAGATCTACGACGACCTCGACCCGGCGCACACCGAGCAGGACGTCGACTACCCGCAGCGCCCGGCCGTCGGCGGCCCGCACGCGCCGGTGTGGCTCGAGTGCGGCGTCTACGACGAGCCGGTGCGCGAGGAGAACGTCGTGCACGACCTGGAGCACGGCACGGTCTGGATCACCTACGACCCCGCGGCCGACGTCGACGCCGACGCGCTCGCCGGGCTGCTGCCCCAGAACGGCATCCTCTCGCCGTACGACGACCTCGGCTCGCCGGTCGTGGTCACGGTGTGGGGCCGCCAGCTCGCGCTCGACGGGGCGGACGACCCGCGGCTGCCGCTGTTCATCGCCACCTACGAGGGTGGCGAGACCGCACCCGAGCCGTTCGCGTCCTGCGCGGGCGGCGTGCGGTCCCCGTCCGGCCAGCAGGGGTCGAGCGTCTAGCCCGGCCACGGCGACGTGCGACGATCGGTCGGGTGGACTCCGAGACCCGTACGTACCGCACCGGCGACCGCGACGTCGTCCTCGACCTCACCCACGACTGCCAGGAGTTCGTCTCCTCGCGCGGGGACGGCCTGCTGCACGTCTTCGTCCCGCACGCCACCGCCGGCATCGCGATCCTCGAGACCGGCGCCGGCAGCGACGACGACCTCCTCGCCGCGCTCGGCGACCTGCTGCCCGCCGACGACCGCTGGCGGCACGCGCACGGCAGCCGCGGCCACGGGCGCTCGCACGTGATGCCGGCGCTGATCCCGCCGTACGCCACCGTCCCGGTGCTCGGCGGCCGCCTCGCGATCGGGACCTGGCAGAGCATCTGCCTGGTCGACCTCAACGTCGACAACCACGAGCGCGACGTGCGGCTCAGCTTCCTGACGGGCTGACCGGGCCGGCTGATCACTTTGTCGACAATTTGGCGGGGACGTGGGGACGGCAGGCCCGTCGCGGTCGCTGCCGTGCCCGCGCCCCTCGGCATCTCGGCCACGCCGGACCCGACGATGCCGGTCCAGGACGTGGCGTCCGTCGACGCGAGGACCGACGAGGTCTTCGCGCGCTTCATCCTCTAGCGAGGGTCCGGCCCGGAGCTCCACTCGTGGGCTAGCGTGCGAGGTGAACACGGAGGAGGTGTCGACGGTGCTGTCGGACATCGAGATCGCCCGTGCGGCGACCCTGCGGCCGATCCGGGACGTGGCCGCCGAGACGCTGGGGATCGAGGAGCGGCACCTCGTGCCGTACGGCCACTTCAAGGCGAAGATCGACCCCGTCTACCTGGCGTCGCTCGCCGACCGGCCGCTCGGCCGGCTCGTGCTGATGACGGCGCTCTCGCCGACGCCGCCGGGGGAGGGCAAGACCACCACGACGGTCGGGCTCACCGACGCGCTGCACGGGCTCGGGCACCGTGCGCTCGCGTGCCTGCGGGAGCCGTCGATGGGGCCGGTGTTCGGCATGAAGGGCGGCGCGGCCGGCGGTGGCTACAGCCAGGTCGTGCCGATGACCGACATCAACCTGCACTTCACCGGAGACTTCGCGGCGATCGCGGCGGCCAACAACCTGCTCGCGGCGCTCATCGACAACCACGTGCACCACGGCAACGAGCTCGACATCGACGTACGCAGCGTCACCTGGAAGCGCGTGCTCGACATGAACGACCGCGCGCTGCGCTCGGTGGTGGTGGCGCTCGGCGGCCACGCCAACGGCTTCCCCCGCGAGGACGGCTTCGACATCGTCGTCGCCTCGGAGCTGATGGCGATCTTCTGCCTCACCGAGTCGTGGGCCGACCTCAAGCGCCGGATCGGCGACATCGTCATCGGCTACGACCGGTCGACCCAGCCGGTCACCGCGCGCGACCTCGGGGCGGACGGCGCCATGGCCGCCCTGCTCCGTGACGCGATCGCGCCCAACCTGGTGCAAACGCTCGAGGGCGCGCCGGCGTTCGTGCACGGCGGCCCGTTCGCCAACATCGCCCACGGCTGCTCCTCGGTGATGGCCACGCGCGCCGGCCTGCGGCTCGCGGACATCGTGGTGACCGAGGCCGGCTTCGGGGCGGACCTCGGTGCGGAGAAGTTCGTCGACATCAAGTGCCGCAAGTCCGGCCTGCGCCCCGACGTCGCCGTCGTCGTGGCGACCGTGCGGGCGTTGAAGTACCACGGGGGAGTGGCGCTCGCCGACCTCGGCACCGAGGACCTGGCCGCCGTCGAGGCCGGGATGGCCAACCTGCGCCGCCACCTCGACAACGTCCGCGACGTCTACGGGATCCCGTGCGTCGTCGCGGTCAACCGGTTCCCGACCGACACCGCGGCGGAGGTCGATCTGGTCGTGGCTCTCTGCGCGGCCGAGGGTGTGCAGGCCTACCCGGCCACGCACTTCGCCGACGGCGGCGCCGGCGCGGCCGAGCTGGCGAAGGGGGTCCTGGCCGTGCTCGACGAGCCCTCGCCGTACTCCTTCTCGTTCACCTACCCCGACGAGCTCTCCCTCAGCGAGAAGGTCACCGCGGTGGCCACGCGCCTGTACGGCGCCGGCCAGGTGACCTGGGACGCCGCGGCCCGAAGGCGGCTCCAGCGGATCGAGCGGGACGGCTACGGCTCGTTGCCGGTGTGCGTCGCGAAGACGCAGTACTCGTTCTCCACGGACCCTGCGGCGGTCGGCGCTCCGTCCGGCCACGAGCTGCACGTGCGCGAGGTGCGGCTGTCGGCCGGCGCCGGCTTCGTGGTGGTCGTCTGTGGCGACATGATGACCATGCCGGGCCTCCCGCGGGACCCCTCGGCCGCGCGCATCGATCTGGCCGACGACGGCACGATCCTGGGGCTCTCGTAGCCTTTCTCGCGTGACTCCGCGCCGGCTCTGTCCGCTCCTCGCCGACCTCGTCTGCGTCCTCGCTCTGGCGCTCGGCGGCAAGAACACCCACGGCGCCGCCGACTCCTCGTGGGTGGTGTTGGTGATCGCGTGGCCGTTCGCGCTGGCTGCCGTGCTGGCCCACGCGGTGCTGCTCTGGCCGGGCTGGTCGGCCTCCCGCGTCTGGCCGTCCGGAGTGGTGGTGCTGGCGGCGACGTACGTCCTCGGCATGGGGCTCCGCGCGCTGTCGGGCCGCGGCCTCGCCCCGGGCTTCCTCGTCGTGGCCTTCCTCTTCCTCGCGGTGACGATGCTGGGCTGGCGGCTGGTCGCGGCGCGGACCGACCGGCGTCGAGCCGCTTCGTCGACACGTGTATGAATGTCTCGATGTCGAGCTACTTCGTCCGGACCGGCCCCGCCACGTTCCTGCCCACCGCCCACGTCGGGGGCGCGTGGAAGCTCGACGAGCAGCACATCGCTCCCGCGCTCGGACTGCTGACCCACGCGGTCGAGCGCGGCGCGTCGATGCCGATCTCGCGGTTGTCGTTCGACATCCTCGGCGTGATCCCGCTCGAGGAGGTCACGGTCGCGGTGCGGGTGCTGCGCCCGGGGCGCACGGTCGAGCTGGTCGAGGCCGAGCTGTCCCATGCGGGCCGGCCGGCGGTGCTGCTCCGCGCCTGGCTGATCGCGTCCCGGGACACCTCCGCGCTCGCGGGCTCGGGGCTGGCCCCGCTGCCGCCGCCCGACGCGATGGCGCCGTGGGACCCGACCACGGTCTGGCCGGGCGGCTTCATCGAGTCCACCCAGCTGCGCCGTGAGCAGGAGGCTCCGGGTCGCGGGCGGTTCTGGGTCCGCACCGACGTGTCGCTGCTCGACGAGCCGGTGAGCCCCCTGGCCGCGGCCGCCGGCCTGTTCGACATCGCCAACGGCATGACCATCCGCGCCGACCCCGGCGTCGTGGCGTTCCCCAACGTCGACCTCACGGCCCACCTGGTCCGGACGCCGGAGCGCGGCTGGCTGGGCTTCGACACCACGGTCACCTTCGGCCCGGCCGGGCACGGGATGACCAGCAGCGTGCTCCACGACGAGCGCGGGCCCTTCGGCACGATGACGCAGTCGCTCACCGTCCGCCCGAGGTGACGGCTCACCGGTGACGCCGGCGCCGTGACTCCTGGGCCGCCGGTCCGTTCAACATCACGACACAAGCGCCGCACGAAACGGAAAGGCACGTCCCCCATGCGTCGAATTCTCGGATCAGCCGTACCCCTCGCGGTGGCCGCCGCGCTGCTGCAGGCCGGCAGCGCCCAGGCAGCCACGAACGACCCCTTGCGCGACCTGCAGTGGGGCTTGGACCAGGTCCACGCCGAGCAGGCGTGGACCACGACGAGAGGCGCCGGAGCGGTGGTGGCCGTGGTGGACACCGGCGTCGACTTCGCCCACCCGGACCTGACGGCCAACCTCCTCCAGGGCGCCACCTTCACCGGCTGCGCCGGACAGGCGCCCTGCGGCAACGGTGACTACCGCGGCCCGGACGGCGTGAACAACGGCGACGAGCACGGCACCCACGTGGCGGGCATCGTCGCGGCCGTCACGGACAACGGCATCGGCGTGGCCGGCACCGCCCCGGACGCCAAGATCCTGCCGGTCAAGGTGCTCGAGGACGGGAGCGGCTCCTTCGAGGAGATCGCGGCGGGCATCCGCTGGTCCGCCGACAACGGCGCCGACGTCATCAACCTGAGCCTGGGCGCCCTGCCCGGCGTGCAGGCCCTGACCCTGACGGGGCTCGAGAGCTCGGTGACCGAGGCGGTCGCCTACGCCAACAGCAAGGGCGTCGCGGTCATCGCGGCGGCGGGCAACACGGGGACCGCCCTGTGCAACACCCCGGCCTTCGAGCCCGGCGCTGTCTGCGTCGCCTCGACCGACCGGAACGAGGCCAAGAGCTGGTTCTCGGAGCTCCCGAACAAGCCCGACCTCAAGGCGGTCTCGGCCCCCGGCGGTGCGGGCCTCGCGTTCTGCGAGGACGACATCGTCTCCACCGTGCCGCTGGGCACCGGCAGCGCCGGCTGCGGCGAGGAGGACTACGACTTCTACGCCGGCACGTCGATGGCCACCCCGCACGTCGCGGGCGTCGCGGCGCTGCTCTTCGCGCAGGGTCGCGACCTGGCCGAGGTCGAGAGCGTGCTGCTCGACACGGCGCGGCAGCCCCTCACCGAGGTCACCGGCGTCTACTCGCCGGTCTTCGGCTGGGGCATCGTCGACGCCGCCGCCGCCACGGCGACGCCGGTCACCACGGCCCCCGCGGCCGCCGCCCCTGCGCCCACGAAGGCGAAGGGCGGCAAGGGCGGCAAGGGCGGCAAGCCCCGCCCCTGAGGCACTGAGTCACTGAGCCACGGCACCTCCTCGGGCGCGGCCCGAGGAGGTGCCGTCACGCTCCTTTACGGGCGTCCGCGACTGGGACACGCTGGCCCCATGGACGTCCGATTCGTAGACGCGTCCGGAGCGCATCGGCAGGAGAGCGGCGCCCTTCTCTCCCTGCTGGACCGCGACGACGGCTTCGTCTGGGTCGACGTTCCGCAGTGGGACGACCAGGTCCGCGAGCTTCTCTCGCAGCTAGGCTGTCATCCCCGAGTGCTCGAGGACTGCGAACGGCGCAACCACGTGCCGACCGTGCACAGCTACGTCGACCACTACTTCGTGATCACGCACGCGCCGTTGGAGGGTGACAGCGGCCACGTGCACATGCTCGAGCTGGACCAGATCATCGGGGACCGGTTCCTGGTGACGGTGCACGGCCCCCTGAACCCGGTGGTGGACCCGCGCGAGGCGCTCGTGGAGACCTCCGCTGTGCGCGGCCGGATCGAGGCCGGCCGGTTCGCCCCCGCAACGCCGGCCGAGCTCTCCTATGCGCTCTCCTCGGCGCTGGCCCGGCGACAGCGAGCCCTCGTGGGTCTGGTCGCCGAGAAGCTCCCCGGTCTGGAGCACGAGGTGATGCAGTCTGCGCTCACCGACCCGGAGGTCCTGCTCGAGCGGATGTTCCTCATCCGGCACGAGCTGATCACCGCCCGGACGATGGCCGCTCAGACGCACGACGTGTACGCCCGGGTCGGCTCACTCGACCGCTTCGTGCCGGAGCCCTCCCGTCTGTTGGCCCGGGACCTGGCCGACCAGTTCAACCGCGTGCGCTCGATCGCTGACGGCGAGGCCCAGTTCCTCTTCGGGGTCATCGAGCTCTACCAGACGAAGGTCGACACGAAGATGACCCTGGCCATGGAGCGGCTCGCGGTGATCGCGGCGGTCACTTTGCCGATCACCGCCCTGGCGTCGGTGTACGGCATGAACGTGATCGTCAACCAGAGCACGCACGTCACCCAGCTGGTCGCCGTCGTGGCGGTCATGCTGACCATGTCGGGCCTGCTCCTGCACTGGGCCCATCGCCAGGGCTGGTGGTGAGGCCCACACTCTTCGAGCCGGAGTTCGGTCGAGAAGTGTCCTGTTGTGCCAACAGTCGTCCCTGTTCGCACGAAGTCTCGAGTGGTCTCCCCAATGGTCATGCGCGTCCTGCCCCGGCGCCCCCAGTCAGTCAGCACGTCAGTCAACAACTCAACCGACACCTCAATCGGTCAAACCGGCTCCGGCAGCCGCGCACGGCGTGCGCGGCACAGCCCCTGGCGCAGCCTGCGCCACCGCAGCATGCGGCTGTGGACGGCATCGTCGCGGCCGCGGACGGCCCGGCCGTCTCGCTGCTCGGCAACGAGCTGGTCCCCCAGGAGGACGTGCCCTCCGCGATCGCGGTCGGGTCCACCGCCGCGAACCTGGGCCGGCTGGGCGGTACGGCGCTGGCCGGCACCGCGGTGACCTTCGTCGGCATCAGCGCGGCGTACGTCGTCAACGGCCTGTCCTTCCTGCTCGTCGCGGCGACCATCCCGTTCCTGCGCAGCGCCCCGCGCCCGGCCGCCTCCGCCGACCCGGTCACCCCGCCGGCCGGCACCATGCCGTCGATCGCGGGCCGGCAGGGCGCGCGGGCCGGGGTCCGCTACCTGCTCGGCGACCGCGCGTTGCTGACCCTGCTGCTGGTGGTCCTGGTCACGACCCTGCTCGGCCGCAACTACACGCTGAGCACCGCCGCCCTGGTCACCGGGCCGCTCGGCGGCTACGCCCAGGTGAGCACCGCCCTGGCGGTCGGCGGCATCCTCGGCGCGCTGCTGGCCGGCTTCGTCCGGGTGCCGCGGCTCGGTGTCGTGCTGGCGCTCGCGGTCGCTGCCGCCGGCCTGCAGACCCTCGTCGGGCTCAGCCCGGTGCTGGCCGCGGTCGTGCTGCTCGCCATCCCCATGGCCGCCGCCGAGGGCGCGCTGGCGACCGGCACCCAGACGATGCTGCAGACGGTCCCACCGGAGTCGATGCGCGGCCGGGTGCTCGGCGCCTGGCGCACCGCCAGCACCAGCTGGGGTCTGGCCGGACCGCCGGTCCTCGGGGCGCTGCTCGAGTTCCTCGGTGCCCGCAACGGGCTGATCGTCGGGGGCCTCGCCAGCATCCTGCTGCTGGCGGGTGTCGCCGCGGTGTCGCTGCGGCGCCGTCGCACCGACCTCGATGGCGCGAGCGTCGTGCCACTCCCGCACGCCGCTTCTGCCCCGGCCCGGGCGGCCGCCTGACCTCGAGCGGTCGGTGTCGTCGTCCTTCCGTACGGCGCAAGGATGCGTCCTTGCTTCGTCGGCTTCGCCGACATCGGAGGTGGTGGCCGAAACCGATGAGACCTCACCTCTCGTTCAGCCTACGGATCAGCCGGAACAGGACGCCCCCGAGCAGCAGGAGTAACAGGACGAGCACCGCTCCGCGGAGGACGATTCTCGCCAGGAGCTGCTCCTGGCCTCCGAGGAAGTTGTAGCTGTCGGCGAGGACCGAGACCAGTGTCAAGGACGTGAGCGCTAAGAGCACCACATTGATCAGATCGCTACGTCGGCGCGCCGCGTCCTGCTCGTCCGCCGCCTGCACGTTGTACAACACGTCGACGCCATCGGTTATCTGTGTGTGCTTCTCCTGCAGCTTCTCTTCCGCCTCGAACGCATCGAAGTACTTCTGGTCCTCCTCCGTCACGCTGATCAAGTCGTACCGCGTCAGATTCACGACGGCCAGGGACGTGGCGCGAAGCCGGTTCAGCTTCTGCGGGTCCGCGCGGTACGCAAGGCCTTCGCTGTAGGCATCCACCTGCTTGCGGATGGCGTCGAGCACCAACGTCGAGTAGGCGTTGCAGACGCCGGCGAAGACGTGCGTGACCTCGATGTCGGCGAGTATTCGCTCGGCCTCGCGCATCATCGTCGGATCGTCCGCGCCAGTGTGCAGGCCCTTCGCCTCAAACACGAACAGCTCCGAGCTGTGGTACAGGCACCCGTGGAGCTCAAACTCGAGCGAGGTCACCCTATCGGGGGTCATGTCCCCCACGAGCGCGTCTACGGCGGCTCTGTCACCGGGATCGATGCCCAGCACGACATGCCGAAAGTACGTGAACTGAGTTGACTCCTGGTAGTTCTCTGCGTCGGTCCTGATCGCCGCGATCGGGCGCCTGGTGAGCTCCTCGAGCGGTCCGTGGGTGACCTTCGCCGCCCGGTCTCGGTGGCTGGTCGCCGCGGCGAGAAGGTCGGCGGACACCTGGGGGGTGTAGCCGGCGAACTCGAAGCAGTTCAGGAGACCATCGCAATAGCGAACAGGCAGGCTTGGACTGAATCGCAGATGCACGTAGACCACCCCGACCGAGTAGACGGTGAGGGCGCAGCGTTCGACGGGGTGGCCGGCAACGAGTTCGGCCATTCGGGTCTCGAAGGCGCTCAGCGGCCCGTCGATATCCGCCGACCAACCGAGCGCCTCCTCCCCAGCCAGCCGGTGGACCTGGTACTGCGCCTCAAGTCGCCACCTTGAGAGAACCGGTCCGGAGGGTTCCAGGACGAGGGTCGATCCCCACCCGAGCGGGTTGTCGATGCCCACTTCACCGAGGCTGGCTGCCGGCCTGCGGAAGTCCTCCTCGAATGCGCTGTCCGCAATTCCGAAGGAGGAGCCGAGATCAAACGTGCTGACGAGGAGTGGTCTCATGGGCTTCTGCTCCCTCGGTGAGGGTTCGCGGTGTTCTGAGACTGACGACGCTCCTCGCGGCGACGACATCGGTCAAGACGTTGGGCGGGGCGCATCGCAAGTTCGAGGAGATCGTGGGGGCAGCCCCGGGCCCCCGCTTGGCAGTCCGCGAGAACTTGCTCTACCCCCGTCGGGGTCCTACGGGAGGCGCAGGCCGTGGGATCTTCACCGAGGCGGCGTCCGAGTCGCATAGCGATGCGGTCGACGGAACTCTCGACATCGACCTGGGCCAGACGCTCTTCGCCACCGGCCGACCTGGCGTCTTACTGGGCGGAGTGCCCCAGCGGCAGAGATCACCCAAGACCCGCGCGCTGCTAGATTCGCGTCATGTTCGGCATCGGCGTGATCGAGCTCGTCGGCGCGCTCATCATCATCGTGATGATCGCCTGGATCCTGAAGCGTCGCTAGCCCACCGCTCCAGCAGCCAGGCGTACACCTCGGCCTCGTAGGCGAGGTGGCCGAACCGCCCCGACGGTCCGACGTGCTCGCCCGCCCGTCGAGCGGGGTGTCGCGGTGGGGCAGCAGGGTCGGGGGAACGAGCGTCCCGTCCGCGGAGGGGAAGGTGCGGCGCTCGGTCGGCGCTCACCGACCCGTCGTACGCGGTGCACTGGCTCGTGTGAGGTGGAGCGGACCCGTCCCGAGGCGGCAGAATCCAGGCAGTACGTGTGAGGAGGAGGCAGCAATGAGCGATCTGGTACGTCTCCAGGACGAGATCCGCGACCGCGACGGGTCCGTTCCGGCCATGCTGCCCGGGACCGCCTACACCTCGGAAGAGGTGCTGGCCTGGGAGCGGCGGCATCTCTTCGCGGGCGGCTGGACCTGTCTGGGCCGGCTCGCGGAGCTGCTGCCGGCCGCGCTGGAGGAGGACGGCAAGCCCGCCACCCAGCGCGCGGTGATGGTCGGCGACGTGTCCGCGCTGTTGACGCGGTCCGGTGACGCCGTGCGGATGTTCGCGAACACCTGCCGCCACCGCGCCCACGAGCTGCTCCCGGACGGGGACGCGTCGGCCCGGAGGTCGGTCATCTGCCCGTACCACGCATGGTCCTACGACCTCGCCGGCGACCTCGTGGCGGCGCCCGGCTACCGCGACGAGCCGGGCTTCGACCCGGCGGCGTACTCGCTGGTCGAGCTCCCGGTCACCGTGTGGGAGGGGTGGGTCTTCGGCCACGCCGCGCACCGCCTCGGTGACCCCGACGTGGTGCCGTTCGAGGAGTACGTCGGCGAGCTCGGGGGGATCGTCGCGCCGTACGACATCGCCTCGCTGGTGCTCGCCGAGCGCCACTCCTACGAGATCGCCGCGAACTGGAAGATCGTCGCGGAGAACTATCACGAGTGCTACCACTGCCCGCTGATCCACCCCGAGCTGTGCCAGGTCACGCCGCCGACGTCCGGCGACAACTACGACCTGCCCGGCGCGTGGGTCGGTGGCTCGATGGTGCTGCGTGACGGCATGCGGACGATGTCGCTGACGGGGGAGTCCAACGGCGTGCCGATCCCCGGCGTCGCGGCCACCGCGGTGGAGTACCTCCACCTCCTCCCGAACCTGCTGATCTCGCCGCATCCCGACTACGTGATGACGCATCGGCTGGTGCCGCTCGCGCCCGGCCGGACCTGGATCGAGTGCTCCTGGTACCTCGTGCCGGAGGCGGACGGCTCGGTGCCCGACCCGACCTTCGCCGTGGAGTTCTGGGACCTCACCAACCGCCAGGACTGGGCCGCCTGCGAGTCCGTCCAGCGCGGCCTGGCGTCCCCGCACTACGCGCCCGGCCCGTTCTCGCCCTCCGAGGACGCCGTCGAGCGGTTCGTCGCGCTGGTCTCCCGGGCCTACGTCGGCAAGTCGCTGCACGATTACCGACACCGGGCTCATACGTAGGAGCTGACGGCGCGGCGGGTGCCGGTGGGCGTCGGTGGGCGTCGGTAGTTGAGGAGGGCGTCTGCGCCCGTCTCGGAGCCACCGCTCGCGGCCGGGGAGCATGGGTTGCGGGCCGGCGCTAAGCCCGGATCCACCGATGAGTTGGGCTGGTTGAGCGTGCCGTAGAACGAGAATGCCCTTGCGTGGCGGGAGAATCGGAGTTCTTCAGGCAACGATTCGACCGAAACGCAAGGGGCATCTCTGAGGTGAAACTCTCTCACACGCTGCGGGCTTCCTCGGCAGCCTTCGATGATCCCAATCTGGTGTCGGCCGGCGGCCTGGTTCCGGTGCTCGCGTTGGCCGAGTCCGCCGGACTGCGTGACCTGGCTGATGAGCACCTCACGGTGCCGACCGACAAGGGCGCGAACGCCGGTCTGAAGGTCGCCTCGCTGGTGGCGGGGATGGTCGCCGGTGCGGACTCGATCGATGACATGGCCCTGCTGCGGCATGGCGGGATGGGCCGGGTCTTCGCCCGGGCCTACGCGCCCTCGACGCTGGGGTCGTTCCTGCGGACGTTCACCTTCGGCCACGTCCGCCAGCTCGACGCGATCGCATCACGGTTCCTGACCGCGCTGGCCGGGCTGACCGGGCTGCTGGGCGCCAGGGCCGCGTCCGGGGCGGACACCGACGGAACCGGGTACGCATTGCTCGATGTCGACGACACGATCATCGAGGTCCACGGCTACGCCAAGCAGGGCGCCGGGTTCGGCTACTCCGGTGTCCGTGGGCTCAACGCGCTGCTCGCCACGCTCGCGACCGCGACAACGGCGCCGGTGATCGTGGCCCAACGACTCCGCAAGGGCGCGGCCGGGTCGCCACGCGGCGCGAAGCGGCTGGTCGGCGACGCGGTGCGGACCACCCGACGGCTGCTCGGCACGACCCAGCCGGTGCTGGTGCGGATGGACTCGGCCTTCTACGGCCGCGGACCGGTCCACGCCGCGATCAACGGCGGTGCCGCGGTGTCGGTCACGGTGCGGATGGACAAGGCGGTCAAGAGGGCGATCGCCACCATCCCCGACCACGCGTGGACCACCATCGAGTACCCCGACGCCATCTTCGACGAGACCACCGGCCGCTGGATCTCCCGCGCCGAGGTCGCCGAGATCGGCTTCACCGCCTTCGCTGCGCAGAAGAAGTCCGAGCAGGTGCCGGGCCGGCTGGTCGTGCGCCGGATACCCGACTTCAACGCCGAGAAGAACAAGGCCGCCGGCCAGGACGCCCTGTTCGACACCTGGCGCTTCCACGCCTTCTTCACCACCGCCGACCCCAAGGTCCTCGACACCGTCGCCGCCGACAAGACTCACCGCCACCACGCCGTCATCGAGCAGGTCCACGCCGACCTCAAGGACGCCGCGCTGGCACACCTGCCATCCGGTGTGTTCACCGCCAACGCCGCCTGGCTGGTGCTCGCCGTCATCGCGTTCAACCTCACCCGCGCGGCGGGCACCGTGGCGGCACCAGACCTGGCACGGGCGACCACCGCGACGATCCGCCGCAAGCTGATCACCGTGCCGGCACGAGTCGCGACCTCGGCCCGCCGCATCACCCTGCACCTGCCTCGAGCCTGGCCCTGGCAGCCCGCCTGGACCGCACTCTTCGACCGGGTCAGCGACCCACCACCCGTCCTCGCGGCCTGACCACCCAGCAGCCACCGCTGCGCGACCGAGGATCACTGTGGACGACCCGGACAACGAGGTCCGGCAGATCAACACGCCCACGACCCCTCATACCCCGCCAATCCCGATCACGCGCTCACCGCCATGGCCATCGGTGGATCCGGGCTAAGGCACTTGTCCGATCCTCAAGAGTGCGATGTCATGTCGCAGGACATCGGTGACGAATCTCCATCAGGACATCGGTGACACTTTAAATCGTCTTGGTGGTGACACTTCTGCCCCGAGGCTTCGGCGGTGGCAGCCAGTGAACCCATCGATCCCCGTGTCCGTCTCGCGATCTCCCAGTGGCCCGATGACGCACCGCGCGGGGCGGTCTCGACGTTCTGTGCCGAGCACGGCATCTCCCGCAAGTCGTTCTACGAGCTGCGCAAGCGCGCCAAGACCGAGGGACCGGCCGCGGTGCTCGAGCCCCGCACCCGCCGACCGAAGACGAGCCCCTCGAAGCTGACCGAGGCGGTCAAGGCCCAAGCGGTTCAGGTGCGCGCGGCGCTCGAGGCGTCCGGGCTGGACCACGGGCCGATCAGCGTGCACGACAAGATGCACGCGATGGGCCTGGACGTGGTGCCCTCGGTCGCGTCGCTGGCTCGGATCTTCCGCGAGGCTGGCGTTGCCCGACTCGAGCCGAAGAAACGACCTCGCTCGGCCTGGCGGCGGTTCGTCTACCCGGCCCCGAACGCGTGCTGGCAACTGGATGCCACCGAGTACGTCCTGACCGGTGGCCGCAAGTGTGTGATCTTCCAGCTCATCGACGACCACTCCCGCTACGCCGTGGCGTCCCACGTCGCCTGGGGCGAGACCGTCATGGACGCGATCAAGGTGGTCGACAAGGCCATCGCCGCCCACGGTGTCCCGCAACGGCTGCTGTCCGACAACGGACTCGCGCTCAACCCCTCGCGGCGCGGGTACCTGGGCCAACTCGTCGACCACGTGTCGCGGCTTGGGGTCGAGCCGATCACCGGGAAGCCGTACAAGCCGACCACCCAGGGCAAGAACGAACGCTTCCACCAGACTCTGTTCCGCTACCTCGACAAGCAGCCGCTTGCCGAGTCGCTGGCCGAGCTGCAGGCTCAGGTCGACGCCTTCGACCACATCTACAACACCGAACGTCCGCACCAAGGGCTACCGGGCCGCGTCACACCGTTGGCGGCATGGGAAGCAACACCGAAGGCCAACCCGCCCCGCCCCAGCACTGATCAGAAGCCATGGTTCGAGCGGCCCGTGCCGCAGCGGTACATGCACCCGCAACCACCCCCGCCGGCCGAGCTGCCAGCCGACACCCGCATCCGGAAGGTCAGCACCGGCGGCACCGTTCACGTGGACAAGGTCTTCTACAAGATCGACGTCGACCACGCCTTCAAACAGGTCCTCGTCATCACCGAGGGCACTCAGCCCGGAGACAAGATCACCATCACCGACCTGCAAGGCGAGATCCTCGCCGAACACGTCCGACCCGCCGTCGGGATCAGCTACGTCGGCAACGGCCGACCACCCGGAACACGTCCGAAGAACCCCCAAGTGTCACCGAAGTCCTGACACATCAGGTGTCACCGAAGTCCTGATGCAGAACTGTCACCCATGTCCTGAGACATCACACCTCAAGAGTGCGATCAAGCCTCTTGCATTCGAACATACATTCGAATACTATGTGGTATGGCCGCACTCGGGATGCTGGACGACTTGTCGGAGGACGAGCTCCTCGACGTCGCCGGCGCGTGTGCGGAGACGGCTCGTCAGGCGGAGGTCGATCTGCTGCGCGTGGCCTACCAGTGGGCGGTGCTGCACGCGGCCGACCGGCTCGACCCCGCCGAGGCCGCTCGGCCCGGACGTGAGCGGGCCCGGCAACTGGGTGGTCCGGGCACTCCGGAGGTCACCGAGTTCGGGGCCGCCGAGCTCGGGGCGCGGATCGGGCGCTCGCCGTACGCCGCGGCCCGGCTGATCGGCGACGCCCTGGACCTCTACCGCCGCCACCCCGAGCTGTGGGCGCGGGTGCAGGCCGGTCAGGTGCGCGCCTCCTACGCCCGGCACGTCGTCGCCAAGACCCGCGACCTGGAGCCCGCCGAGGCGGCCTACGTCGACGCCGCGGTCGCCGAGTCGGCCGACGGCCGCATCGCCTGGTCCCGGTTCGAGGCGCTGGTCGAGGCCAAGGTCGCCCAGGCCGCCCCCGAGGCCGCCCGCGAGCGCGAGGAGCAGACCGCCCGGGCGACGTTCGCCCGCAAGATCGCCGGCGAGGCGCACGGCATGGCCACCTTCCTGGTCCGCGCCGACGTCGCGACCATCGACACCATCGAGGCCGCCGTCCGCGCCGAGGCCGAGCGTCTCGACCCCGAGCTCCCCGCCGACCTCCCCGCCGACGAACGCCGCGTCCGGGCCGTCCTGCGGCTGGTCACCGGCAGCGACACCGCGTCGGTGGACGTGCAGCTGTTCGTCCATGTCTACGACGGCCCCGACCGCGAGAGCCTCGCGCGTCTGGAGGGCCACGGCCCGGTGACCGAGCGCTGGGTCCGCGACGTGCTCGGGCCCCAGGCCCGCTTCACGATCCGCCCGATCCTCGACCTGGCCGGGCAGGCCCCCGTCGACGCCTACGAGATCCCCGACCGACATAGGCGGGCCGTGCATCTGATGACGCCGGCCGACACCTTCCCCTTCGCCTCCTGCACCTCCCGCCAGATGCAGGTCGACCACACCGTCCCGTACGACGAGGGCGGGGAGTCCAGCGTGGGCAACTACGGCCCGATGACCACCCCGCACCACCGCCTCAAGACCCACGGCCGGTGGCGGGTCCGGCAGCCCTTCCCCGGCATCTACCTCTGGCGCGACCCCCACGGCGCGTTCTACGTCGTGGACCACACCGGCACCCGTCGGCTCCCGAACGCGCCCGCCGCGTCCCGGCCCCGGGCGGTCGTGGTCGAGATGTGGCACCCGTCGTTCAAGCTCGACTACGCCGCTGCCTGACTGCCTTCGTAGGAATGTCATCGCGGCGGTGTCACGCCACGCCATCCAGGAGCACCGATGACCAAGGGATCCGACATCGTCGCGGGCGTAGTCGAGTGCCTCCTCCTGGGCCTCATCGTCTGGGCCGGGTTCGCCTGTGCCCGCACCCACGAGACGAGAGCTCCGGACGCTTCGCGAGCACGTGTCAGGCCGAGTCAGTTCACGTGTGCAGAGCGAGGGCCTCGAAGTGCCGATCCGTGCATTGCACCGAGGCAGTGACCTGTCCGCGCTGCCACAGCGATGCCTTCACGTCTGCTGGGGTCAGGGCCGGGTCGGTGGCCTCGGTGGCACGCACCATGAGCGTCGTCCCGACATACCTCGCCGGGCCGGACCTCACCTGCACCTCCAACCGGTACGGCAGCCGGATGTCCCCGTCGAACCGGGCCTGCTTCGACCCGGTCACCCCGAGCCAGTCGCCGGTCAGTTCGAACGTTCCGGCGGTGCCGCAGCGCAGTCGGCGGACCCGGCAGCGCCGCCACTGCAACCGGACAGCCCCGCAAGAAGCATCGATCCGGCGACGATCGTGCTCGCCGGGCCCGCGGACCTCGGCATGCCGGACGTTGTCATGGACGTGGGACGAGTGTGGGACGTTCGGGGTTCCTGCGAAGACACATCACGCGACCGCACATCGGCTCCGGTCGCTTCGGCCACCGCGTTGCTGACCCCCCCGTCATCACGAGCCTCCTTGCGATCTGGGTCCCTCAACTCAGCCAGACGAAGCAGACCTGCGTTCGTTGCCGGCGAGACGACAGAGGGGCACGTTCCGTGACCAGGCGGTCTTCTCCTAGACCGTCGTGTCGCTGGCCTTCGGCGTCGAAGGGTCCTCGGTTGCGTCCTGACGTCGCCGGGGGAAGAGGTCCCAGCTCGCGACGATCCACGCCGCGCCGAAGGAACTGAACGCCATCAGCTCACCCATGTAGACCGGTGGGGCAAGCCAATGGGGACCTAGCAAGCACCAGATGGCGCCGAGCAGGACGCCGGCCATGCAGCCCAAGTACAGGTAGGTCCGTGCGAACTCCTTGCGCCTGCTCGGGTGCCGGCGCAGCAGCTTCCACACGTTGCGGACCCCCAGTCGCCCGGGAGCCAGCCTGTGGGCGGCTTTGCCGTAGCCGAACTCTCTCAGAGCGAAGACCAGGCATAGTGCCGCGAACGAGACGACGACGAACGCTGCGGCCGTCTTGTGTGCCACCTCTACGGCACCTTCGCCCAGGGTCTCCTGGATTGCCGCGCAAGGCGGCGCCGTGACGGTGGCGCAACTGGTTCCGCTGGCGTCCACGTCGGGGCGCCCAGTCGGGAAGGTGGCTACGGACAGCACCGCAATCCCCGCAACGAGTGAGAGCGAGAAGTCCCAGGTCTTGAACTTCCACCACAGGTAGCTGACGAGAACGACGCCAGTGGCCCAGAGTCCGCCGACGAACAGGTCGCGCGCCGGGGAGTGGTAGTAGGCGCTCATGGATCCCCGCACCTCAGCCTTACCGTCCAGGAACGCAGCGTCGACGACGACGAGTGTCAGTGGCAGGGCCAGTCCCAGGAAGCCGATCAGGAACCGGATGCCGAGGTAGGACTTGTTGAAGTCGTCGATGAAGTTCCCGTCCGGGTCCTGACGGTCGTACGTCGTCAACGTCGGCCAGCGCATCAGCTCACCTCCGCGGTGTGCTTCGAGGCGATCGTTTCGATGGTCCCAGTCGCTGGGTCGCCTTACAAGGCCCCCTCGGGGAGTGGGTTGAGCTTGGTGAGTTGGGGCAGAAGACCGGGGCGTCGGGCGAACGCGGCTCGGCCATACGGGAACCTCTCGCACTCCTCGTTCCATCGGCGTCGGACCTCGGCCGGAAAGCCCGTCCGTGGCCAGCGCTGACAGGCCTGCTCAATTGCCGCTGGATCGATCTTCCAGGCGTAGGTGCCGAGGACGTCCATCAGGCTCCCGGCTCGCAGGTAGTACGCCAGGGGAGTCGCCGGCCGCACGTCCACGTGAGTGCTGACGGCCATGGCTGCGTTCTCTGCCGTCCGAAGCCGATGATCTCCGGTTTCGATGAACGCAAGGGACGCAGCGCAACCAGCTCCCACGGTGAGACCCGAACAAGGAGGACGGGCGATCGCATCAGCGTACGCCCGCGCAACTAGGGTGTCGCCGTGCGCGCGATGGTGGTCGAGGCAGCCCGGTCCCGGCCAGTGGTCCAGGAGGTGCCGGACCCCTCCGCGCCGGCCGGCGGCGTCGTGGTGCGCGTCGTGGCCACCGGACTGTGCCGCAGCGACTGGCACGCCTGGGCCGGGCACGACGACATCGCGTTCCCGCACGTGCCGGGGCACGAGCTGGCCGGTGAGGTGGTCGAGGTCGGCGCGGGTGTCACCCGGTGGCAGGTCGGCGACCGGGTCACCGTCCCGTTCGTCTGTGGCTGCGGACGATGCGTGTGGTGCCTGGACGGGAACGCCCAGGTCTGTCCCGACCAGGAGCAGCCCGGCTTCACGCACTGGGGCTCGTTCGCGGAGTACGTCGCGCTGCACGCCGCGGACAGCAACCTGGTCGCCCTCCCCGAGCACGTCGACTTCTCGACGGCGGCCAGCCTCGGGTGCCGGTTCGCCACGGCGTACCGCGCGCTGGTGGGGCGCGCCCGGGTCACCCGGGGCGAGTGGGTCACCGTCATCGGAGCGGGCGGTGTCGGCCTCAGCACGGTGATGATCGCCAGCGCCCTCGGCGCCCGGGTCATCGCGGTGGACCGCAACCCCGAAGCCCTCACGGCCGCAGCCGCGCTCGGGGCCGGTCACACCCTGCTCGCCGGCGACCTCGACGTGCCTGCGGCCGTCGTCGAGCTCGTTCCGGGTGGCAGCCACGTCGCGGTCGACGCGGTGGGCAGCGAGCAGACGTGCGCTGACGCCATCCTCAGCCTGCGCCGGCGGGGTCGCCTCGCCCAGATCGGCCTCCTCCCACCGCTCGAGGGACACCCCCGGGTGCCGATGTCACGGGTGATCGCCTGGGAGCTCGACCTGCTGGGCAGCCACGGCATGGCGGCGGCGGACTACCCCGACATGATGGCGCTCATCGAGACCGGCGCCCTGCAGCCGCAGAGGCTCATCGAGCGCACCATCGGACTGGAGGAGGCCGCGGCGCTACTGCCCACCTTCGACCGAGCCACCGTGGCCGGCATGACCATGATCGACCCCACTCGCTGAGCCAGCGGGCCACGGGTCCGGCATACCCCATTTGGGGGGGCGACGACGGCACCGGGGCCACGTAAATTCCGGCCTCGTGTTCACGCCCACGTCGATTGTCTGGTCCCGCGCGCTCCGTGCTCACACGGCTCTCGCTCGTGAGAACGCGCGGCACGCTGCCCGGGTTCTGCGCGAGCGCCGCGCCGAGCGTGAGGAGGTCGAACGCTTCCTGCTCGAGACGCGTCGGTAGGCCTGCGCCCCGCTAGTCCGTCATCTTCCGGCGCCAGATCATCCGACACCCGAGCCGTGCCGCCGCGTACTGCCGCAGATCGAAGGTCTCTGGCAGGATGGAACATCAGGTCCTCCTCCAGGCGTCCAAGAACCAGCGAGGAAGCAGATGACCGTTCTCAGCAGTTCGAACCTGGCCATGATCGCGGCGACCGTCCCGGTGCCGAGCTACGACCGCGAGCGGCTGCGCACGGGCATCGTCCACATCGGGGTCGGCGGTTTCCACCGCGCTCATGAGGCGATGTACATCGACTCGTTGATGGAGCGTGGCACCGGTCACGACTGGGGGATCACGGGGGTGGGCCTGCTCCCGGGAGACCGTCGTATGGCTGACGTCATGGCGAAGCAGGACTGCCTCTACACCCTTGTCCTGAAGCACCCGGACGGGTCTCGGGAGCCCCGGGTCATCGGCTCGCTGGTCGACTACCTGTTCGCGCCCGAGCAGCCCGAGGACGTGCTCCGGGTCATGGCCGAGCCGTCCACGCGCATCGTGTCCCTGACCATCACCGAGGGCGGCTACCACGTCAACCAGGCGACCGGCGAGTTCGACGCCGAGGCGCCGGCCATCCGGCACGACCTGGCAGCCGGTGCCGTGCCGAGCACGGCGTTCGGCTTCCTGGCCGAGGCGCTGGCCCGCCGCCGGGCGGCTGGGGTCGCGCCGTTCACCGTGATGTCGTGCGACAACATCCCGGGGAACGGGGGAGTCACGCGACGGATGCTCTGCGCCTTCGCTGCGCTGAAGGACTCCGACCTCGCGCCGTGGATCGAGGCGAACGTCCGGTTCCCCGACTCGATGGTGGACCGCATCACCCCGGTCACCACCGACGACGACCGCGCCGAGCTCGCGGAGCGCTTCGGGGTCGAGGACGACTGGCCGGTCGTGTGTGAGCCCTGGACGCAGTGGGTGCTGGCCGACGACTTCGGCACGGAGCGGCCGCCGTTGGAACAGGTCGGGGTCCAGGTCGTCGACGACGTCGAGCCCTACGAGCTGATGAAGCTGCGGCTGCTGAACGGCAGCCACCAGGCCCTCTGCTACCTCGGCTACCTCGCCGGCTACCGCTACGTCCACGAGGTGTGCACGGACCCCCTGTTCGTCGACTTCCTCACCGGCTACCTCGACCATGAAGGCACGCCGACGCTGCCGCCGGTCCCGGGAGTCGATCTGGAGGCGTACAAGCGGGAACTGATCGTGCGCTTCGCCAACCCCGAGGTCAGGGACACCCTGGCCCGGCTGTGCGCCGAGAGCTCCGACCGCATCCCCAAGTGGCTGGTGCCAGTGATCCGCGCACAGCTCGAGCGCGGCGGCGAGGTCCGGCGGTCCGCGCTGGTGGTCGCGTCCTGGGCGCGCTACGCGGAGGGAGTGGACGAGAGGGGCGAGCCCATCGAGGTCGTCGACGGTCGCCGCGACGAGGTGATGGCTCGAGCACGCGCCCAGGCCGAGGACCCGCTGGCGTTCCTGCGCGACCCCAGCCTCTTCGGCGATCTCGTCGACGAGCCCCGGTTCACCACTCCTTACCTCGACGCCCTCCACCTGCTGCACGACAAGGGCGCCCGGGCGACGGTCGAGGCATGGGTGCGACAGTGACGGCCGCCCGAACCCGGCCGTCTCGATCCTGGCTCCACCGCATGAGCCGGTCATAGCGCCGCACCCGGCACAAGAGCCACGCGGCGGCCACCTTCAACTCGGGGAGTAACCATGGCGACGAGACGACCGACCCGACGCTTGTCCATGATGGCCGCGGCCACCCTCGCGGCCCTCGGCCTCTCTGCCTGTGGCGGCTCGGCGGGCTGGGGAGGCGGCGCGGGGGGCGGCGGACCGGACACCATCAACGTGCTGATGGTCAACAACCCCCAGATGGTCGACCTGCAGCAGCTGACCGCCGAGAACTTCACCAAGGAGACCGGCATCGGGGTGAACTTCACCGTGCTCCCCGAGAACGACGTGCGCGACAAGATCAGCCAGGAGTTCTCCAGCCAGGCCGGCCAGTACGACGTGGCGTCGCTGAGCAACTTCGAGATCCCGATCTACGCCAACGCGGGGTGGATCGCGCCGCTCGACGACTACATCGCCCAGGACGGCGCCTTCGACCAGTCCGACATCCTGGAGCCGATGACGACCTCGCTGTCGAGCGAGGGCTCGGTCTACGGCGAGCCGTTCTACGGCGAGTCCTCCTTCCTGATGTACCGCAAGGACATCCTCGAGCAAGCGGGCATCACCATGCCCGACAACCCGACCTGGCCCGAGGTCGCCGACATCGCGGCCCGGGTGGACGGCGCCGAGCCGGGCATGGCCGGGATCTGCCTGCGCGGGCAGCCGGGCTGGGGCCAGCTGTTCGCGCCGCTGACCACCGTGGTCAACACCTTCGGCGGCACCTGGTTCGAGGCGGACTGGACCCCCAAGGTCGACGCCCCCGAGTTCACGGAGGCCACCGAGTTCTACGTCGACCTGGTCCGAGCGCACGGCGAGAAGGGCGCCCCGCAGGCCGGGTTCACCGAGTGCCTGAACAACCTCACCCAGGGCCAGGCCGCGATGTGGTACGACGCCACCTCGGCCGCGGGATCCCTCGAGGCCGACGACTCGCCGGTCAAGGGCAAGATCGGGTACGCCCCGGCGCCCGTGGTCGAGACCGACTCCTCGGGCTGGCTGTACGCCTGGGCGTGGAGCATCCAGGAAGCCAGCACCAAGAAGGACGCGGCCTGGGAGTTCATCTCGTGGGCCAGCAGCAAGGAGTACGAGAACCTGGTCGGCACCGAGCTCGGGTGGTCCCGAGTCCCTGCGGGCAAGCGGGCCTCCACCTACGAGAACGCCGAGTACCTCGAGGTCGCGGCTGCCTTCGCCGAGCCCACGAAGTCGGCGATCGAGTCCGCCGACCCCGAGAACCCCGGGGTGCAGCCCCGCCCGGCGATCGGGATCCAGTTCGTCGACATCCCCGAGTTCCCGGATCTGGGGACCCAGGTGAGCCAGGACGTCAGCTCGGCGATCGCCGGAAAGACCTCGGTCGAGGATGCGTTGGCGGACGGTCAACAGCTCGCCGAGGACGTCGCAGAGCGTTACCAGTCACGGGAGGAGTAAGGATGTCGTCCACCACAGCCTCGACCGGCGGCCCCGGCGGAGCCTCGACCGGTACGCCGACGCGACCCCCGGGCGCGCCGAGCGACGCGCTCCGCAAGACGGGCGACTGGGCGCGTCGCGCCCCGCTGCTGCCCGCCCTCGTCTTCACGATCGTGATGACCCAGGTGCCGTTCGTGGCGACGCTGGTCATCTCGTTCATGAACTGGAACGCCTACTACCCGGACGAGCGGGGCTTCACCGGGTTCGACAACTACGTCCGCGTCTTCACCGACACCAACGCCCGCTCAGCAGTGATCGTCACGATCGTCCTCACCGTGTCGGTCGTCGCCGTCAGCCTGCTCCTGGGACTCGGCATCGCGCTGCTGCTCGACCGCAAGTTCCGGGGACGGGCCGCCGTACGGACCTTGATGGTGCTGCCGTTCCTCATCGTCCCGGTCGCCGCGGCACTGCTGTGGAAGCACGCCCTCTACAACCCCGAGTACGGGTTGTTCAACGGGATGCTGAAGCTCGTGTTCGGTGACGACGCCCCGCAGCCGGACTGGATCACCAACAACCCGCTGATCGCGATCATCGCCGCGCTGGTGTGGCAGTGGACGCCCTTCATGATGCTGATCCTGCTCGCGGGGCTGCAGAGCCGACCCCTCGACGTGATCGAGGCCGCCCGCATCGACGGCGCCAGCAGCTGGCAGATCTTCACCCAGATGACGCTTCCGCACCTGCGCCAGTACATCGAGCTGTCCGCGCTGCTCGGCGCGATCTACGTCGTGCAGAACTTCGACGCCGTCTTCACCATCACCTCAGGTGGTCTCGGCACCGCGAACCTGCCCTACTACATCTACCAGACCTTCTACACCGCCCAGGACTACGGGCGCGCGTCAGCCGCCGGCGTGATGGTCGTCATCGCCACCATCATCATCGCCACCGCGGCGCTGCGCACCGTGTTCACCCTGTTCAAGGAGGAGGGACGATGAGCGCCACCACTGCCGGCTCCGGCCGGCGCGCCCGCGCTGACCGCCGCGGCTCCCGGCACGCCCGCCCGCCCCGCAGCGCGGCGCTGTTCAGCCTGCTCGCCTGGATCGTCGGCCTGCTGTTCGCGGCGCCGGTGTTCTGGATGATCCTCACGTCGTTCCACAAGGAGACGGACGCCGCGCAGAACCCGCCCGCGTTCTTCGCACCGCTGAGCCTGGACGGGTACGAGACCTTCTTCGACTCCGACCCGTGGCCGCCCCTCCTGAACTCGTTGACGGCGAGCGTGGTGTCAACCGGACTCGTGCTGCTGCTGGCGTTCCCGGCCGCGTACGCGCTGTCGATCCGGCCGGTGAAGAAGTGGACCGACGTGCTGTTCTTCTTCCTGTCGACCAAGATGCTGCCGATCGTGGCCGGCATCCTGCCGCTGTACCTGTTCGCACAGAAGCTGCACGTGCTCGACAACATCTTCTACCTCATCCTGCTGTACACCGCGATGAACCTGCCGATCGCGATCTGGATGCTGCGGTCGTTCCTCGCGGAGGTCCCGGTCGAGATGCTGGAGGCCGCCTCGATCGACGGAGCGAGCCTGCCTCGCACCCTGCGGGAGGTGGTCGCGCCCGTCGTCATGCCAGGGATCGCAGCTGCCGCCCTGATCTGCTTCATCTTCAGCTGGAACGAGCTGCTCCTCGCCCGCGTGCTGACGGGGACGGTGGCCGGGACGGCGCCGGTGTTCCTGACCGGCTTCGTGACCAGCCAGGGCCTGTTCCTCGCCAAGGTCTGCGCCGCCTCCTTCGTCGTCTCCCTGCCCGTGCTCATCGCAGGGTTCGCCGCTCAGGACAAGCTGGTCCAGGGCCTGTCGATGGGGGCGGTGAAGTAGCACCGATTCGGCGCATCGGGCCCCGGCTCAGACCGACCGTGGGACGTGCTCGGACCAGGTCCGGGTGGAGACGTGCTCGCCGTTCAGGGCCGCGACGGTCTCGATCGTGACGTCGAGGCCGGGGGCGGTGATGGCGACGTCCATCGTCGACGTCACCTGCACCGAGATGCCGGGCCAGGTGGGGTCGTAGGTCGTGACGGCGTGCGAGCCCTGGTCCCAGGTACGGCGGTCGACCCAGACGTACTCCTCACGGGCGGTGCCGTCGTGCGGGGTGTCGTACTCCGACACCGAGGACGTGTGGGCGGTGGTGCGCCGGCCGATCACGTCGTCCTTGCGGTAGGGCAGCGCCTCCAGCAGGCACGGCTGCGGACCGGCGGCCGGGTCCGGCAGGTAGAGCGTCGCGGCGAGCTCGACGCCGTCGCGGACGGGGATGCGGACCTCGGTCACCGCAGCAGCTCCAGCACCGCCGGCGAGTGTAGGGACTCGCTGGTGTTGCCGCCGCGTCCGACCACCGTGGGGGCGCCGAACATCGAGTTGAGCACCGCCTCCTCGGCCGCCTCGACGACGGCCGCGAAGAGCGGGTCGACCCCGCGGCCGGTCAGGGGAGCGGACGACTGCCGCTGGTCGCGGTCGAGTCGCAGGCCGGTGCCGAAGGCCAGGAAGATCTCGCCGCTGCCGTGGTGCGCCACCGACCCGGCCCGCGCCAGGCCGAGCCCGACCCGCCGGGCCAGCCGCGCGCAGGACGCGCCGTCGACCGGGGCGTCGGTGACGACGATGCCGATGCAGGAGCCCGCCGGCCTCTCCGGCGCGGACGGCGCCGGCGGCAGCAGGCGCCCGACCGGGGTGCCGGCGACGACGAGCTCCTCGCGCGCGCCGAAGTTCGTCAGCAGCAGGACGGCGACCGTGTGGCCCTCGGGCGTCACGCGCGACGCCGTACCGATGCCGCCCTTGAAGCCCAGGCAGGACATGCCGGTCCCGGCGCCGACCGCTCCCTCCTCGGGTGGCGTCGGCGAGCCGCGGGAGGCCAGCGCCGCCGCGTGCGCGGCGCGGACGTCGGCCGCGGTGACGTGCATCCGGCGGCAGTCGTTGAGGAAGGAGTCGTCGCACTCGCCGACCACCGGGATCACCACATCGTCGGCGACCCCACCGTCGCGCTCGAGCTCGATCTCGCACGCCGCGTCGTAGACCCGGCCGAGCTGCATGGTCGAGGTCAGGTAGACCGGCGTCTCGACGGACGCCCACTCGGACGCGGTGAGGAAGCCGGTGCACTCGCCGGCCCCGTTGAGGACCGCGCCACCCGCGGGCAGCGGTCGGCGATAGGCGTCCTCGGCGAGCAGCAGGCACGTGACGCCCGTGCGGGCGACGAGCGGCTCGTCCCGCCAGACGGTCGCGTGGCCGAGGCCGACCCCGGCGACGTCGAGCACCGAGTTGGTCGGGCCGGTCGGCAGCGCCCCGATCCTGACGTCCAGGTCACGCGCGCGCGGCATGCGCCCATCCTGCCCGAATGGCGCATCTGCGGTGGGATGCTGACGCCGTGCGCATCCCCGTCGTCTGGTCAGCCGCCACCAAGCGACACGTCCCGAAGCACGAGGTGTGGGTGGGCGTCCCGACGCCCGGCACCGAGGTGCCGGAACGCGTCGACGTCGTCCTCGACGCCCTCGCCGAGCACCCGCGGCACGAGGCGACGCCGCACGACGACGTGCCGGGCCCTCGGCGACCTGGGCGTGCCGAGCGTGCTCGTGCAGGAGGGCGGCTACGACCTGGCGCACATGGGTGGCCTGGTCGCGGCGTACCTCGAGGGTCACGCTGGGGCAGGATGACCCAGATGGACCAGACGGACGGCGCCCGCACCCCGGTGACCTACGAGAGCTCGGACCGGGTCCCCGGCCCGTTCTTCCACGGCACCAAGGCCGAGCTCGAGCCCGGCACCGAGCTGGTGGCGGGCTTCGGCTCGAACTTCCAGGAGGGCCGGGTCTCGAACAACATCTACTTCGCCGCCCGGCTGGAGACGGCCGTGTGGGGCGCCGAGCTCGCCACCGCGCTGGCCGGCCTCGCCGAGCGCGGCCACGTCTACGAGGTGGAGCCGCTCGGGCCGTTCGAGGACGACCCGAACGTCACCGACAAGCGGTTCCCCGGCAACCCCACCGAGTCCTACCGCACGCACCACTCGTTGCGCGTCGTCCGCGAGGTCGAGGACTGGGAGGGCCACCCGCCCGAGGTCCTCCAGGGGATGCTCGACAGCCTGGCGAACCTGCGCGCGCAGGGCCTGGACGTCATCGAGGACTAGCGAGGTCGATCACGACGTCGTCTCGGCCGTCCTCCTCGACGAACCCATGTCGATCGATTCATCACGGTAGGCAGACGGGTCCGCACTCCCCGCGGCATACCCACCAGGGGGAGTGCGGGTTCACCTACCTACCGTGATGACTCGGCAGCGGCGGTGGCAGCGGCGAACGACGACTCAGCGCCAGCCGAGCTCGGCGGCCACCTTCAGCACGTTCTCGAGGACGTGGGCGTTGTAGTCGACGCCGAGCTGGTTGGGGACGGTGAGCAGCAGGGTGTCGGCGGCGGCGATCGCCTCGTCCTCGGCGAGGTCCTGCACCAGCTGCTCCGGGGAGCCGGCGTAGGTCTTGCCGAAGCGGGCCAGGCCGCCGTCGAGGTGGCCGACCTGGTCCTGGCTGCGGGACTCGTGGCCGAAGTAGGCGCGGTCCATGTCGCTGACGACCGGGAAGATGCTGCGGCTGACCGAGACGCGCGGCGTCCGCTCGTGGCCGGCGGCCTTCCAGGCGTCGCGGAAGCGCTGGATCTGCTCGGCCTGGAGCTGGTGGAACGGGACGCCGGTGTCCTCGGTGAGCAGGGTCGAGCTCATCAGGTTCAGGCCCTGCTCGGCGGTCCACTCGGCCGTGGCGCGGCTGCCGGCGCCCCACCAGATCCGGTCGCGCAGGCCGGGGGAGTGCGGCTCCAGCGGCAGCAGGCCGGGCGGGTTGGGAAACATCGGTCGCGGGTTGGGCTCGGCGAAGCCCTTGCCCTGGATGACCTCGAGGAAGACGCGGGTGTGGTCGCGCGCCATGTCGGCGTGGTCGGAGCCCTCGGCGGGCTGGTAGCCGAAGTAGCGGAAGCCGTCGATGACCTGCTCCGGTGATCCGCGGCTCACCCCGAGCTGGAGCCGCCCGCCGGAGATCAGGTCCGCGGCGCCGGCGTCCTCGGCCATGTAGAGCGGGTTCTCGTAGCGCATGTCGATCACGCCCGTGCCGATCTCGATGCGGCTGGTGCGGGCGCCGACGGCGGCGAGCAGGGGGAACGGCGAGGCCAGCTGCCGCGCGAAGTGGTGCACGCGGAAGTAGGCGCCGTCCACGCCCAGCTCCTCGGCCGCGACGGCCAGGTCGATGGACTGGAGCAGCGCGTCCGCGGCCGACCGCGTCTGCGACTGCGGCGAGGGCGTCCAGTGCCCGAACGAGAGGAACCCGATCTTCTTCATGCCCCTCCCAACGACGGTTGAACGCTCAATCTTCCCGTGGTCCAGTCCGCCGGATCCGGATCTGGCCCGCGGCGTGCTCGGGAGGTTCCACGAGAGCGGCCCGGGCATGCGCGGCCACGTTCGGCGGGAACGGCGCCGCGCTGCGCCCGACCACGTGTACGCCGAGGACCTCCTCGGTGGCGCGCAGCCGGCCCTCGGCGTACAGCTCGTGCCAGATCCACAGCAGCTTGTCCGTCACGCCGATGACCTCCGAGCGCACCTCGAGGTCGGCACCCGCGGACACCTCGTCGAGGTACCGCACGTGCGCCTCGACCGTGTAGAGCGAGGCGTCGTGCTCCGCGCGGTACGCCGGGCCGAGTCCGACCGCGTCCATGACGGCATCGGTCGCGTGGCCGAGTACCAGCACGTAGTAGGGCTCGGAGAGGTGCCCGTTGTAGTCGATCCAGGCGTCCTGGACCGGCTCGCGCCACTCGACGGTCACGCGCGGCCCAGCGCACGCAGGATCGCGACGACGCCGCGGTCCCGCTCGGCGACCAGCTCGTCGATCGAGCGGCCGTCCGCCTCGCGGTCGCAGCCGGCCACGACCGCGTCGCGCAGCTCCGGCGTGAGCTCGGCCGCGACCAGCCGGGTCCACGGCGACTGGAGCGACGGGCCGAAGTGGTCGAGCATGTGCGCCATGCCGCCCTGCCCGCCGGCCAGGTGGAAGGTCAGCATCGGGCCGTGGACCGGCCACCGCAGCCCCGGCCCGTCGGTGATGGACAGGTCGATCTGCTCGACCGTCGCCTCGCCGGCGTTCACCATGTGCAGCGCCTCGCGCCACAGCGCCTCCTGGAGCCGGTTCGCGATGAAGCCCGGCACCTCGCGGTCCATGGTGATCACGGACTTGCCGGCGTGCCGGTAGAACGCCGACGCCCAGGCGACCGCGTCGGGGTCGGTGGCGGCGCCGCCGACCACCTCGACGAGCGGGATCAGGTACGGCGGGTTGAACGGGTGTCCCACGACCGTGCGCCCCGGATGCGTGCACCTGACCTGCATCTCGCTCATCCCGTAGCCCGAGGTGGAGGAGCCGATCACCACGTCGTCGGGCGTCACCGCGTCGATGTCGGCCAGCAGCGAGCGCTTGAGCTCAAGATCCTCCGGCGCGCTCTCCTGGACGAACTCGGCGCGTGCGCACGCGGTCGCCAGGTCCGGCTCGACCGTCAGACGGTCCCTGCTCGCGCCGGGGGCGAGGCCGAGGTCGGTGAGCGCCGGCCAGGCCGCCTCGACCAGATGGCGCAGCCGCACCTCGGCGTCCTCGGCCGGGTCCCACGCGATCACGTCGTAGCCGCGGGCCAGGAAGTAGGCGACCCAGCCGCCGCCGATGACACCGGCGCCAACGCAGGTGACGGTGCGGACCTCCTCCGGAGCGACCCTCATCGCCGCTTCAGCGCGAGGATCTCGCGGCCCTCGTCCGGCGTCGCCACCAACGCGCCCATGCTCTCGACGATCGTCCGGGCGCGCTCGACCAGCTGGGCGTTCGTCGCCTTGACGCCCTTGCTCAGATAGAGGTTGTCCTCGAGCCCGACCCGGACGTGCCCGCCGAGCAGGACCGACTGCGCGACCCACGGCATCTGCATGGAGCCCAGGGCGAACGACGCCCACACCGCGTCGTCGGGCAGTTGCTTGACCATCGCCGCCAGCGTGAGCGGGTCCGCGGGCGCACCGTAGGGGATCCCCATGCAGAGCTGGTACATCGCCGGCGCGTCGATCAGGCCCTCCTCGACCAGCGTCTTCGCGAACCAGAGGTGGCCGGTGTCGAAGATCTCCATCTCACAGCGGACGCCGAGCTCCTGGATCTTCTTCGCGCCCTCGCGCAGCATGTCCGGGGTGCTGACGTAGACGAGGCTGCCCTCGCCGAAGTTGAGGCTCCCGCAGTCGAGCGTGCAGATGTCGGGGAGCAGCTCCTCGACGTGGGGCAGGCGGTCGACGCCGCTCACCAGGTCGGTGCCGTCGAGGAACGTCGTCGGGTCGTGTGGGTCGAGCACCAGGTCGCCGCCCATGCCGGCGGTGGTGTTGACGATGACGTCGACATCGGAGGCCCGGACGCGTTCGACCACCTCGCGGTAGAGCGCGACGTCCCGCGAGCCCGAGCCCGTCTGGGGGTCCCGGACGTGGATGTGGATGATCGTCGCGCCGGCGCGGGCCGCGGCGATGCCGGACTCCGCGATCTGCTCCGGGGTCACCGGCACGTGCTCGGAGCGGCCGACGGTGTCGCCGGCGCCGGTCAGCGCACAGGTGATCATGACCTTGCGGTTCACGGGGTGCCTCCTCGGGATTCAGTCGATGCGAGGGCTGTTGGCGAGCAGGTCGCGGGTGTACTCCTGCTGCGGGGTCTCCATGACGGTCACCACCGAGCCCGCCTCGACGACGTGGCCCGCCCGGAGGATCTCGACCCGCGCGGCGATGGAGCGGACCAGCGCGAGGTTGTGGGTCACGAACAGCATGCTGATGCCGCGGTCCTTCCGGAGCCCCTCGAGGAGGGCCACGATCGAGCCCTGCACCGACACGTCGAGGGCCGAGGTGATCTCGTCGCAGATCATGACGTCCGGCTCGGCCGCCAGGGCGCGGGCGATCGCGACGCGCTGCCGCTCGCCGCCGGAGAGCCGGCCGGCCTGGTAGTGGAGCATGCCGGTTCCGAGCGCCACCTGGCCCATCAGCTCGACGACCCGGTCGGTGGCCTCGCTGCCCCGCGCGATCCCGAAGAGCTCCATCGGGCGCCTGATGATCTGCTCGACGGTGAGCCGCGGGTTCAACGACAGGTAGGGGTTCTGGAAGATGTACTGGATCCGCCTGCGGTCCTCGGCGCTGCGCCGGCGGGCGCTCCTGGCCAGCTCCCGGCCCTCGAAGCGGAGGTTGCCGGTCCACTCCTTGTGGAGGCCGCCCACGGACCGCGAGATCGTGGTCTTGCCGCTGCCGGACTCGCCGACCAGCGCCACCACCTCGCCCTTGGCGAGGTCGAAGGAGACGTCGTGGACGACCTTCTTGCGGCCGTAGAACACGTCGAGCCCGTCCACGGAGAGGATCACGTCGCGTGCCCGGTGGGGGTCGGCGTCGGCGACCGTGCCGCGGTTGATGTCCCAGCGCCCGATCTCCTCCGCGCGCAGGCACCGCACCTCGTGTTCGGGAGCGAGGGTGCGCAGCTCGGGGACCTGCTGACGACACGCGTCGACGGCGAAGGCACACCGGTCGTTGAAGCGGCAGCCGTCGGGCCGGGCGCCCGGGGCCGGCGTACGACCCGGGATGCCGCGCAGGTCGCGGGCCTGGCTGAGGTGGGGGATCGAGTCGAGCAGCGCCCGGGTGTAGGGGTGCATCGGGTTGGCGAAGATCGCGTGCCGTGGCCCGAGCTCGGCGATCTGCCCGGCGTACATCACCGCGACCCGGTCGGCGATGTTGGCGACCACCGCGAGGTCGTGGGTGACGTACAGCGCGCTGACCCCGTGCGTGCGGCAGAGCCCGGCCATCGTGTCGAGCACCATCTTCTGCGTCGTCACGTCGAGGCCGGTCGTCGGCTCGTCGAGGACGAGCACCTTGGGCTTGGGCAGGAACGCCATCGCCAGCGCCACGCGCTGCACCTGGCCGCCGGAGAGCTGGTGCACGTAGCGACGGAGGAACTCGTCGTCGTTCGGCAGCCCGACCTCGGCGAGGCCGTCGCGCGCACTCTGCAGGCGCGACTCGGCCGTCCCGATGCCGCGCAGCTCGAGGAACTCGACGATCTGCTTGCCGATCCGGATGCTCGGGTTGAGGGCGGCGGCGGGGTCCTGGGGGACGTAGGCGATCTCCTCGCCGCGCAGCTGCCGGACCTGCTTCCAGTGGAGCTGCAGCACGTCTCGGCCCTCGAGCAGCACCCTGCCGGCCGAGATGACCGCTCCCGGGCGGGAGTAGCCGAGCAGCGAGGTGCCGACGGTGGTCTTGCCGGAGCCGGACTCGCCCACGAGCCCGACCACCTCGCCGGGGCGCAGGACCAGGTCGATGTCGTCGACGACGTCGACCGGCCGACCGGTGAGGGTGACGCCGAGGTCCTCGACGACGAGGCCGTCTGCCATCAGAGCTCTCCCTTCTGGGCGAGCTGGGCGAGCCCGTCGGCCATCAGGTTGGTGCCGATCGTGAAGATCGCGACCATCGCGACGGGCGCCATCACCGCCCACGGCTGGGTGGCCAGACCGAGCCGGTTCTCGTTCATCATCTGCCCCCAGTTGGCCGCACCCGGGTCCGCCGCGAAGCCGAGGAAGCCGAGTGCCGCGACCAGGCCGATGGAGTAGGTGAGGCGGAGGCCGGCCTCCGCCAGCAGCGGGCCGGTCATGTTCGGCAGCACCTCGGCGAGGATCACGCGCGACCGGCGCTCGCCCAGCGCCTCGGCCGCGACCACGAAGTCGCGCGAGACGATGCCCAGCGCGACGCCGCGGGCCACCCGCGCCACGCGCGGTGCGTGCGAGGCGCCGACCAGGACGACGACGATCCAGGGGGCGGGGTTCTCCAGGGCGGTCAGCACCACGAGGGCCAGCAGGATCTGCGGGAAGGCGAGCAGCACGTCGTTCAGCCGCATGATCACCTCGTCCCACCAGCCGCCGCTGTAGGCCGCGACGACCCCGATGAGGATGCCGAGCACCATCCCGAGCAGCGTGGCCAGCATCGCGACCAGCAGGATCCCCAGCCCGCCGTACATCACCCGGCTCAGCACGTCCTGGCCGAGGTAGTCGGTGCCGAGGAGTCCGTCCTTCGCGTACGGCGCACCGGCGGTCTCGTTCTCGCCGTACGGCGCGAAGAAGGGCGCGAGGACCGCGAAGAGCACCACCAGCACGGTGACGGTGAGGCCGAACGTGAAGCGCTTCTGCCGGACCGCCCGCCGCAGGAAGGACGGACCCGTGGTGCTGCTCGTGGGCGCGCTCATGAGGAGATCGTCGTCCTGGCTCGGGGGGTCAGCAGGATCGAGAGGATGTCGGCGACGAGGTTCACCACGATGTAGACGGCGGCGATGATCATGCTCAGCGCCTGCACCATCGGGACGTCGTGGTTGCGGACCGAGTCGACCAGCTGCCGGCCCACGCCGGGGTAGGCGAACAGTGTCTCGACGAGGACCACTCCGCCGGCCAGCCAGGCGAGCTGGAGCGCGATCACCTGGATCCCCGGCACGACCGCGTTGAGCAGCGCGTGCTTGCGCATCACCACCGGCTCGGGGATGCCCTTGAGGCGCGCCAGCTCGACGTAGTCGCTGTCGAGGACCTCGAGCAGCGTGGCGCGCACGATCCGGGAGACGTACGGCGTCACCGCCAGCACCAGCGTCACGACCGGCAGCACCATGCCCTCGGGGGTGTCCCAGGGCCGGCTGCCCGGCGTGGCGATCGTGACCGCCGGGAACACGTGGTAGACCGTCGTCGAGAAGAAGGCGACGAGCAGGATGCCGAGCACGAACTCGGGCACGCCGGCCAGCGCCAGCAGGACCGTCTGGATGACGGTGTCGGGGCGGCGCCCGCGGTAGTGGGCCGAGATCATCGCGATCCCGAAGGCCAGCGGGATCATCACCACGGCCGCCAGCAGCACCAGCACGAGCGTGTTGACGACGTTCGCGGAGATCTGGCCCCAGACCGGCTGCTGGTTGGCCAGCGACGTGCCGGGGTCACCGGTCAGCAGCCCGCCGAGCCAGCTGAAGTAGCGCGAGACGAGCGGGTCGTCGGCGTTCAGCTGCGCCTCGAGCTGGGCCACCCGTCCGGGGTTGGAGTTGTAGTCGCGCCCGAGGATCGCGCGCACCGGGTCGCCCAGGGCGACGGTGGCCACGAACACCAGGACGGACACCAGCCACAGGGTCAGGACCGCCAGGCCGACCCGGCGCAGCAGCCAGGTCGCCCAGGCGGCTGCCCCGGACCTGCCCCGAGGGGGTGCGACCTCCTCGAACGGATCCGGGAGGCCCGCGACCAGAGTCATGTCAGATCGACACCTTGTCGAACTTGTAGGACCCGAGCGGGAGGTACTTGCTCGGCTCCAGGCCCTGCACGTTGGCGCCGTAGCCGTCGACCTGCTGCCGGAAGCCCCAGATGATCAGGCCGCCCTCCTCGTACTCGATCTCCTGCGCCTGGTGCAGGAGATCGGCCCGCTTGGCCTCGTCGAGCTCGCGGGCCGCCGAGTTCACCAGCTCGCGGTGCTGCTCGTTGTCCCAGTGCGTCTCGTTGTAGGTCCCGCCCTGCTCCGGCGGGAACGTGCCGACGACCGCCTGGGGGATGTAGTTGCGGGTGTTCCAGAAGTCCTGGGCGAAGGGGTAGGACAGGTAGTCGTCGTCGTAGAACGTCGCCTTCTTGGTGACCTTCACGTCGACCCCGGCCGCCTTGGCCTGCTCGGCGAAGAGGTTCGCGGCCGCGGGGGCCACCGACCCGATGTCGTCGCCGGTGAACAGCTCGACCTGGAGCCCCTCGTGGCCCGCCTGCTGGAGCAGCGACTTGGCCTGCTCGATGTCCTGCTCGCGCTGGGGCAGGTCGCTGGCGTAGGCCACGTCGAACGGCGCGTAGAGGTCGTTGCCCAGGGAGCCGTAGCCGCTCAGGGTCTGGTCGATCATCGCCTGGCGGTCGACGATCAGCCGCATCGCCTGGCGCACCCGGACGTCGGAGAACGGTGCCGAGTCGACGCGCATCGTGAACGGCACCCACGCACCGGTCTCGGAGACGAGCACGCCGCCGCCGGAGCTCTTGATGCTGTCGATGAGGTTGTACGGCAGGTTGTCGACCGTGTGGACCTGACCGGCCTGGAGGGCGTTGATCTTGGCGTTGTCGTCGGCGAAGTCCTGGATCTGGAGCTCGTCGACGAACGCCTTGGTGCCCCAGTAGTCCTCGTAGCGGGTGAAGGAGCTCGTCTTGCCGGGCTCGAAGGACTTGTACTGGAACGCCCCCGTGCCGACCGGGTTCTGGAGGTCGAAGTCGGTGGGGATGATGCCGAGCGTGTACTCCGCCAGCAGCGAGTCGAGCAGCGCGTAGGGGGTGTTGAGCACCAGCTCGAGCGTGGTGTCGTCGACGACCTTGGTCGACTGGAAGTCGACGATCTGGGAGAGCTGGCCACCGGCAGAGAGCGGCGCCTTGGGGTTCGCGACGCGCTGGATGCTGAACCAGGCGTCCTCCGCGGTGACCGTCTTGCCGTGGTGGAACGTGACGTCGGGCCGCAGCTTGATCGTCCAGGTCACGCCGTCCGGCGAGGCCTCGACCGCCTCGGCCAGCGCCGGCTCGAGCTCGTAGTTGTTGTTCCAGAACAGCAGTGGCTCGAACAGGTTGCTCACCCGGGAGATGTCCGGGTTGGTGACCGGCGCGTGCGGGTCGAGCGTGTCCTTGCTGCCGCCGCCGGTGGCTCCGTGGATGAGGATGCCGCCGGAGCTCTGCGGTCCGCCGCCGCCACCTCCGCCCCCGCCGCCGTCGTCACCGCCGCATGCCGTCAGGAAGCTGCTGCCGCCCACGGCCAGCGCGCCGATGCCGGAGTACTTGAGAAGCTGCCGCCGGGAGAAACCGGGGTAAGTGCGAGGCTGGTTCACTTGGTGACTCCTCTGTTTCACTATCCGAACACCGGAAGATGTGATCTACGGAACATAAAGACGTCTCGGGAGGTGGTCAATGGCTAGGTCGGAGGTTTTGCAGGGTGTTGCGCGATAAGCAACAAAGTGTGTCCAGCGCAACGAGGACGTCTGGACACGTCCAGTCCGTCGAGCGCGCCGCGGCGCTGCTGCGGGCCGTGGCCACGGCGTCCGGCCCGGCCGCCTCGGCGACCGCGCTGGCCGAGGCCGTCGGGCTCAACCGGACGACGGCCTGGCGGATCCTCTCCACCCTCGAGGAGCAGCGCCTCCTGCGGCTCGACCGGGAGACCGGCTGGTACTCGCTGGGCTTCGGCCTGGTCGACCTGGCCGGCCAGGCCGGCGGGAGCTCGCTCGCCCACGCCGCGCAGTCCGTGCTCCGGCGGATCGCCGGCCGGACGGGTGAGACGGCGGCACTGGCGGTGCAGCGGGGCGGTGCCCTGACCTACGTCGCGGAGGCGCTCGGCTCGGCGCTCGGCTCGGCGATCGTCTCGGTGACCTGGCAGGGCCAGCCGGTGCCCCTCCACGCGACCTCGACCGGCAAGGTCCTGCTGGCCTTCTCCACCCCGGACGAGGTCGAGGCGCTGCTGGACCTCCCGCGCGGCGGCCGGCTCCAGCGCTACACCGCCACGACGATCACCTCGCGTGCCGCGCTCCGCACGGAGCTGGACCGGACCCGCGAACGGGGGTACGCCGTGTGCCGCGGCGAGCTGGAGGAGTCCGCCTGGGGGGTCTCCGCGCCCGTCCTCGACGCCGCCGGCCGCCCCGTGGCGGTCGTGAGCATCTGGGGCCCGCCCGAGCGGATCACCGCCCGGCGGTTCGCCCCGCTCGGCGAGCTCGCCGTCGCGGGCGCGGCCGAGCTGGCCGGCCCCTGACAGACACTGGAACGCTCACTGGTGGGTGAGGTGCGCGCGGGCGCGCTGCTCCTCGGTGACCGTGCCCGCGACCGGCCCCAGGTCGAAGCGCACGCGGTGGATCAGGCCCTCGAACCGGTTGCGCACCGGCAGGTAGTCGTCCACCACGGGGGTCCCGCGGTCGACCCCGACGTTGAAGGTCTCGTCGAAGGAGAAGTAGTACGCGGTCGTGACCGGGATCCGGCCGGACCCGACCGGGGCGCCGTCGACCTCGAGCGTGACGTGCGCGCCGCTGCCGGGCGGCCCGCCGTCGTACTCGAACCGGACGGCGAGGTCGTGACGGCCGGGCAGGATCGGCTTCCCGCCGCGGACGACGGTGAGGTCGCGGCCGGCGAAGTTGTAGGCGTAGTGCGGGATCCCGGCGACGAGGTAGAGCGACCAGCCCCCGAACCGGCCGCCCTGCGCGACCACGACGCCGTTGGTGCCCGTGACCACCTCGAGGTCGGCGGTGACCAGGTGCGAGCGGTTCTTGACGTTCGGCGCCGCCTCCTCGGTCAGCCGTCCGACGCGGGGCCCGAAGGACAGCGTGGACCGGCCCGAGTGGAGGTCCAGACGCCCGGCGACGTCGGGGTTCTCGCGCTCGGTGACCCGGTCGTCCAGGGGGAGGACGTGGTACCGCTCGGCCTCCTGGAGGAAGAGCTCCTGGAGCTCGCGCAGCTTGTCGGGGTGCTCGGCGGCGACGTCGTGGGCCTGGCTCCAGTCGCCGCTCGTGTGGTCGTAGAGCTCCCAGACGTCCTCGTCGAAGGGCCGGCCGCCGGTGTGCACCATCTCCCACGGCGTGCCGTGACGGGTCACCGCGGTCCAGCCGTCGTGGTAGACGCCGCGGTTGCCGATCATCTCGAAGTACTGCGTGGAGCGGCGGCCCTCCGCGTCGGCGTCGTCGAAGGAGTACGCCAGGCTGGTGCCCTCGATCGGCTGCTGCTCGACGCCGCCGTAGACCTCGGGGGCGGGCACGCCGGCCGCCTCGAGGATGGTGGGCAGCACGTCGATCACGTGGTGCCACTGGTGCCGGATCTCGCCGCGGGCCTCGATCCCGTTGCTCCAGCGGACGATCATGCCGTCGCGGGTGCCGCCCAGGTGCGCGAGCTGCTTGGTCCAGGGGTACGGCGTGTTCATCGCCAGCGCCCAGCCGACCGGGTAGATCGCGTAGGTCGTGGGGTCGCCGATCGTGTCCAGCCGTGCGGCCATGTCCGCGGTGTCGTCCTGGACGCCGTGGCCGACCAGGTGCTCGCGGAAGGTGCCGCGCGGGCCGCCCTCGCCGGAGGCGCCGTTGTCGCCGAGCAGGTAGAGGATCAGGGTGTCGTCGAGGACGCCCAGGTCCTCGAGCGCGTCGACCAGCCGCCCGACCTGCGCGTCGGTGTGCTCGGCGAACCCGGCGTAGGTCTCCATGTGGCGCGCCGCGACCCGGCGTTCGGTCTCGTCGAGCTCGTCCCAGTGCGGGACGCCGTCGGCCCACGGGGCCAGGTCGGTCGTCCCCGGCACGATCCCGAGCTCCTTCTGGCGGGCGAGGGTCTGCTCGCGCAGCGCGTCCCACCCGGCGTCGAAGCGGCCGGCGTACTTGTCGCGCCACTCGGGGGCGACGTGGAACGGCGCGTGCGTCGCGCCGAACGCCACGTAGGTGAAGAACGGGCGGTCCGGGGTGATCGCCTGCTGGTTCTCGATCCAGGAGATCGCCTTCTCGACCAGGTCCTCGGACAGGTGGTAGCCGTCCTCGGGGAGCCGGTCCGGCTCGATGGCGTAGCGGCCCTGGTAGAGCTGCGGGTACCAGTGGTTCATCTCCGCGCCCATGAACCCGTAGAAGTAGTCGAAGCCCTCGCCCATCGGCCAGCGGGGGAAGGGCCCGGAGGGGCTGACCTCCACCGGCGGGGTCTGGTGCCACTTGCCGATCGCGGCCGTGCAGTAGCCGTTCCCGCTGAGGATCTGGGCGATGGTCGCGGCGCTCGCCGGGCGGTAGCCGTGGTAGCCGGGCAGCGGCGTCGACATCTCGCTGGTGACGCCCATGCCGACCGAGTGGTGGTTGCGGCCGGTCATCAGCGCCTGCCGCGTGGGGCTGCACAGGGAGGTGACGTGGAACCGGCTGTAGCGCAGCCCCTCGTCGGCGAGCCGCTGCGCCGTCGGCATCTCGCACGGACCGCCGTACGGCGAGGACGCGCCGAACCCCATGTCGTCGATGAGCACCACGACGACGTTCGGGGACCGGGGCGGTGCCTCGACGGGCCGGATCGGCCGGGCCGTGGTGTCGACGTCGAGGGGGAGCCGGCGGCGGTCCTGGTCGGTCACGGGCCGGATCCTCGCACGCCGACTCGCGCCCGGGGACGGGTTCAACGCCCCCTCCAGACCGGCTTCCGCTTCTCGGCGAAGGCCCGGAAGCCCTCCTGCCCGTCCGCGGAGGCGTAGAGGGTCGCCACCGTCGGCAGCGTGCTCGAGGTGACCAGGTCCATCGCCTCCTGGAACCGGAGGGACTCCGCGATGCGGGCGGTCTCCTTGATCGCGGCGAACACCAGGGGCGGCCCCGACGCCAGCAGCCGGGCGGTCTCCCAGGCGCGGGCGCGGACCGCCTGGTCGTCGGGCAGCACCTCGTTGACCAGGCCCCAGCGCGCCGCCTCCTCCGCGGGCACCCAGCGTCCGGTCAGGAGCAGCTCCATCGCGACGTGGTAGGGCATCCGCTTGGGGAGCTTGATGGTCGCGGCGTCCGCGAGCGTGCCGGCGTTGATCTCCGGCAGCCCGAACTGCGTGGCCGCGGACGCGTAGATCAGGTCGCACGAGAGCGCGAGCTCCCAGCCGCCGCCCATCGCCAGCCCGTGCACGGCGGCGATCACCGGCTTGTTGAGGTCGGGCAGCTCCTGGAGCCCGCCGAAGCCGCCCACGCCGTAGTCGCCATCGACCGCGTCACCGCCGGCCGCGGCCTTGAGGTCCCAGCCGGCGCAGAAGAACCTGTCGCCCTCGGTGCGCAGGATCGCGACCCGGAGGTCGGGGTCGTCGCGGAACGCCGCGAAGACTCGGCCCATCTCGCGGCTGGTGGCCAGGTCGATGGCGTTGGCCTTCGGCCGGTCCAGGGTGACCTCGAGGATCCCGTCCTCGGTGCGGGTGCGGACGACGTCGCCCGTGCTCGTGCTCATGCTCGTCCTTCCCACGGTCGCAGCAGCGACCGGCTGATGATGTGGCGCTGGATCTCGGACGTGCCGTCCCAGATCCGCTCGATCCGGGCGTCCCGCCAGATCCGCTCCAGCGGCAGCTCGTCCATGAGGCCCATGCCGCCGTGGATCTGGATCGCCTCGTCGGCGACCATCGCGAGCATCTCGGTGGCCTTCACCTTCGCCATGGCGATGTCGGCGTCGGTCGCGGTGCCCTGGTCGTGCTTCCAGGCCGCGTGCAGGGTCAGCAGCTCCGCGGCCCGGAGCTCGGTCGCCATGTCGGCGAGCTTGAAGCCGACGCCCTGGAACCGGCCGATCGGCTGCCCGAACTGCTCGCGCGTCGCGGCGTGCCGGGTCGCCAGCTCCAGGGCCCGCTCGGCCCGGCCGAGGCAGGACGCCGCGACCTGGAGGCGGGTGGTGGCCAGCCAGGTGCCGGCCAGCTCGAAGCCCTTGCCCTCCTCGCCGAGCAGCGCGTCGCCGCCGACCCGGACGTCGTCGAAGTCGAGGATCGAGTTGGTGTAGCCGCGGTGGCTGACGTTGCGGTAGCCCTCGTGCACCGACAGGCCGGGGGAGTCGAGGTCGACGAGGAACGTCGACATGGCGGGTCGTCCCGCGTCGTCCGTCCCCGTGACCGCCACCAGGATCACGAAGTCGGCCTCGTCGGCGTGGCTGATGAAGTGCTTGGTGCCGCGGATGCGCCAGCCTCCCGGGTGCACGGAGTCGTCACGGGTCGCCCGGGTCCGCATGCCGCGCATGTCGGACCCGGCGCCGGGCTCGGTCATCGCCAGGCAGTCGATCCTCTCGCCGCGGACGCAGGGGTACAGGTAGCGCTCGCGCTGGGCCTCGGTGCCGGCGAGCAGGATGTTCGAGGGCCGGACGACGCCGGTGTACTGGAGCGCGTAGCCGGCCCGGCCGAGCTCCTTCTCGAACAGCACCCACGTCACCGTGTCCAGGCCCGCTCCGCCGACCTCCTCGGGCATGTTGGCGGCGTAGAGGCCGGCGGCGATCGCCTTCCGGCGGATCTGCGCGACCAGCTCGGGCCGCAGCACGCCGGTGCGCTCGACCTCCTCCTCGTGGGGGTGGAGCTCGCGCTCGACGAACGCGCGGGTCACCTCCAGGATGCTGCGCTGCTCGTCGGTCAGCCCGAAGTCCATGCGCTCCTACCTCCCTGCCAGCGCCGCGGCGGCGGCCCCGCGGCCGGTCCGGACGGCGCCCTCCATGTAGCCCGCGACCCACTGGTCGGAGCCGCAGACGTAGAACGGCGGCTCGTGGGTGCCGTGCCGCCTCCCGACGCCCTCGACGTCGCCCGGACGCCACTGGGTGACGTAGCCCTGGGTCCACGGGTCCGTGCCCCAGAGCCGGGTCCAGGTCGCGATCGGCGCGGTCGCCTCCGGCCCGAACAGCTCGGCGACCTGGGCGAGGGCCTCGCGGGTGCGCCGGCCGGGCTCGGCGGCGAGGAAGGCGGCGTACCGCTCCGGCGGGACCAGCGCCGACAGCACGCCGTGCTGCTGCGGCCAGGTCGAGCCGAGGACGCCCTCGCTCTCGGACAGCCCGTTCTGGCCGCGGGCGCGCCAGAACGGCTCGTCGTACGCCGCGACGAACTTGGCCGCCAGCGCGTGCCGCTGCCGTCGCAGCGACGTCAGCCGCTCGTCGCTGACGCCGCGGATCTCCAGGTCGCGGGCCGGCCCGGACGGCACCGCGAGGACGACCGCGTCGGCGCGGAGCGTCTCGCCGGCGACGGTGGTCACCTCGCTGCGGGACCCGATCGCGAGGCGGCGCACCGGCGTGGACAGCCGCACGTCGCGGAGTCCCGCCGCCATCGTCAGGGCGACGGTGGCGGAGCCCTCGGCGACGCGGAGGTTCTCCCACTGCTCGACGTCGTAGCTGCCGGTCGTGCCGCCGACGACGGTCTTGCGGGCGTAGGCGAACAGGCTCTGCCGCTCGATCGACCCGTCGGACAGGCTCCGGTGGACGAGCTCGAAGAGCCGCAGCACGCTCGGTCTCGCGCCGACCTCGCGCAGCCAGTCGCCGAGGCTCAGCCGGTCCAGCCGGTGCAGATCGGGGCACGACCACGGGTCGTCGGGGTCGATCGTGGCCAGCACCTTCGCGAGCGCGGCCTCCACGTCGTCGAACGACGCCCGGTCGGCGTCGGTGCACCACGACGGCCACGCGCCGACGTCGACGGACCCAGGGACCTGGCGGGTGATCCGGCCCGGCTCCGCGACGTAGGACGCCGTCAGCGTGAGCCCCAGCTCCTCGACGAGACCGAGGTACCCGGTGTGCGCGGTGCCGACGACCTCGCCGCCGAGCTGGACGCGGCGGCCGTCCGGGAGCTCCACCTGCTCGACCCGGCCGCCGACCCGGTCGCGCGCCTCCAGCACGGTGACCTGCGCGCCGCCGGCCTCCAGGTCGCGGGCGGCCGCCAGCCCGGCCAGCCCGGCGCCCACGACCACGACGTCGGTCATCGCAGCACCACCGTGTGCTCGGGCAGCCAGCCGACCTCGACCAGGTCGCCGGGCTGCCAGCGGTCCTCGGCGCGCATGCGCGGGAGGTTCTGCTCCAGGACGGTGAGGGTGAGGCCGGGCGCGATCGCCACGAGGTACTGGGTGGTGGCGCCGTGGTAGCTGGTCGCGACGATGGTGCCGGGCAGGCGGTACATCCGCGGCGTCAGCTCGGTGAGCCAGATCTTCTCGGGGCGGACGGCCGCGCTGACCGCGTCGCCCTCGGCCGAGCCGGTGTGCCCGGGCGCGGGGATCCGGACGCCGGGCGCGACCGCGACGCAGCCGGCGGACCACGAGCCGCTCATCAGGTTGCTCGTCCCGATGAAGCCGGCCGCGAAGACCGACGTGGGCCGCTCGTAGATGTCCTCGGGCGTGCCGCACTGCTCGACCACGCCGTCGTTCATGATCGCGACGCGGTCGCTCATGCTGAGCGCCTCGTCCTGGTCGTGGGTGACGAAGAGGAAGGTGATGCCGACCTGGCGCTGGATCGCCTTGAGCTCGGCCTGCATCGCGTGGCGCAGCTTGAGGTCGAGCGCGGCCAGCGGCTCGTCGAGCAGCAGCACCTGGGGCTCGTTGATGAGCGCGCGGGCCAGCGCCACCCGCTGCCGTTGCCCGCCGGAGAGCCGGCTGGGGCGCTCCGTGGCCCGGTCGGCGAGCTCGACCAGCTCGAGCATGCGGGAGACCCGGTCGTCGATCGCCGACTTGTCGATCCCCTTGCGGCGCAGGCCGAACCCCACGTTGCGCCGGACGTCGAGGTGCTCGAAGAGGGCGTAGCTCTGGAAGACGGTGTTCACGTCGCGCTTGTGCGGGGGAGTGCTGGTGACGTCCTCGCCGCCGACGAGGATCGTGCCGGACGTGGGGTCGCTGAAGCCGGCGATCATCCGCAGCGTCGTGGTCTTGCCGCAGCCGGAGGGGCCCAGCAGCGCGAAGAACTCGCCGCGCGCGATGTCGAGGTCGAGGTGGTCGACGACGGTCGCGCCGCCGAACACCTTGGTCAGCCCGCGCAGGGAGACGCTGGGCGTGCCGGTCATCGGCGCTCCCCGGTGATCAGGTCCAGGCTGGACGGCTCGCGGGCGAAGAGACGCGGGAGCACCAGCGCGGCCACGATGAGCAGGGCGGAGACGAGCAGCATCAGCGTCCCGATCGCGTTGATGGCGGGGGAGACGCCGAAGCGGATGGAGGAGTAGACGCGCACCGGCAGCGGCTGCGGGTCCACCCCGGTGGTGAAGAACGCGAGCACGAAGTCGTCGAAGACGAGGGCGAAGACCAGCAGGCCGGCACCGAGGAGCGCCGGCGTGAGCAGCGGGATCGTGACCAGGCGCAGGGCTTGGAACGGCGTGCAGCCCAGGTCGCGCGCGGCCTCCTCGACCTCCAGCGCGATCCCGGCCAGCCGGCCGCGGACGATCACGGTGACGTAGGCGATCGAGAACGTGATCTCGGCCAGGACCACCGTCGTCATCGAGAGCTCGAGCCCGATGCCGGTGAACAGCAGCAGCGCGGCCACGCCGGTGACGATCTCGGGCGTGACGAGGGGGAGCAGCGTGACCGCCCCGATCACCCGGCCGCGGCGCGAGCGGACCCGCTCCAGCCCCAGGGCGAGCATCGTGCCGAGCACGAGCGACCCGGCCGTCGCGAGCGTCGCGATCTCCAGGCTGGCCACGAGCGAGTCCAGCAGCGCGCGGTCGTGGACCAGGGCGTCGTACCACCGCAGGCTGAAGCCGGAGAACGCCGACAGCGACTTCTCGTCGTTGAAGCTGAACAGCGCCACCGCCAGGATCGGCAGGTAGAGCCAGGCGAAGAACACCACGGTCACCGCCACCGCGAACCGCGGCCTGCGCTCCAGCCGGCGGGACATCACGCCTCCCGCGCCCGGGTCGAGGTGGCGCGCAGGTAGACGACCATGAGCACGGTCAGCGCGAGCATCATCCCGACGGTCAGGGCCGAGCCGAGCGGCCAGTTCTGGCCCTCCATGAACTGCTGCTGGACCAGGTTGCCCATCATGTAGGTGCTGGCGCCGCCGAGCAGCTGGGCGCTGACGAAGTCGCCGAGGGCGGGCAGGAAGACCAGCAGGATGCCGCCGTACAGGCCCGCCCGGGTCGCGGGCAGCGTCACGTGGACGAACGTGCGCACCGGCCCGTGGTAGAGGTCCTTGCCGGCCTCGACGAGCGACACGTCGAGCCGCTCCAGCGAGGCGTAGACCGGCAGGATCATGAAGACGACGAAGCCGTAGACCAGTCCGCCCACGACGGCGTACGGCGTGTTGAGGAAGGTGACCGCGCCGATCCCGGCCCGGCCCAGGCCGCTGTTGACCAGGCCGTCGTCGGAGAGCAGCGCCTTCCAGGCGTACATGCGGATCAGGTAGCTGGCGAAGAACGGCACGACGACCGCCGCGATCAGCGCGTTCTTGTAGCGGCCGCCGTGGAGCGCGATGGCGTAGGCGACCGGGTAGGCGATCAGCACCGAGATCGCGACCGTCGCGAGGGCGTAGGCGAGCGAGCGCAGGAACAGCTCGAGGTAGACCTCGTTCCAGAGCGCCTCGTAGCTGGCGGTGCTCGTGGCGAAGACCGGGAAGCCGTCGTTGGTCGTCCGGCCGAAGGAGAGCAGGACGACGATCACCATGCTGGACACGAAGAACGCCACCATCCACGCCGTCGGCAGCGCGAGCAGCGCGCCCCACAGCCACGTGCGCTGGGCCGAGCGGGGCGCGGTCGTGGCCACGTCAGCTCGCCTTCACCTCGGTCCACACCGCCGCGCGGCGCTGGACCTCCTCGGTGTCGAGCAGCCGGTAGACGTTCTCGTTCTCGAGGTCGGCGACGTCGACCTGGCAGGCCGGGGCGTCCTGGGTCAGCTCGGCGAACGCGGGCAGCGCGTCCTTCACCGGGAACGGGTAGAAGAGGTACTTCATGTTCCGGACCGCGTTCTCGGGCCGCAGCAGGTAATCGATGAAGACCATCGCCGTCCCGGGGTGCCGCGCGTTGGCCGGGATCGCGTAGGCGTCGGAGTTGATCGGCGTGCCCTCGCTGGGGGCCTCGAAGGCGAACATCGCGGGGTCGTCGGCCAGCCCGCGCTGGAGGTAGAGGAAGTCCCCGCTCCACATGTGGTGCACCCAGGCGTCGCCGCCGAGCATGTTGTTGATGTCGTCGGAGGAGTACGCCCGGAGGTACTCCTTCTGGCTGATCAGCAGGTCCTTGATGTCGGCGAGCTCGCCCGGGTCCGCGGTGTTCACGTCGTAGCCGAGGATCAGCGCGGCCATCGCCAGCGCCTCGTCCTGGTCGTCGAGGGTGAACACCCGGCCGCGGGCCTCGTCGTTCCAGAGGTCGCGCCAGCTGCCGGTCATCGACGAGACCTTGTCGGTGCGCCAGCCGATCCCGGTCTTGTAGACCGTGAACGGCACCGACACCTCGGAGCCGTCGTCGTACCACGGGTGGTTGAAGTACGACCCGGAGTAGAAGACCTGGTCGGCGTTGGTCAGCTGCGCGGGGTCGATCGAGCGGAGCTTGCCCTCGCGCTTGAGCTTCACGACCCACTTGGCGATCGGGAACACGATGTCGTACTGGTTGCCCGCGGCGAGCTTGGCGTACATGCCCTCCATCGAGTCGTAGTTCGACTCGATCACCTCGACGCCGTACTCCTCCGAGAAGCCCTTGACGACCGCCGGGGCGAGGTAGTCGGCCCAGTTGAAGTAGACGAGGTCGCCGTCGACCTGCGCCTTCGCCGACGGGGGGAGCGGGGCATCGGCGGGGGCGTCGTCACGGAGGTACGCGCAGCCCGGCAGGGCGAGGGAGGCGCCGAGCGCCAGGCCCCCGGTCAGGAGCCCACGCCGCGAGGGGCGGGGGAGGCCGAGACCGGGGGACGGGGTCACGGGAGTGGTCCGTCGTGCCCGACCAGGACCCCGACCGCGGTGGCGACCGTGGCGCGCGCCTCCTCCAGGCCGAGGAGGGGGTCGCCCGCGAGCACCCGGGCGCCGAGGCCGTCGGTCAGGGCGATCGCGGTCTCGGCGATCAGCCGCGGGTCGAGCTGCGTGGTGAAGACGCCGGCGGCGAGGCCCTGGCGGACGATGTCGGCCACGGCGACGTACAGGTCCTCGTAGAGCTCGGCGCCGACCTTCGCGAGGTGCGGGTCGCGGATGCAGAGCACCGCGAGCTCCTGCCAGAGCAGCCACTCGTCCGCCCGCTGCCGGTCGCTCGGCAGGCAGCGGTCGAGGAAGGACGAAAGCCGCTCGGCGGGGCCCTCGCCGGCCCGGGCCATCGCCTGCTGGGTCAGCTCGGCCGATGTCTCGTGCGAGTAGCGGAGCACCTCGCCGAAGAGGAGCTCCTTGGTGTCGAAGTGGTAGTGCAGCAGGCCGGAGGAGACCCCGGCGGTGCGGGCGATGGCCGCCATCCGGACCTGGGCCAGGCCGTCGCGGACGATGCACTCGGCGGCGGCGGCGAGGATGCGCGTGCGCGCCTCGGCTGCGGCCTGCTCGCGCTGGCTGGGACGGTTCGACGACGTGGCTGCCATGGCTCCCGTTCAGGCTGACTGTGCAGTCAGTCAGCGATGCTAGGGTTCGGCCCGTGGGGCGTCAAGGATCGCCGGAGCCGCTGGAAGCGCTCTTCTCACCGCGCACGGTGGCCGTCGTCGGCGCCAGCGACGACCCCGCCAAGTGGGGCCACATCATCGCCGGCCGGGCCCTCGCCTCGCGCGGTGACTCGCGGGACGACCGGACCGTGCTGCTGGTCAACCGCCGCGGCGGCGAGGTCCTGGGCGAGCCCGCCCACCGGTCCGTGGTGGCGGCCGGGGTGGCGGCCGGGGCGGCGGTCGAGCTGGCGGTCGTGTGCGTCCCGGCGGCCGGCTTCGTGGACGCGGTGACCGACGCGGTCGCCGCGGGCGCGCGGGCGATCGTGGGCATCACCGCCGGGCTCTCCGAGTCGGGGGCGGCCGGTGCCGCGATCGAGGCCGAGGCACTGGCCGTCGCGCGCGCCGCGGGAGCGGTCGTCGTGGGGCCGAACTGCCTCGGGATCGTCGACACGACGACCGGGCTCCAGCTCGCGCACGCCGTCCTCCCCGCCGGCGACGTCGCGCTGCTCAGTCAGAGCGGCAACCTGGTGCTCGACCTGGCCGGGCTGATGGCCGACCGCGGACTGGGGGTCTCCCGGTTCGTGTCGCTCGGCAACCAGGCCGACCTGGGTCTCGTCGACCTCCTCCACTCCTGCGTGGTCCACGACGGCACGCGGGCGGTCGCGGTCTACACCGAGGACGTCGTCGACGGCCGCGCGTTCCTCGACGCGGCCCGGGCGCTGCGGGACGCCGGCAAGCCGCTCGTGCTGCTCGCGCCCGGTCGCAGCGAGGCGGCGGTGCGCAGCGCGGCGTCCCACACCGGCTCGCTCACCAGCTCCGCGATGGTCATCGACGCCGCGTGCGCGGCGACCGGGGCGCACCGGGTCGAGCACCCGACGGAGCTCGCCGACCTGCTGGTCGCCCTGCGCGGTCCCCGGCGGATGGCCGGGGACCGGGTGGCGGTGCTGACCGACGGCGGCGGGCACGGCGCGGTGGCGGCCGACGCGCTCGTCTCCGTGGGGCTGGCGACCCCGGTGCTCGACGGCGCGGTGACCGCGGACCTGACCGCGGCGCTGTGGGCGCAGTCCACCGTGACCAACCCGGTCGACCTCGCCGGTGCCGGAGAGCAGGACGCCGCGAGCTACGCGCGCGCCGTGGAGGTCCTCCTCGCCTGCGACCAGGTCGACGGTGTCCTGGTGACCGGGTACTTCGGGGGCTACGCGCTCCAGGGGCCGGGGCTGGTGGCGGCCGAGGTGGCCGCGGCCCGCCGGATGGCCGCGGCGGCCGCGGCCGGGACCAGGCCGCTCGTCGTGCAGACCCTCCACCCCGACGGCCCCGCGGGGCGGGTGCTGAGCGCCGCCGGCATCCCCGTCCACCGCGACGTCGACCGGGCCTGCGCGGTGCTGGCCGGGCTCCTCGAGCCGTCGGGCGACGGCCTGGCGCTGCCGCTCCCCGCCGCGGCGGCGCCCGTCGCCGACGTGTCGTACGCCGCCGCGCGAGCTCTCTTCGCGGAGGCCGGGATCGCCTTCCCGCGCTCGGTGACGGTCACCGACGCGGCCGGGCTGGAGGCCGGGCCCGCGGCGGCCGGACTGCGGTACCCCGTGGTCCTCAAGGCCCTGGGCCGGGTGCACAAGTCCGAGGGCGGCGGTGTCGTCCTCGGACTCGCGGACCCCGAGGCGGCACGGGCGGCCCACGCCGACCTGGTCGCGCGGCTGGCGCCGCCGGCGGTCTCCGTCGAGGAGATGGCCGACCTCGCCGACGGCGTCGAGCTGATCGTCGGCAGCGTGCGCGACCCGAAGTTCGGCGCGGTGGTCCTGGTCGGGCTCGGGGGCGTCTTCGCGGAGGTGCTGGGCGACGTCGCCTGCGCGATCGCGCCGGTGTCCGCGGACGCCGCCCGGTCCCTGCTGCTCTCGCTCCACGGCGCGCCGGTGCTCTTGGGGGCGCGCGGTCGGCCGCCGGTGGACCTCGACGCGCTCGCCGAGGTGGTGGCCCGGGTCTCGCGGCTGGCCGCCGCCCACCCGGAGCTGGCCGAGCTGGAGCTGAACCCGGTGCTGGCCGGCCCGTCCGGCGTACTCGCCCTCGATGCGAGGATCGTCAGGTGACGTCGCGCAGGTAGCGCTGGTCGAAGTGGTGGACCCAGCTGTCCTTGGCCGGGAAGACGCCGTGGTCGAAGGCGCGCGAGGTCACGCCGCGCTGGACCCGCTCGCAGGCCTCGTTGTCCTGGCGCGTGACGCGCTCGTTGAACTCCACCACCGGTGACGGGTCGAAGTCGGGGTCGTCGAGCGCGTCGGGGCTGAAGAGATACTCGGTCACCAGCCGGCTGCTCCGCGGGCCGGTCGGGAAGACCGCGGTCGCCAGGCAGCTGGAGCCGTCGACGTCGAGGAACATCGTCGGGTAGACGCCGGCGCCGTAGTAGGACTGCGGGTCGCCGGCGCCCCGGAAGCCCGGGAGGAGCGGGAGCCGGAGGCGCGGGTCGTCCACGATCGCCGTCCGCCCGTCGGCCAGCGAGACCCCGCCGTCGGCGCGGCCGTCCTCGAAGATGTCGCCCTTCTTGTACGCCGGCACGACGGCGACGAGCTCGGGGTGGATCGTCGGGCAGTGCAGGCACTCGTTGTAGTTCTCGAGGACGATCTTCCAGTTGGCCTGCACGTCGTTGACCGTGACGTGCCCGATGCGCAGTTCCGCGAGGCCGTACTTCGCCAGCCCCAGCGGCTCGTCCTGCTGGTCGGCGAGGTGGTCGTGCAGCGAGCGCGGCTCCTCGCGGGAGAGGTTGACGAAGACGAACCCCTCCCAGACGTCGACGTGCACGGGCCACAGCGACGTCGAGGGGCGGTCGATCTCGTCCCTGTCGATCATCGGGGTGGTGACGAGCGTGCCGTCGAGGGCGTAGCCCCAGGCGTGGTACGGGCAGCGCAGGTGGCTGCGCACCGACCCCCGCTCGTCGTCGCAGATGCGCGAGCCCCGGTGCCGGCAGACGTTGTAGAAGGCGCGGACCCGCTCGTCCTTCCCGCGCACGACCAGGATGCTCTCGTCGGCGATCTCGACGCGGAGCCAGTCGCCCGGCTTCGCGACCCGTCCGGCGCGACCGACGTAGATCCAGTTGCGGTAGAAGACCCGGTCCCGGTCGAGGGCGTAGGTCTCGTCGGAGTGGTAGGCCACCCCGGGAAGGGTCTTCCGGATCTCGCTGGCCATTCACTGATCGTACAGTCAGCGAGTTGGGGTGGCTAGGCCTCGCGTCCCGCGCGCTACATATCAGGTGAGCGTGTCCGCCGACCCGAGCCGCCACACGGCGAGCCCGCGGAGGCCGTACTCACGGGCCAGGTCGACGCGCCGCTCGTAGGAGCGCCCGTCGGACCACCAGAGCCGGGTGCCGTTCGGGAGCAGCGCCGTCCACTCGCCGGGCCCGGGGCGCCAGCGGGCGGTGGCGCCGGAGCGCTCGACCAGCCGCTCGGCCTGCTTCACGGTGACGCTGCGGCCGGTGCCCTCGCGCGGCCACGTGTAGCCGTAGCCGGCCACGCCGAGCTGCACCTGCTCCGGGGGTACGACGGTCAGCAGCGCCTCCAGCGACCGGCGCTGCCACGCGAGGTCGCCGATCGGGCCCGGGCCGGACCACGGGCCGTGCAGGTCGTAGGTCATCAGGTCGACCACGTCGACGGCGTCGCGGAGCCCGGCCAGGCGGTAGCCGCGGTCGCGGTAGGACTCCACCGAGGGCGCGGCGCTCACGTCGATCGACACGGTCTTCTCCGCGGGCATCGCGTCCTGGAGCGCTCGGGCCAGCGCGACCAGCCCGTCGCCGTCGCGCTCCCGGACCCGCTCGAGGTCGATGTTCACGCCGTCCCAGCCCGCCGCGACGAACCCGGCCAGCCGGTCGGCCACCCGTTGGATCTTGCGCGGGCTGCTGAGCAGCCGGTGCAGTCGCTCGGGGTCGAAGGCCTCGAGTCGGTTGCTGTAGTTGGTCAGCAGCAGCTCGGCCACTAGCTCGTGCCGGTGCGCGGCCCGGCGCAGCCGCTCGTGGTCCGCGTTCGGTCTCGCCACCCCGCCGCCGTTCGCGGTGAGCGCCACGGCGGCGACGCTCAGCGTGGTGATCCCGTCGGCGTTGCGCGCGACCAGCCGGTTGCTCCCGCTCTGGAGGATCCAGCCGGTCACCTCCATCCCGTCCGGCACCTGCGCGGCGGCGGGGACGGCGGCCGGGGAGGACGCGAGTCCCAGGACGAGGGCGAGGGTCAGGGCGACGAGACGCATGTCGATAGCGTGCCAGCATGCACCGCTTCGCCTCCGTCCTGCTCGTGGACCGGCGCGGGCGGGTGCTGCTCCAGGAGCGCGACGAGCACCCGGTGATCGACCCCGAGAAGTGGGGGCTGGTGGGCGGGCACGTGGAGGACGGGGAGGAGTACGAGCCCGCGGCGTACCGCGAGCTCGCCGAGGAGACCGGAATCGAGCTGGCCGCGGGCACGCTCCGGCTCTTCCGCGAGCTCGAGGTCTTCCACGAGGCCTACGGGACGCTCGACGCCATGCAGGTCTGGTACGCCGGCACCGAGCTGACCGACGACGACGTCGTCGTGGGGGAGGGCCGCCGGATCGTGTTCGTCGAGCCCCGTGCCGCCCGCGCGCTGGACCTCACGGCGAGCGCCGCGATCGTCGTGCCGGCGTTCCTCGACGCGCCCGAGTACTGGGAGCTCCTCGGTTGACCGGCGGCCTCGACCCGGGGGTGTTCGCCCTCGTCTTCCTCGCCGTGCTGGTCGGCTCCACCGTGCAGGCCCTGGTCGGCCTCGGCATCGGGCTGGTCGCCGCGCCGGTGATCACGCTGCTGGAGCCCGGCCTGATGCCGGGCGTGCTCATCTCGCTGGCCTTCGTGCTGCCGATCATCACGCTCGTGCAGGAGCGCGACGAGATCGACTGGTTCGGCCTGTACTGGTCGCTCCCGGCCCGCGTCGTCGGCACCGCAGGCGGGGTCGGGGTGGTCGCGACGTTCAGCGCCGACCAGCTCGGCGTGCTCATCGGCGCGATGGTGCTGCTCGCCGTGCTGCTGACCTGGCACGCCGTCGAGGTGCCGATCAACCGCGGGACGCTGAGCGCGGCCGGCTTCATCGGCGGCGTCACCGGCACGGCTACCTCGATCGGCGGCCCGCCGTTCGCGCTGCTCTACCAGCACCGCCCGCCGCGGCAGATCCGCACCACGATGGCGGTCTACTTCCTCGTCGGCGCCGCGATCAGCCTGCTCGGGCTGGCGGTGTCGGGCGACCTCGAGCGCCACCAGGTCGCGGTCGCCGGCCTGCTGCTGCCCGCGATCGTGCTCGGCGTGGTGGTCGGCTCCCCGCTGCGCCGGCTGCTGCCCGCGCACCGCGTGCGCGGGGCGGTCCTGCTGGTCTCCGGCGCGTCGGCACTGGTGCTCATGGTGCGCTCGCTGCTCTGATGACCCCATGAGCGACCTCACCGTGCACCCCGTCCCCGGATCCGGTGCCGAGGACGTCCTCGTCGGCCCGGACGGCGTCGTCTACACCGGCACCGACGACGGCAGCATCCTCCGGATCACGCCCGACGGCCGCCGGGTCGACCGGGTCGCCCACACCGGCGGACGACCGCTGGGCATCGAGATCGACCCCGACGGGCGGCTGCTCGTCTGCGACGCCCACCGCGGCGTGCTGCGCGTCGACACCCGCAGCGGCGGCGTCGAGCCCGTCGTCGACCGCATCGGGCACGCGCCGATGCGCTTCTGCAACAACGCGGCGATCGCCTCCGACGGCACCGTCTGGTTCAGCGACTCCTCGCTGCACTACGGCATCGAGCAGTGGAAGGACGACCTCGTCCAGGACACCCGCACCGGCCGGCTCGCCCGGATGGGCGCGGACGGCGTCCCGGAGGTCGTGATCGAGGGCCTGGCCTTCGCGAACGGGGTCGCGCTCGCCGCCGACGAGTCGTACGTCGCCGTGGCGGAGACCGGCGCGCGCACCGTCGTGCGGTGGTGGCTCACCGGACCGAGGGCGGGCACCCGGGACTTCCTCGCCACCGACCTGCCGGGCTACCCCGACAACATCGCGCGGGGGAGCGACGGGCTCGTCTGGGTATCGATCGCCAGCCCGACCGACCCGGTCGTCGAACGCCTCCAGCGCGCCCCGATGCCGGTCCGCAAGCTCGTGACGAGGATCCCCGAGCCGCTCCAGCCCAAGCCGAAGCGCACCGTCCGGGCCCAGGCCTTCGACGACGAGGGCCGGCTGGTCCACGACGTCGACCGGCCCGCCACGGCGTACCACATGGTCACCGGCGTCCGGGAGCACGACGGACGGCTCTGGCTGGGCAGTCTGCACGAGCCCGCGATCGCGGTCGTCGACCTCTAGCCACGTAGACTCGGCCGCCATGGGCATCCTCGACTCGATCGCGTCCCCGCGGGATCTGCGCGACCTCAGTGACGCTCAGCTCGACGCGCTCGCGACCGAGATCCGTGACCTCCTGATCCGCACCGTCGCCACCAACTCCGGGCACCTCGGACCCAACCTCGGCGTGGTCGAGCTGTCGCTGGCGATCCACCGGGTCTTCGACTCCCCGCGGGACCGGATCGTCTTCGACACCGGCCACCAGTCCTACGTCCACAAGCTGGTGACCGGGCGGGCGGCGACCTTCGACACCCTGCGTCGCGAGGGCGGTGTCAGCGGCTATCCGAGCCAGGCCGAGTCCGACCACGACATCGTCGAGAACTCCCACGCCTCGACCGCCCTCAGCTACGCCGACGGCCTGGCCAAGGCCTACACGATCCGGGGGGAGGACCGGCACGTCGTCGCCGTCATCGGCGACGGGGCGCTCACCGGCGGCATGGCCTGGGAGGCCCTCAACAACATCGCGATCGCGAACCGGAGCAAGCTGGTCATCGTCGTCAACGACAACGGCCGCTCCTACACGCCCACCATCGGCGGGCTCGCCACCGCGCTGACCGCGCTGCGCACCAACCCGCGCTACGAGCACGTGCTCGACATGGTCAAGCGCCGCCTCAACGCCGTGCCGGGCGTCGGTCCCGCGGCGTACGACGCCCTCCACGCGATGAAAAAGGGCGTCAAGGACGCGCTGGCCCCGCAGGGCCTCTTCGAGGACCTCGGGCTCAAGTACGTCGGCCCGGTCGACGGCCACGACCGCGCGGCGATGGAGCACGTGCTCGCCCAGGCCAAGCGCTTCAACGGCCCGGTGATCGTGCACGCGATCACCCGCAAGGGCTACGGCTACGACCCCGCCGAGCGGCACGAGGCCGACCAGTTCCACGCACCGGGGCCGTTCGACGTGCAGACCGGTGCGGAGAAGCCCAAGGGCCGGATCTGGACCGACCACTTCGCCGACACCATGGTCGAGCTCGGCCAGCGGCGCCGCGACGTCGTCGCGATCACCGCGGCGATGACGCACCCCGTGGGCCTCGACAAGTTCCAGGCCCGGTTCCCCGAGCGGTTCTTCGACGTCGGCATCGCCGAGCAGCACGCCGCGACCTCGGCCGCGGGGCTCGCGATGGGCGGGCTGCACCCGGTCTTCGCCGTCTACGCGACGTTCCTCAACCGGGCCTTCGACCAGGTGCTCATGGACGTCGCGCTCCACAAGTGCGGTGTCACCTTCGTGCTCGACCGGTCCGGGGTGACCGGCGACGACGGCGCCAGCCACAACGGCATGTGGGACATGTCGATCCTCCAGGTGGTGCCCGGCCTCCGGCTGGCCGCTCCCCGCGACGCCACCCGGCTGCACGAGCTCGTCAACGAGGCGGTCGAGGTCGACGACGCCCCGACCGTGGTGCGCTTCCCGAAGGGACCGCCGCCCGCGGACATCGAGGCGGTCGGCCGGGCCGGCGGCGCCGACGTGCTGGTCCGCAAGGGCACCAAGGACGTGCTGGTCGTCGCGGTCGGCTCCATGGCCACCGTGGCCGTCCAGGTGGCCGACCGGCTCGTCGCGCAGGGCATCGGCGTCACCGTCGTCGACCCGCGCTGGGTCAAGCCCGTCGACCCCGCGATCGTCGAGCTCGCCCGCGAGCACCGTCTGGTCGTCAGCATCGAGGACAACGGCGAGACCGGCGGCTGCGGCGCGGTGCTGCTCCAGACCCTCAACGCGGCCGGCGTGCACACGCCGTTCCGCCTGCACGGCATCCCGCAGGACTTCCTCGGCCACGCCAAGCGCGACGCGATCCTCGAGCGGATCGGCCTCACCCCGCAGGCCATCGCGCTCGGCATCGTGGAGGACATGACCTCGCTCTCGGACGGTCGTTCTCCCCTCGATGTCGAGCACACGCCCTAGCCTGCTCGCCGGGGCGCTCCTCGCCGCGGCGCTGCTCATCGCGGCTCTGGCGGGCTGCTCCGGCGACGAGCCCCGGAGCGCGACCCCCACGCCCCTGGACGCGGTCGGGGCGATCGACCGGGCGCTCGAGGTCCGCGCCCGCGCCGTACGCCGGGCGGACGCCGACGCCTTCTCCCGGCAGGTGGCCGGCAGCACCGCGTTCCGCGACCTCCAGCAGGACTGGTTCGCCAACCTCACCCAGCTGCCGATCGCGCGGCTGCGCTACGAGGTCGACCCCGCCAGCGTGGTCCGCGACGGCGGCACCTACTCCGCGATCGTCGAGACCTCCCTCCGGCTCGAGGGGTACGACGACACGGCGGTCACCAGCCAGGGCCGCTACCGGTTCCGGGCGGTCGCCGGGCGCCCGGGCCGCTTCGTGCTGACCGCCGTGGAGGAGCGGGACCCGCAGCCCTGGGACCTCGGGCCGGTCGAGGTCCGCGAGGGTGCCGGTGTCCTCGGCATCTTCGACGCGGGCAGCGTCGGCGCCGCGCCGGAGCTGGTCGCCTCGGTGGAGAACGGTCTCTCGGCGGTCGCCGCGCAGGTGCCCTACGCGTGGAGCCGCTCGGTCGTCCTCTACGCGCTCTCCGACCCGACCTTCCTCGACGGGCTCGAGGACGTGCCCGGCGACGACCCGGAGGACCTCGACGCCGTGGCCTTCCCGGTGGGGCAGAGCACCCGGTTCGCGCTCAACCCCCGGATGCTCGTGCAGCCCGGCCGCGAGCGCGACCGGCTCGTGCGCCACGAGCTCACCCACGTCGCCGTCGGCACCCACGACGACGCCGTACCCGTGTGGCTTTCGGAGGGCCTGGCCGAGTACGTCGCCGTCCGGCCGCTCGCGCCGCAGGACCGCCGCATCCCCGAGGCCGCCGTGCTGGCGGCCGAAGCGGGGGTCTCCGACCTCCCCGACGACGACACGTTCAACGACCAGGACTCCGACGCCCACTACGGCCTCGCCTGGTGGGCGGTCGAGTGGCTCGCGGACACCTACGGCGACGACGCGCCCTGGGCGCTGCTGGACGCGATGGCCGAGCCCGACGCCGACCCCGACGCGGTGCTGCGCGACCGGTTCGGCACCAGCACGGAGGAGCTGGCCGCGCAGGCGGACCGGCTGATCCTGAGCCTGTACGACCCCGCGGCGGGGTGACCTCGGGGCTGGTTTGGTCCGACCGGTCGGAGGACAGTGTGGAGGCATGAACCTCCTGCGCACCAAGTCGATCGAACAGAGTCTCCGCGACACCGACGAGCCGGAGTACCAGCTGAGGAGGCGGCTCTCGGCGCTCGACCTGACGGTCTTCGGCATCGGCGTCGTCATCGGTGCGGGCATCTTCACGCTGACCGGCCGGGTCGCCGCGGACTACGCCGGGCCGGGCGTGGTGTTCTCCTTCGGCATCGCCGCGATCTGCTGCGCACTGGCGGCTCTCTGCTACGCGGAGTTCGCGTCGACCGTGCCGGTGGCCGGATCGGCGTACACCTTCTCCTACGCGACGCTCGGCGAGCTGATCGCGTGGATCATCGGCTGGGACCTCATCCTGGAGCTGATGCTGGGCGCCTCGGTCGTCGCGCAGGGCTGGAGCACCTACTTCGTCACGTTCCTCGACGAGCTCGGACTGATCTGGCCGGCGTCGATCGGCCCGAGCACGTCGACGTCGTTCGAGTGGGATCACGTCAACGTGCCGGCGCTGCTGTTGGTCGCGGTCCTGACGACGCTGGTGGCCCTGGGCATCAAGGAGTCGCTGAGGGTCAACCTGGTGCTGGTCGCGGTGAAGCTGTTCATCGTGCTGTTCGTGATCGTCGCAGGGCTGTTCTACGTCAGCGGCGCGAACTACGACCCGTTCATCCCGCCGCCCGCCGACCCGGTGTCGGCGACCGGCCTGCACCAGCCACTGATCGCGTGGGCGATCGGGCTGGAGCCCCAGACCTTCGGCATCCTCGGCGTCCTCTCGGCGGCGGCGGTCGTGTTCTTCGCCTACATCGGCTTCGACGTGGTCGCGACCACCGCCGAGGAGGCCAAGGACCCGCAGCGTGATCTGCCCAAGGGCATCCTCTGGTCGCTCGGCATCTGCACCGTCCTCTACATGGCGGTCGCCCTGGTGATCACCGGGATGGTGCCCTACGACCGGATCGACCCCGCCGCCGCGCTCGCCACCGCGTTCCGCGACGTCGGGCAGAGCGGCTTCGCGACGCTGATCGCCGCGGGTGCCGTCGCCGGCCTGACCACGGTCGTGATGACGCTGATGATCGGCGCGATCCGGGTGTTGTTCGCGATGAGCCGCGACGGGCTGCTCCCGCACGCCTTCGGCAAGACGAACGCGAAGACCGGGACGCCGGTGCGGATCACGATCACCATCGGCGTGCTGATCGCCCTGGTGGCGGCGTACACGCCGATCAGCAAGCTCGAGGAGATGGTCAACATCGGCACGCTCACCGCCTTCGCGCTGGTGTCGCTGGCCGTCCCGGTCCTCCGGCGCACCCGCCCCGACCTCGAGCGCCCGTTCCGTGTGCCGCTCAGCCCGTGGCTGCCGATCGCGTCCGCGCTGATCTGCGTCTACCTGATGGTGAACCTGTCGCTGGAGACCTGGCTGCGGTTCCTGATCTGGATGGCCCTCGGCTTCCTCCTGTACTTCGTCTACGGCCGCACGCACAGCCGGGTCCGGGCCGAGGAGAAGGCCGCGGCCTGACCCTCGAAGCTCCTCGGGGACGTCATACGAGGTGGCTGCTGGGGCGACCAGGTCGTATGACGTCCCGCGCCCAGGGCGTCTGCGCACCGGCCCGAGCGGGCACCGGGAGGCATGGCCGACCCCAGCCGGCTCTGGCGCTCGGACGCGCCCGCCGCCGAGGCGAGCGTGTCGCTGGAGCCCGAGCCGCTCCCGGACGAGGCCATCGACGAGCTCGGTGCCCTGGGCAAGCAGGGCACGTGGGAGGTCTTCGGCCGCACCCTGAAGGTGACCAACCTCGACAAGGTGCTGTTCCCGGCTCGCGACGGACAGGGCCCTCCGGTGACCAAGCGCGAGCTGCTGGCCTACGCCGCCCGGATCGCTCCGTTCGCGCTGCCCTACCTCGAGGGCCGGCCGCTCAACATGCACCGCTACCCGGACGGCGTGGAGGGGAAGGGCTTCTGGCACAAGCAGCGACCCGAGCACGCACCGGAGTGGCTGCGCTGTTGGGAGAACCCGGACGCCGACGAGGGCGAGACCACGGCGTACGTCGTCCCCGACGAGCCGGCCGCGCTCGTGTGGGCGGCGAACTTCGGCGCGCTGGAGTGGCACCCGTGGACCTCGCGCGCGGACCGGCCGCACGAGCCGACCTACGCGCTGGTGGACCTGGATCCGGGGGAGCGGACCTCCTGGGAGGAGTTGCTGACGCTCGCCCGGCTGCACCTTCGACGACACCCGCGCGTGGGTGGAGACCCTGTCGAAGACCGTCGGGAAGGTCGTGCCGGAGCTGGTCAGCTGGAAGTGGGAGGTCAAGGCCCGCAAGGGGCTGGCCCGTCTCGACTACACGCAGAACGCGATCAACAAGACCCTCGTGGCGCCGTACTCACCCCGTCCGGCGCCCGGGGCCCCGGTCTCGGTGCCGATCGCCTGGGACGAGCTCGACGACCCGGACCTGCGGCCCGACCGCTGGACGATCCGCACCGTGCTCGACCGGCTGGCCGAGCGCGGGGACCCGTTCCGGGCGCTGCCCGGCTCGGCGCAGCAGCTGCCCGAGATCACCTGACCCGAGCAGACCGGGACAGGTCAGACCACGCGCACCGGGGTCCGCCGGTCGGTGAAGTTCCAGACCTTCAGCGACAGGGCGCGGGAGAGCCGGATGCAGCCGTGCGACTGCGCCATGTCCGTGCCGAGGATCCAGTCGGCGTGGATCTGGTGGTCCCGCGTGTTGTCGACCATCCCGCCCTGGGCGACCGCGCGGCCGCGGGGGTCCACCAGCCAGACCCAGTTCTGGTGCTGCGAGATCACGATCCGCCGGCCGTGCCCGGAGCCGGCGGGGACCGGGCGCTTGTCGCAGCGCGGGGCGTCCTCGGCGTACAGCGCCCGCCGCGTGCGGTCGGTGAGGTGGGCGTCCTGGGCCATCCCGGCCCGCGACTGGAACCGCACGACCGCCGAGCGGGTCCGCGCGGTGAGCTCGCCGTTCGGCGCGCCCGCGGAGCAGTGCAGCTCGTTGAGCCGCTTCTGCGCCTTCACCACCCCGTCCTGCGCCGCTCCGGCCGGTGCCGGAGTGGCGAGGAGGAGGAGAGCCGTCAGGAGGGGGATGATGCGGGCCACCCCTCCATCCTTGGGGGTGGGCGGCCGATAGCCAAGGCGAGGGAGGTGGTCAGGGGTGGACCTGTGGCGGCTGATGCTGCACCACTCGCCGATCGGCATGGCCGTCGTCGCACCGGACGGCCGGCTGACGATGGTGAACCGGGCACTGTGCGACATGCTCGGGTACGACGAGGAGGAGCTGCTCCGGCACGGGTTCCAGGACATCACGCACCCCGACGACCTCGACGCGGACCTCGCGCTCTACCACCAGACCCTCGCCGGTGAGATCGACTCCTACCGGATCCGCCAGCGCTACCTGCACCGCGACGGCCGCGTGGTCTGGGGCGATCTCTCGGTCGCGCTGGTCCGGGACGAGGGCGGCGAGCCGCTGCACTGCATCGCGCAGGTCCTCGACGTGACCGTGCGCCAGGAGAACGAGGACCGGCTCGAGGCGATCTTCGAGACCGTCAACGTCGGGCTGCTGCTCATCGGCCCCGACGGCACCTACCAGCGGATGAACCGCCGTCACGCCGAGACCATGCGGCTGCCCTTCCCGCAGGGCCACGACGGCGCGGCCGGGCAGCTGGGCGAGGTGTACCTGCCCGACGGGTCGCGCATGCAGCGGGAGGAGATGCCGTCCTACCGCGCGACGCAGGGCGAGGAGTTCGACGACTACTGGTACTGGGTCGGAGCGGACCCGGCCACGCGCGCGGCGTTCTCGACCTCGGCCCGCCAGGTCCGCGGTCCGGCGGGGGAGCGGATCGGCGCCGCGCTGGCCTACCAGGAGATCACCGACCTGATGCGCGCGATCCGGGTCAAGGACGAGTTCGTCGCGTCCGTCTCCCACGAGCTGCGGACGCCGTTGACCTCGGTGCTCGGCCACCTGGAGATGCTGTGCGAGCGCGACGACCTCCCCGAGGACGTCGCGGGGCCCCTGCGGGTCGTGCAGCGCAACGCCGTGCGCCTCCAGACGCTGCTCACCGACCTGCTGCTGATCGGCCAGGTCGCCGACGGCACCCTCGAGCTCCATCTCGAGGACGTCGACCTGGCCGCGATCGTGCGCGACGCGGTCGAGGCCGCTCGCGGTCCGACCGACCGCAGCGGCGTGACGGTGCGCGCCGAGGTCCCGGACGGGCTGACCGTGCGCGTCGACGGGCACCGCATCCGGCAGGTGCTCGACAACCTGCTCTCGAACGCGGTCAAGTACAGCCGCGCGGGCGACGCGGTCATCGCGACCCTGCGCGTCGACGGAGCCCAGGACGGGGCCCAGGGCGGGGCCCAGCGCGGGGTCGAGATCGACGTGACCGACACCGGCATGGGCATCGCCGCCGACGAGGTCGAGCACGTCTTCGACCGCTTCTTCCGCGGCGGCGAGGCCGTCGTCCAGCAGCTGCCGGGCACCGGCCTCGGGCTCAGCATCGTCACCTCGATCGTCGCCGCGCACGGCGGGACGGTGTCGGTCGAGAGCGAGCTCGGCCGGGGCAGCACCTTCCGCGTGCTGCTCCCGGCCGAGTCGTAGCTCCCTCCGGTCCCGGTCAGGGGGTCAGTGGAACGTCCCGAGACCCTCGCGCTCGAGCAGCATGGTCAGGCCGCCGTTCCAGAACGAGAACCCGGCACCGGTGATCATCGCCAGGTCGAGGTCCTCGGCGGCCACGACCACCCCCTCGTCGAGCATCCGGCGTGCCTCGTCGGCCAGTGCGGTGAGCACGCGGGTGCGCACCTCGGCCGACTCGAGGACGACCGGGCTCTCCGGCGTCTCCAGCAGGGCCTCGACCTCGGGGTCGATCGCGCCGTCCGGGCCGTAGTACGACCCCTTCCGCGCCGCCACCACACGCTCGAGCGCGGGGGAGACGTAGAAGCGGTCGGGGAACGCCGCGTGCAGCGTCTCGTTGTTGTGCAGCGCGATCGCGGGGCCGACCAGCGAGAGGAGCACGAACGGCGGCATCGGCGCGACGCCCGCGAAGGCGCCGTCCACCACCGGTACCGGCGTGCCCTCGTCGACGATCCTCCCGACCTCGCCCATGAACCGGCCGAGGAGGCGGTTCACGATGAACGACGGGCTGTCGTTGACCAGGATCGTGGTCTTCTTGAGTGCCTTGCCGGTGGCGAACGCGGTCGCGAGCGCCTCGTCGGAGGTCTGCTCGCCCTTGACGATCTCCAGCAGCGGCATCACCGCGACCGGGTTGAAGAAGTGGAAGCCGACGACCCGCTCGGGGTGCTCGAGGTCGGCGGCCATCTCGGTGATCGACAGCGACGAGGTGTTCGTCGCGAGGATGCACTCGGGGGAGACGGCCTTCTCGACGTCGGCGAACACCGACTTCTTGACCGACATCTCCTCGAACACGGCCTCGATGACGAAATCAGCGTCATGGAACGCTGCCTTGTCGACGACACCAGAGACCAGGGTCCTGAGACGGCTCGCCTTGTCGGCGTTGATCCGGCCCTTGGCGAGGAGCTTGTCGATCTCCGCGTGGACGTAGCCGACGCCCTTGTCGACGCGTTCCTGGTCGAGATCGGTCAGCACGACCGGCACCTCGAGGCGGCGCACGAACAGCAGCGCCAGCTGCGAGGCCATCAGGCCGGCGCCCACGATGCCGACCTTGGTGACCGGGCGGGCGAGCGACCTGTCCGGCGCGCCGGCGGGGCGCTTCGCGCGCTTCTGCACGAGGTCGAAGGCGTAGAGCGACGCGATCAGCTCGGGCGTGTGCGACATCGCCTCGAGCGCGTCGTCCTCCCGGGCGAAGCCGGCGTCGCGGTCGCCGTCGCGGGCCGCGTCGATCAGCTCGACCGCCTTCAGCGCGGCCGGGCTGGCGCCACCGGTCTTCGCCTGCACGATGCCGCGGGCGCGCTCGACGGCCGCGTCCCAGCCGGCGCCCCGGTCGGGCTCCGGCCGCTCCACGACGATCTCGCCGCGCAGCACCGCGGCCGCCCAGAGCAGCGACTGCTCGAGGTAGTCCGCGCCGGAGAAGACGGCGTCGGCCAGGCCGATCTCGTACGCCGCCGTACCGCTGAGCGTCTTGCCGTTGTTGAGCGCGTTCTCCAGGACCACGGTGACGGCCTGGTCCGGGCCGATCAGGTTCGGCACGAGGAACGTGCCGCCCCAGCCGGGCACCAGGCCGAGCATGACCTCGGGCAGGCCGACCGCGGGGGCGCTGTCCATCACCGTGCGGTAGGTGCAGTGCAGCGCCACCTCGAGGCCGCCGCCGAGAGCGAGGCCGTTGATGAAGCCGAACGACGGCTTGCCGCCCTCGCCGAGCTTGCGGAACACGTGGTGGCCCAGCTCGGCGACCACGCGCACGGCGTCGGGGCCGCCGCCGGCGACCGAGGTGAGGTCGGCGCCGGCCGCGAGGATGAACGGCTTGCCGGTCACGCCGATCGCGGCGATCTCGTCGTCCGCGAGCGCGGCGTCGAGCGCCTCGTTGAGCGCGAGCAGCGAGCGGGGGCCGAACGTGTTGGGCTTGGTGTGGTCCTCGCCGTTGTCCAGCGTGATCAGGCCCAGCACGCCGGCGCCCTGCCCGTTCGATGCCGGCAGCCGCACCTTGCGCAGGTGCGCCTTCGTCACGCGCTCCGCGTCGGAGGAGATCTCCTGGGCGCGGGTCAGCAGGTTCTCGATCGCCATGTCAGGCCGCCTCTCCGGTCCAGTGCGGGTTCTCCCAGATGACCGTGCCGCCCATGCCGATGCCGATGCACATGGTGGTCAGGCCGTAGCGGACGTCCGGGTTCTCCTCGAACGCCTTGGCGAGCTGGTTCATCAGCCGCACGCCGGACGAGGCCAGCGGGTGGCCCATCGCGATCGCACCGCCGTAGGGGTTCACGCGGGCGTCGTCGTCGGCGATGCCGAAGTGCTCGAGGAAGGCCAGCACCTGGACGGCGAACGCCTCGTTGACCTCGAACGCGCCGATGTCGTCGATGGTCAGGCCGGCCTGCTTGAGGGCCTTCTCGGTGGCCGGGATCGGGCCGGCGCCCATGACCTCGGGCTCGACGCCGACGAACCCGTAGGACACCAGCCGCATCTTCACCGGCAGGCCGAGCTCGCGCGCGGTCTCCTCGTCGGCGAGGAGCGCGGCGGTGGCGCCGTCGTTGATGCCGGCGGCGTTGCCCGCGGTCACCTTGCCGTGCGGGCGGAACGGCGTCTTCAGGCCCGCGAGCGACTCCAGGGTCGTCTCCGGGCGCATCGGCTCGTCGCTGGTGGCCAGGCCCCAGCCGAGCTCCTCCGAGCGGGTCGCGACCGGCACCAGGTCGGGCTGGATCTTGCCGGCGTCGTACGCCGCCTGGGTCTTCTGCTGCGAGCGCACGGCGTAGGCGTCGACGCGCTCCTTGGTGATCGTGGGGTAGCGGTCGTGCAGGTTCTCGGCCGTCTTGCCCATCACCAGCGCGTCGGGGTTCACGATGCGCTCGGACATGATCCGCGGGTTCGGGTCGACGCCCTCGCCCATCGGGTGGCGGCCCATGTGCTCGACCCCGCCGGCGATGACGACGTCGTACGCACCGAAGGCGATGCCGGAGGCGGTGGTGGTCACGGCGGTCATCGCGCCGGCGCACATCCGGTCGATCGCGTAGCCGGGCACGCTCTGCGGCAGCCCGGAGAGCAGGGCGGCCGTGCGGCCGATGGTGAGGCCCTGGTCGCCGATCTGGGTGGTGGCGGCGACCGCCACCTCGTCCACGCGCTCGGGCGGCAGCGACGGGTTGCGCCGGAGCAGCTCACGGATGCACTTGATGACGAGGTCGTCGGCACGGGTCTCGGCGTACTGGCCCTTGGCCTTGCCGAACGGCGTGCGCACGCCGTCGACGAAGACGACCTCTCGCAGCTGACGGGACACGGGGTTCTCCTGGTTCTCGGGGACGCTGCGAAGATTACCCAGGAGTAACAACGCGGTCACCCACCTGGGGTGTGACCTCGGCCTCGCCACTAGTCTTTGGGCATGCCCGACCGCCTCGTGCACATCGTCGACCACGTCCCCGAGCTCGACGACGTGTCCTCGCTGACGCTCGTGCTCACGCTCGACGGGTTCCTCGACGCTGGCAGCGCCGCGAGCCGCGCCGTGCAGCACCTCACCGACCTCTCCGAGGGCCGGGTGGTGGCGACCTTCGACGTCGACGAGCTGCACGACTACCGCGCCCGGCGGCCCGCGATGTCGTTCGTCCGCGACCACTACGAGCGGTACGACGCGCCGCGGCTGCTCGTCCGGCTGCTGGAGGACACCGGCGGCACGCCGTACCTCCTGCTGCACGGACCCGAGCCCGACACCCGCTGGGAGGCGTTCTGCCTCGCGGTGCGCGAGGTCGTCGAGCGGTTCGGCGTGACCCGCGTGGTCGGGATGGGCTCGGTGCCGATGGCGGTGCCGCACACCCGGCCGATGGCGATCACCCACCACGCCAACAACCCCGACCTGATCACCGCCGACAGCCCGTGGCGCGGCGAGCTGCGGATCCCGAGCAGCGCGCAGGCGCTCCTGGAGGTCCGGCTCGGGGAGTGGGGCCACGACGCGATGGGCTTCGTCGCGCACGTGCCGCACTACCTCGCCCAGTCGGACTACCCGCTCGCCGCGGCCGCGCTGCTCGAGCAGGTCGAGCTCGCCGGCCGGCTCACCATCGACCTGTCGGGGCTGCGCGCCGAGGCCGAGGACCGCGACGCGGAGATCACCCGCTACCTCGCCGCCAACGAGGAGGTCGCGGAGGTGGTCGCCGCGCTGGAGCGGCAGTACGACGCCTTCGAGCGCGCCGAGGAGAGCGGCTCCAGCCTGCTCGCCCGCGACCAGCCGCTGCCGACCGGCGAGGAGCTCGGCAAGGAGTTCGAGCGGTTCCTGCAGGGACTCGACGGGTCCGGCAGCTCCGACGTCGAGGACGAGGACTGATGCCGCGGGACTCCGACGAGCTCGTCGAGCTGCTCGACCTCGAGGTGATCGACGACAACCTGTTCCGCGGCGCGCAGATGCCGACCACCCGGCCGATCGTCTTCGGCGGGCAGGTCGCCGCGCAGGCGCTGGTCGCGGCCTCTCGCACCGTGGCGCCGGAGTTCGCGGCGCACTCGCTGCACTCCTACTTCCTCCAGCCCGGCGATCCCTCGGTGCCGACGATCTACGACGTCGACTACCTGCGCGACGGGCGCTCGTTCCTCACCCGCCGGGTGATCGCGCAGCAGCACGGCCGCCCGATCTACGCCCAGACCGTGAACTTCCAGAAGCAGGAGCCCGGCCTCGACCACGCGGAGCCGATGCCCGCCGTACCCGCGCCCGAGGAGTGTGCGCCCGTCGTCCGGCGTGCGCACGACGAGGAGCACGCGGACCAGTGGGACGTCGCCGAGGTGCGACCGGTGCGCGACCTCGAGCCCGACGACGCGCGGCCGGGCCGGCAGCGGCTGTGGCTGAAGGCGTCCACGCCGCTGCCCGACGACCCGTTCTGGCACACGGCGGCCTTCACGTACTTCTCCGACATGACGCTCCTCGGCGCGGCGCTGGCGCCCCATGGCCTCAGCTTCCTCAAGGGCGACGTGTTCCTCGCCTCGCTCGACCACGCGGTCTGGTTCCACCGGCCGTTCCGCGCCGACGAGTGGTGGCTCTACGACCAGCACTCGCCGGCCGCGACCGGCGGCCGCGGGCTGGTGCTCGGCAAGGTCTACAGCCAGGACGGCCGGTTGGTCGCGTCCGTGGCCCAGGAGGCCGTGATGCGGCCGCGGAAGGCCCAGCCATGAAGGAGGGCGCGTGAGCCCGACGGAGGAGCTCGTCGACCTGCTCGACCTGGAGGAGCTCGACACCGACCTGTTCCGGGGCCGGCAGCCGGAGTCGGTGCGCGCCCGCGTGTTCGGCGGGCAGGTGGCTGCGCAGGCGCTGATCGCCGGCGTGCGCACCGTCGACCCGAAGTTCGCCGTCCACTCGCTGCACTCGTACTTCCTGCTGCCCGGCGACTACGCCGTCCCGATCGTGTACGACGTGGAGCGGATGCGCGACGGTCGCTCGTTTCTCACCCGGCGGGTCGTCGCGCGCCAGCACGGCCGGCCGATCTACTACCAGACGCTGAACTTCCAGCGGCCCGAGGAGGGCTTCGAGCACCAGGACGCGATGCCGACGGTCGGCGCCCCCGACACCGGCGTCGACCTGGTCGAGGTGATGCGCACGGGCGGCAACGCCGAGGCCGACGCGCTCGGCAAGGAGTGGGGCTCGCTCGACGTACGCTGGCTCGGCAACACGAGCTTGGGGCTCGACCCCGACGGCGGCCACGTCTCCCAGGCGCGGATGTGGGTTCGGCTGCGCGAGGGCCTCGGCGACGACCCGGTGCTGCACACCGCCGCGTTCACCTATGCCAGCGACGTCAGCCTGCTCGGCTCCGCGCTCGCCGCGCACGACGACGACCCGGCCAAGATCCAGATGGCCTCGCTCGACCACACCATCTGGTTCCACCGCCCCTTCCGCGCCGACCGGTGGTGGCTCTACGACCAGTGGTCGCCCTCGGCCCAGGGCGCGCGCGGCCTGGCCTTCGGCCGGGTGTTCCAGGAGGACGGCACGCTCGTCGCCACGGTCGCCCAGGAGGGCCTGACCCGCCCGCGCGACCCCCGTTGAGTCGGGCCTTGTGACCCGTTGAGTCGGGGGTTGTGACCGGTCAGGGTCGCGGGTTCTCCCGCTTCCACGGCCTCTCGTCGCGTCGCCGGCCCATCGACGCCGCGCACCGCGGGCACACGTCGGTCACCCGGTCGGCGTCGCGGCCGGTCGCCGGCTGCGCGTCCGCCCACTCTACGTGCGAGAACCGGTAGAGACTGGCCTTCTTGATCGGGACGCCGCAGCGTGTCTGGTTGGTGCCCTGGTCCCACGCGTGCACCAGGCCGGCCGGCGCCCGGAAGCCGTCCGGGTCGCGCCACTGGTCGGTCGCCGCCACCGCCGTCCTCACCTCGCCCGGGTTCCCCGTCGAGTTGGGCCCCATTCGCCGTCGAGTTGGGCCAAAGTCGCGCTCGAGCTGGGCCGTTCTCTCGGACCGCGGGAGGGAGGCCCGACTCGCGGGCGATTCACGCCCAACTCAACGGTGGGTCAAAGGGGAGTCGCCGCTCCCGCGAGGTGGGGGGCACCGCTCTTCGGGGAGGCGAGCGAGAACGCCCAGCCGGCGTCGGCGGGGCGGGCGCCGAAGGCGACCGTGCCGGGCAGCAGGATCGGCTTCTTGAACGCGACCGCGACGGTGACGGCGTCGGGGAGGCGGTTCTCCAGGGCGCCGACGCAGCGGGCCATCGACCACATGCCGTGGGCGATCTGCCGCGCGAAGCCGAACGCCTTGGCGGTCACCGGGTAGAGGTGGATCGGGTTGCGGTCGCCGGAGACCGCGGCGTACCGGCGGCCGAGGTCCGCGGGCAGCCTCCACGTCAGGCCCCGCGCGGGCGCGTCGGGGAACGTCGAGCCCGCGGCCGCGTCGTCCGAGCCCCGGCCGCGGCGCAGGAACGTCGAGGTCTCCTCCCACGCCAGCTCGCCGCGCGCGTGCACGGTGGTGAGCATGTCGAAGACCTGCCCCTTGGCGTGGGGCCGGAGGTTCGCCGGCCGCGCGGTCACCTGGAGCTGCTCGTCCAGGCCGATCGGGCGGTGCTGGGTGATCGCGTTCTCGAGGTGCACGGTGCCGATCGCCGGGAACGGGAAGGACGCCGACGTCATGATCTCCATGTGGAGCCCGAACGCCAGCAGGTGCGGGTAGGGGAGCGGCAGCGTGTCCTTGCGCGGGAAGCCGCAGACCGACGCGTACGCCGCCACGTGCTTCGGGTCGACGGGGACGTCGTGCCGCACCAGCGAGGTGTCGGGGAGGTCGCCGCCGCTCTTGCGCACGCCGGGGAGCAGGTTGACGCCGGGGACGACCGGCAGCGCCGCCTTCACCATGACCGGCAACACGTCAGGCACCCCCTCACGCGCCCAGCATCATCTGGCCGCAGACCCGCACCACGTTGCCGTTGACGGCGGTGGAGCCGGGGCTGGCGTACCAGGCGATCGCCTCGGCCACGTCGACCGGCAGGCCGCCCTGGGTCATCGCGTTAAGGCGCTGGCCGACCTCGCGCGTCGCGAACGGCACCGCGGCGGTCATCTGCGTGATGATGAAGCCGGGCGCCACCGCGTTGATCGTGATGCCGCGGTCGAGCTCGTCGGCGAGGGAGTCGACCAGGCCGATGACGCCGGCCTTCGAGGCGGCGTAGTTGGTCTGCCCGACGTTGCCGGCGATGCCCGCGATCGAGGCGACGCCGACGATCGAGCCGTTGTCGTTGATCACCTTCTCGTCGAGGAGGTGGCGGGTGATCCGCTCGGGAGCGGTGAGGTTCACCGAGATGACCTGGTCCCAGCGGTCCTCGGCCATGTTCGCGAGCTTCTTGTCGCGGGTGATGCCCGCGTTGTGCACGACGACGTCGACCCCGCCGTGCTTCTCCTTCAGGTGCCGCGCGATCCGGTGCGGGGCGTCCTTGGCGGTGATGTCGAGCACGAGGTGGTCGCCGTCGAGCTCCTGCATCACGGCCTGGAGCTCGCTTGCCGCCTGCGGCACGTCGACACCGACGACGGTCGCCCCGTCGCGGTGGAGCACGCGCGCGATCTGCTCGCCGATCCCGCGGCTCGCGCCGGTCACGAGCGCGACCCGGCCCTCCAACGGGCGCAGCCAGTCGTCGACCTCGCCGGCGTCGGTGCTGCCGTGGGCGCCGATCCGCACCACCTGGCCCGAGACGTACGCCGACTTGGGGCTCAGCAGGAAGGCGAGCGTGCTGTGGACCGAGCCCTCGGCGCCCTCGCCGACGTACACGAGCTGGACGGTGCCGCCGCGGCCGATCTCCTTGCCGAGGCTCCGCGTGAACCCCTCCAGCGCGCGCTGGGCGACGCGCTCGTCGCCCGTCACCAGCTCCGGCGGCGTCCCGATCACGACCACGCGCGGGCAGCGGTCGAGCCGGCGGAGCAGCGGAGTGAAGAAGTCGCGCAGCTCGCCGAGCTGGTCGGAGGAGGTGAGGCCGGTCGCGTCGAAGACCAGGCCCTTGAACGTGCCGTCACCGGTGGTGTCGGTCACCGCGGCGATGCCGAGGGAGTCCAGCACGCCGACGAGCTCGGGGCCCAGGCGCCCGCGGCCGCCGACCGCGACGGTGCCGTCGACGAGCGGTGCGCCCTCGGCGTACCGCTCCAGCTTCGCGGGCTGCGGGAGCCCGAGCAGCTTGGTGACCTGCTTGCCGATCGCGGAGTCGGTGAAGCCGCGGTAGAAGTCGCTCATGGTGGGTATGTAACTCCTTGTGTAACTCGGAGTCCAGATTTCGTGATCTGGCCCTCATGTCCTTCTCTCGTTCCCCTCACCGACGCAGGATGAACCCATGACCACCAGCACCCCCGGCAGCAGCCCCGGCAGCAACCCGGGCAGCACCCGTCGCGTCGCCGTGCTCGGCGGCAACCGCACGCCGTTCGCGCGGTCGAACACCGCCTACTCCGACGTCTCCAACCAGGAGCTGCTGACCGCGGCCATCGACGGCCTGGTGGCCCGCTTCGGGCTCGAGGGGGAGCGCCTCGGCGAGGTCGTCGCCGGCGCCGTGCTCAAGCACGCCCGCGACTTCAACCTCACCCGCGAGGCCGTGCTCGGCTCGCGGCTCGCGCCCGAGACGCCGGCCGTCGACATCCAGCAGGCGTGCGGCACCGGCCTGCAGGCCGCGATCCAGGTGGCCAACAAGATCGCGCTCGGGACCATCGACTCCGGCCTCGCCGGTGGCACCGACACCACCTCCGACGCGCCGGTCGCGATCAGCGACCGGCTGCGCAAGAAGCTGATGAGGGTCAACGCCGCCCGCGACACCGCGGGCAAGGTGAAGGCGCTCGGCGCCATCCGCCCCGGCGACATCGGCCTGGAGATCCCGCAGAACGGCGAGCCGCGCACGAGGCTCTCCATGGGCGAGCACGCCGCCCTGACCGCGCTGGAGTGGGAGATCACCCGCGAGGACCAGGACGCGCTCGCGGCCGCCTCGCACCAGCACCTCGCGGCGGCGTACGAGCGGGGCTTCCTCGACGACCAGGTCACGCCGTTCCGCGGACTCGACCGCGACAACAACCTGCGCGCGGACTCCTCGGTCGAGAAGCTGTCCAAGCTCAAGCCCGTCTTCGGCAAGGGTGAGGCCGCGACGATGACCGCGGGCAACTCGACCCCGCTGACCGACGGCGCGTCCGCGGTCCTGCTGGCCTCGGAGGAGTGGGCCGACGAGCACGGGCTCGAGCCGCTCGCGTGGTTCGTGGACGCCGAGACCGCCGCCGTCGACTACGTGCACGGCGCCGAGGGCCTGCTGATGGCGCCGGCGTACGCCGTCCCGCGGCTGCTCGCGCGGCAGGGCCTGGCGCTCCAGGACTTCGACTTCTACGAGATCCACGAGGCGTTCGCCTCGCAGGTGCTCGCGACGCTCAAGGCGTGGGAGGACCCGATCTTCTGCAAGGAGCGGCTCGGCCTCGACGCCCCGCTCGGCGCGATCGACCGCTCGAAGCTCAACGTGAACGGCTCCTCGCTCGCCGCCGGCCACCCGTTCGCCGCGACCGGCGGCCGGATCGTCAACGTCGCCGCGAAGCTGCTCGCGGAGAAGGGCTCGGGCCGCGCGCTGATCTCGGTTTGCGCGGCCGGTGGTCAGGGCGTGGTGGCCGTTCTGGAACGATGAGGCGGTGACCGCACTCAACCCGAAGCTCCAGGACGTCTACAACGAGGTCCTCGCCCGCAACCCCGGTGAGCAGGAGTTCCACCAGGCCGTCCACGAGGTCCTTGAGAGCCTCGGCCCGGTGGTCACCAAGCACCCGGAGTACGTCGACGCCGCCGTCATCCACCGCATCTGCGAGCCGGAGCGGCAGATCATCTTCCGGGTCCCGTGGACCGACGACGCCGGCGACGTGCAGCTCAACCGGGGCTTCCGGGTGGAGTTCAACTCCGCGCTGGGCCCGTACAAGGGCGGCCTGCGGTTCCACCCGTCGGTCTACCTCGGCATCGTGAAGTTCCTCGGCTTCGAGCAGATCTTCAAGAACTCGCTGACCGGCATGCCGATCGGTGGTGGCAAGGGCGGCTCTGACTTCGACCCCAAGGGCCGCTCGGACGCCGAGGTCATGCGGTTCTGCCAGTCGTTCATGACCGAGCTGCACCGCCACATCGGCGAGTACACCGACGTACCCGCGGGCGACATCGGCGTCGGCGGCCGCGAGATCGGCTACCTGTTCGGCCAGTACAAGCGGATCACCAACCGCTACGAGTCCGGTGTGCTCACCGGCAAGGGCCTGAGCTGGGGCGGCTCGCTCGTGCGCACCGAGGCCACCGGCTACGGCACGGTGTTCTTCGTCGAGGAGATCCTCAAGGCCGCGGGCGACTCCTTCGACGGCAAGAAGGTCGTGATCTCGGGCTCCGGCAACGTCGCGATCTACGCCGTCGAGAAGGTCCACCAGCTCGGCGGCACCGTCGTCGCCGTCTCCGACTCCGGCGGCTACGTCGTCGACGGGGACGGCATCGACCTCGACCTGGTCAAGGAGATCAAGGAGGTCCGGCGCGGCCGGATCTCGGAGTACCCCGACGCGCGCTCGTCCGCGCGCTACGTCGAGGGCGGCAGCGTCTGGGACGTGCCGTGCGACATCGCGCTCCCGTGCGCGACCCAGAACGAGATCGACGAGGTCGAGGCCAAGGCGCTGATCAAGGGCGGGGTGAAGGTGGTCGCCGAGGGCGCGAACATGCCGTGCACCCCGGGCGCGGTCGACGCGTTCGCCGCGGCGGGCGTCGTCTTCGCCCCCGGCAAGGCCGCCAACGCCGGCGGCGTCGCCACCTCCGCGCTGGAGATGCAGCAGAACGCCTCCCGCGACTCGTGGACCTTCGAGCACACCGAGGAGCGCCTCGCCGAGATCATGCGCGGCATCCACCACCGCTGCCTCGCGACCGCCGACGAGTACGGCCTGCCCGGCAACTACGTGGCCGGCGCCAACATCGCCGGCTTCATCCAGGTCGCCGACGCGATGATCGCGCTCGGGGTGATCTGAGCCGGCTGGCGCCGGGCTCAGCGGGCGGCGAGGGCCAGCGCGGACGCGACGAGGTAGTCGCGGACCTGGTCGGCCGAGATCGAGCCGACCGTAGGGATGCCGGGCGCGGCCTCCTTGACCAGGATGCCGACGCGGGCGAGCTGGAGGGCGCCGAGGCCGCTGGCGTAGAGCGTGTTGGCGAGCAGGACCGGGTCCTCGACGGTGAAGGCACCGGCGGCGACGCCGTCCTCGAGCACCTCGGTCAGCAGGGCGAGGCACGAGGAGATGCCGCGGCCGAGCCGGAACAGCGCGCTCTCGGACATCTCGTCGAGCAGGTCCGGGCCGGTACGCCGCATCAGGGTCTGCGCGCAGTCCAGGAACGCCGGGTGGGCGACGCCGTAGTCGACGAACGCGCCCACCAGCGCGGCGAGCCGCTCGGCCGGGTCGGTGCTGGACTCCGCCGCGGCCGCCATTTCGCCGCGCAGCTCCTCGAGGTAGCCGACCAGCGTGAGGGCGAAGAGCTCCTCCTTGCCGGTGAAGTGCCGGTAGACGATCGCCCGGTTGATCCCGACCGCCTTGGCGATGTCCTCGATCTGCGCGTCCCGCACGCCGCGCTCGTCGAAGAGCGCACGGGTGGCGGCGATGATGTCGCGTTCGCGGGCCCGGCGCCGGGCGGCGGCGGCGGTGCGCCGGCCGTCGTTCTCGGGGGTGCTCACGTCCGCGATTGTACGACCTGTGCAACTCGGAGTTGCACAGCTGTCTCAGCCGGCCAGGTAGCCCCGGACCGTCTCGACGGTGTCGATCTCGGAGACCGGCTTGTCGTCGCGGTAGCGGACCACCCGCGCGAACCGGAGGGCGACGCCGCCGGGGTAGCGCGTGGACCGCTGGACGCCGTCGAAGGCGATCTCGACGACCTGCTCCGGCCGGACGTGGACCACGTGTCCGGAGCGCGAGGTCTCCAGCTCCAGGAAACGCTCGGTCTGCCAGGCGAGCATCTCGTCGGTCATGCCCTTGAACGTCTTGCCGAGCGGCACGAGGTCGCCAGTCGAGGGATCGCGGGCGCCGAGGTGGATGTTCGAGAGCCAGCCTTGCCGGCGCCCGGAGCCCCACTCGACGGCGAGCACGATCAGGTCGAGGGTGTGGACCGGCTTGACCTTCACCCAGGCGGCGCCGCGGCGTCCGGCGTCGTACGGTGCGGCGAGGCTCTTCACGACCACGCCCTCGTGCCCGGAGCCGAGGGTGTCGGCGAGGAAGGCCTCTGCGTCGTCCTCCGACGCGGTGACCAGCCGCGGGACCCGGTGCCGCTCGGGCACCAGGCGCTCCAGCGCCGCCGCGCGCTCGGAGGCGGGGGCGTCGAGCAGGTCGGCGCCGTCGAGGTGCAGCACGTCGAAGAAGTACGGCGTCACGGCGACCCCCTCCCCAGGATCCAGGGCAGCCATGGCGGTGCGGGAGGCGGTCTCCTGGAACGGGCGTGGGCGGCCGGACTCGTCGAGGGCGATCGCCTCGCCATCGAGCACGAACGACTCCGCGGGCAGCGCGAGCGCGACCTCGACCACCTCGGGCAGCCGGGCGGTGATGTCCTCCAGCGACCGGGTCGCGATCACCACCTCGGGGCCGGAGCGGTGGACCTGGATCCGGATGCCGTCGAGCTTCTGGTCGACCGCGACCTCGGCACCGCCGCCCGCCTTCGCGAGCGCCGCGGCGACGTCCGGCGCGCTCGACGCGAGCATCGGCAGCACCGGCCGGCCGACCTCCAGCCCGACCTCCTCCAGCGCGGGCACGCCCGCGAACGCCGCCCGCGCGACGGCCACCGTCGAGCCGCCCAGCATCGCCGTCCGTCGTACGGCGACCAGCGGCACGTCCGCCGCGACCGCGAGTGCCTCCTGGACCAGTGAGTCGAGGGCGCCCTGCCGCACGGCGCCGGTCACGACCCCGCGCAGCCACTGCTGCTCCTCCTCGGTCGCGCGACCGAAGAGGTCGGCCACCGCGGCCGCGCGGGCCGCCTGCGAGCCGGATCCCGCCAGGGCGGAGAGCGCCTCGAAGTCCTCGTGCACCTCCAGCACGGTCAGCGAGGGCTCGGCCGCCGGCTCGGGGAGCGAGGAGAGGCCGCGCCACCCCAGGCCGGTGCGGCGCTGGCGGAGCGAGCCGCCGACGTAGGCGGTCACGGTCTCGATCTCGTCGGGCGCGGCCTTCGACAGCAGGGCGGCGATGGCGGCGACCTTGGCCTTGCGGGACCGGGTGGCGGCGACCGTGGCGGAGGTGGCGACGACGTCGGCGAGCAGCACGCCCCCATTCAAGACGACCGCGCCGACAGTAGGTTGACCCCGTGGGTCGGAAGCAGCGGGCGCTCGTCGGGGCGGAGCACCTCGTCGACGCGTTCCGGCGCCGCCGGCGGGCCGGTGGGCCGCCGGCCCACTTCCGGATCGATGCGTACGGCGGGCACGGCGGCGCCGCGGGCGTCGTGGTGCGCGGCCGGGTGCTCGACAACCCACCGCGGTCCGAGGCGGTCGAGGGCGAGGGCGCTGGCGCGGCCCTACGCCGGAGCCTGGGCTCGTTCGTGACCGACGAGCTGCCCGACGTACCCCTGCGCGTGGTGGTCGGCGACGCCGTCGGCGAGGTGCGGACCGACGGCGAGGGCTACTTCCGGATCGAGCTCGCGCCGACCGGAGTGACCGGCCCGTGGGTCACCGGCACCGTCGAGCTCGCGGTGCCCTTCCGGGGCCTGCTCGGCCCGTTCCGGACCGAGGTGCCGGTGCGCGTGCCCACGGCCGAGGCGCGGTTCGGCGTGATCTCCGACGTCGACGACACGATCATCGAGACCGGCGTGCAGCGCGTGGGGGAGATGCTGCTCCAGACGTTCGCCGGCTCCGAGCTGACCCGGACGCCGTTCGAGGGCGCGCCGGAGCTCTACCGCGACCTCGCCGACGGCGACCGCAACCCGGTCTTCTACGTGTCGTCGAGCCCATGGAACCTCCACGCGTTCCTCCAGCGCTTCCTGCGCCACCGCGACTTCCCGCCCGGCCCGCTGCTGCTGCGCGACCTCATCGGCACCGCGTACGGCCGCGCGCGCAAGCACGAGCGGATCGAGGAGGTCCTGGCGCTGCACCCGCAGCTGGAGTTCGTGCTGATCGGCGACTCGGGTGAGAAGGACCCGCAGATCTACGCCGACATCGTCCGCGCCCACCCCGGCCGGGTCCGCGCCGTCTACATCCGCGAGGTCCGCCTCGACCCCGGCGACGGGCGGGTGGAGCAGGTCACCGACGGGTGGGACGCCGCGGTGCCGTTCGTGCTCGCCGCCGACAGCGAGGCGGTACGCCGCCACGCGTCCTCGATCGGGCTGCTGCGATGAGCCGCCGGCTCCTGCTGGCGGTCGACGCGCCGTCGCTGCTCCACCGCAACCACCACGCCCGGGCGCAGTCGGGCCTGCGCGACCGCAGCGGCCGTCCGGCGTGGGCGCTGCACGGCATGCTCCGCCAGATCCTGGACGCGATCGACCAGTTCGCGCCGGACGCGGTGCTCTTCGGCCTCGACGACCGGACCACGTCGCTGCGGGAGGACAGGTATCCGGCGTACAAGGCCGGCCGGGCCGCGAAGGACCCCGCGCTCGTCGACCAGCTCGAGCGGGCCGGCGCGCTGCTCGACGCACTGGGCATGCTCACGGTGACGCCGAAGGGTCTCGAGGCCGACGACGTCAACGCGACCGCCGCGACCTGGGCCGTCGAGCACGACTGGAGCTGCGTGCTGGTGACCTCCGACCGCGACGCGTTCGCGCACATCAGCGAGCACACCCAGGTGCTGCGGCTGATCACCGGCGGCATCAACGGCTCGCCGCTGCTCAACCCGGCGCGGCTGCACGCGATGTACGGCATCGCGGCCGAGCACTACCTCCACTACGCCGCGCTGCGCGGCGACCCGAGCGACAACCTGCCGGGCGTGCCCGGGATCGGCGAGAAGATCGCGCCGTTCCTGCTCTCGGAGATGGGCTCGATGGACGCGGTGTGGGCCGACATCGACCACTGCGGCGGTGCGACGCTGGTCGCCACGCTCGACTCCTACTGCGAGGAGGTCGGGCGCCCGCGCATCGGGGCGAGCGTGCTGAAGCGGCTCGCCACGCCGGCCGCGCGGGAGCGGTTCGAGTTCAACCTCTCGATCATGTCCGGGCGCACCGACCTCGACCTCGGCCTCACCCCGGACGTGCCGGGCAGCCCGGGGCTCCTGCCGCTGGACCCCGACCGGATCTCGCAGGTCGTCGGCTACCTCGGCGTACCCGCCACGACGGACCTGGCGCTGCGGGTGCTCACCACCCGGCCGGCGAGCCGGTGAGTGTCGGCGGCCCGAGATAGCGTGGCCGTGATGGAGGGACGGGTGCGGGACTGGCGGCCGGGCTGGCCGTGCGCGGTCGGCTCCGTGCTGCGCAGGCACAAGCGAGGCGGAGGCGACCCGACGTACAAGATCGTCGGCGAGACCCACTGGCGCGCCCTGCGGACCCCGGTCGGGCCGGCCACCCTCGCCCTCCGCCCACGCTCCGACGAGGGCGTGGTGCACGCGGAGGCGTGGGGTCCGGGCGCGGCGTGGGCGCTCGACGGCGTGCCGGCGCTGCTGGGCGCCGAGGACGACGTGTCCGGCTTCGACGCGGACCGGCACCCCCTGCTCGCCGAGGCCTGGCGGCGTTACGGCCACGTGCGGATCGGTCGCACCGGCCTGGTCATGGAGGCGCTCACGCCGGGGATCATCGAGCAGAAGGTCACCGGGCAGGAGGCGTTCGCGGGCTTCCGGATGCTCGTGCACCGGTACGGCGAGCGCGCGCCCGGTCCCGGCGCGGACCTGAGGCTCTGGGTGCAGCCCGACGCCGTGACCATCCGGCAGGTGCCGTCGTGGGAGTGGCTGCGGATGCACGTCGACCCCGCGCGCTCCCGCGCGCTGGTGACAGCCGCCCGGGTCGCGGACTCCCTCGAGCGCACCGTGGGCCTGCCCGGGGACGAGGTGGAGCGGCGGCTGACCAGCCTGCCCGGCATCGGCGTCTGGACCGCCGCGGAGGTCCGCCAGCGCGCCCACGGCGACGCCGACGCGGTGTCCTTCGGCGACTACCACGTCGCCAAGGACCTCGGCTGGGCCGTCGCCGGCCGCGAGTTCAGCGACGAGGAGATGGCCGAGTTCCTCGAGCCGTGGCGCCCCCACCGCGGCCGGGTCCCGACGCTGCTCGCGCTCGGGGTCGGCCGCCGGCCGCGCCACGGCGCCCGGATGGCCCCGCGCACCCACCTGCCGGCGACGGTGACCCGGCGTTAGAGCGGTGAGCCTGGGTGCGCGGGAGAGCGCCGGTTGGTGACCAAACCGCAGGTGGGAGCGCTTCCACTCTGCGGTTGGTGACCAAACCGCAGGCCTGTGGCCGTTGCGGACCTGCCGGCGCCCGGGTGGCCCGCGGCCGGCCGGCCGAGCTCGCCGACTGGTCAGAAACCGCAGGTGGGAGCGCCCCGACTCTGCGGTTGGTGACCAAACCGCAGGCCCCGGGCCACCCGCCGCCCAGCTACAGCAGCGGCCGCAGCGGCCCCAGGATCATCTCGGTGAACTTGCGGTGCAGGTCCCGCGCCTCCCACTCGCCCCGGGTCAGCTCGAGGCTGTTGGACTCGTCGACCGCGTAGATCTCCTCCAGGTGCGCGGCGTAGGCGTCGTCGATCACCTCGACGTTGATCTCGTAGTTCCCCTGGAGGCTCAGCCGGTCGACGTTCGCGGTGCCGACCGTCGACCAGGTGCCGTCGATGGTGGCGGTCTTCGCGTGGACCATCGCGTCGCGGTAGCGGAAGATGCGCACGCCCGCGTCGAGGAGCTGGGAGAAGTAGCCGCGGGAGATCCAGTCGGCCACGATGTGGTTCGACTTCAGGGGGACCAGCAGCCGGACGTCGACCCCGCGCAGCGCGGCGTCCTTCATCGCGTCGACGAAGTCCTGGTCGGGGCAGAAGTAGGCCTGGGTCATCCAGACGTTGCGGGAGGACCGGGCGATCGCCTCGATGTACATCGAGCGGATGGGGAACATCCACAGCCGCGGCACGTTGCGGTGGAACCGGATGCACGGCTCCCAGGTCGACGCGGTCTCCAGCAGCAGGGGGCGCTCCGACGCACCGAGCCGGCGCCGGCGGTTGAGGTTCCAGAAGTCCGCGAAGGCCCGCTTCAGGTCCCAGACGCCGGGCCCGGTGATCCGGACGTGGGTGTCGCGCCACTCGGTGGCGTACGCCGTACCGATGTTGTAGCCGCCGACGAACCCGACCGCGTCGTCGACCACGAGGATCTTGCGGTGGTCCCGGCCGTAGCGGGAGAAGTCGAAGAACCGCCAGCCGGCCGCGTAGATCGGGTACCGCAGCACCCGCATGTTCGGCGGGAAGCGCTTGAAGCGCGGCGAGACCACCAGGTTCGCGAAGCCGTCGTAGATCGCGTAGACCTCGACGCCGCGGTCGGCCGCGGCCGTGAGCGCGGCCTTGAATCGCTCGCCGACCTCGTCGCCCTTCCAGATGTAGGTCTCGAAGAGGACCTGGCGCTCGGCCCGGCCGATGGCGTCGAGCATGGCGTCGTACAGGTCCTGGCCGTAGGTGTAGGTCGTCAGGGCCCCGTCGCCCACCGGCACCTCGCGCGGAGCCGAGACGGGGAACGGCTTCGGCTTCTTGCCCCGGCGGCGGTAGGAGTCGACGAGCGACATCCCGACCGCGAGCGCCAACTGGATCCCGACGACGGTGAACAGCGTGCGCCGCAGCAGGCGCAGCAGCCGCTCGGCGACGGTCCGGGGGCTGCTCACGAGGGTCAATCTATCGGGGGACCAAGGAGTGTCGGTGCCGCCGTCTACGCTCGAAGACATGCGACCAGTGACCGACCTCGAGCGCCGCGTGGCGCCCTTCAAGGTGGAGTCCGACTACCAGCCGTCGGGCGACCAGCCCGCGGCGATCGCGGAGATCTCCAAGCGGATCAAGGGTGGCACCGAGGACGTCGTGCTCCTCGGTGCGACCGGCACCGGCAAGACGGCCACCGTCGCGTGGGTGGCCGAGCAGCTCCAGCGGCCGATGCTGGTGATGCAGCCGAACAAGACGCTCGCGGCCCAGTTCGCCAACGAGCTGCGCCAGCTCTTCCCGAACAACGCAATCGAGTACTTCGTCTCCTACTACGACTACTACCAGCCCGAGGCCTACGTCCCGCAGACGGACACCTACATCGAGAAGGACTCCTCGATCAACGAGGAGGTGGAGCGGCTGCGCCACTCGGCGACCAACAGCCTGCTCACCCGGCGCGACGTGATCGTGGTCAGCACCGTGTCCTGCATCTACGGCCTCGGCACGCCGCAGGAGTACGTCGACCGGATGATCCGCCTCAAGGTGGGCGAGGAGCACGACCGCGACTCGATCCTGCGGCGGCTGGTCGAGATCCAGTACACCCGCAACGACATGACGTTCACCCGCGGCACGTTCCGGGTGCGCGGCGACACCCTCGAGATCTTCCCGGTCTACGAGGAGCTCGCGGTGCGGGTGGAGTTCTTCGGCGACGAGATCGAGCGGCTGATGACCCTCCACCCGATCACCGGCGAGGTGATCACCGAGGACGCCGAGCTCTACGTCTTCCCCGCCACCCACTACGTCGCCGGCCCGGAGCGCATGGAGCGGGCGATCAAGGGCATCGAGCTCGAGCTCGAGGACCAGCTCGCGAAGTTCGAGCGTGAGGGCAAGCTGCTGGAGGCCCAGCGGCTGCGGATGCGCACCACCTACGACATCGAGATGATGCGCCAGGTCGGGTCCTGCTCGGGCATCGAGAACTACTCGATGCACATCGACGGCCGCACCCGCGGCTCGGCGCCGAACTGCCTGCTCGACTACTTCCCCGAGGACTTCGTGCTGGTCGTCGACGAGTCGCACGTCGCCGTCCCGCAGATCGGCGGCATGTACGAGGGCGACATGTCCCGCAAGCGCAACCTGGTCGACCACGGCTTCCGGCTGCCGAGCGCGATGGACAACCGGCCGCTGCGGTGGGAGGAGTTCCTCGACCGGATCGGCCAGACCATCTACCTCTCCGCGACGCCGGGCAACTACGAGCTCGACAAGGTCGGCGGCGACACCGTCGAGCAGATCATCCGCCCGACCGGCCTGGTCGACCCCGAGGTGATCGTGAAGCCCACCAAGGGCCAGATCGACGATCTCATCCACGAGATCAACACCCGCGTCGAGCGCAACGAGCGGGTCCTGGTCACCACGCTCACCAAGAAGATGTCCGAGGACCTCACCGACTACCTCCTCGACGCCGGCATCCGCACCCGCTACCTCCACTCCGAGGTCGACACCCTCAAGCGGATCGAGCTGCTGCGCGACCTGCGGCTGGGGCAGTACGACGTGCTGGTCGGCATCAACCTGCTGCGCGAGGGCCTCGACCTGCCCGAAGTGTCGCTGGTGGCGATCCTCGACGCCGACAAGGAGGGCTTCCTCCGCTCGGACAAGTCGCTGATCCAGACGATCGGCCGCGCGGCCCGCAACGTGTCGGGCCAGGTCCACATGTACGCCGACAAGATCACGCCGTCGATGGAGTCGGCGATCGACGAGACCAACCGCCGCCGGGCCATGCAGGTGGCCTACAACGAGGCACACGGCATCGACCCGCAGCCGCTGCGCAAGAAGATCGCCGACATCACCGACATGCTGGCCCGCGAGGAGGAGAGCACCCAGGAGCTGCTCGAGACCTGGCAGCACATGGACCCCAAGCACCGGAAGGCGCCGGTGCCCGCGCTGTCACGGATGGCCGGCGGCGAGGCAGGTCAGCACAACTTGGACCTGGCCGGGCTGCCGAGCGCCGAGCTCGCCCAGCTGATCCAGGAGCTCACCGACCAGATGAAGGGCGCGGCCGCCGAGCTGCACTTCGAGGTCGCGGCCCGGCTGCGCGACGAGATCGGCGACCTGAAGAAGGAGCTGCGGCAGATGATGGAGGCGACGAAGTGACGGCACGGTCGGTGGCGGGGGGCAACGCGCTCTGCCGGGACCGACCGGCCTAGAGTCGGGGGAGTGACGTCGACCCTCCGCAACGCCTACACGGTCTGGACGGTCGGGCTCCTCCTCTACCTCCTGGCGGTCTTCCACCGCTCGTCGCTGGCGGTCGCCGGCCTCGCCGCCTCCGAGCGGTTCGACATCTCCGCGGCCCAGCTCGCGACGTTCACGATGGTGCAGCTGGCGGTGTACGCCGGCATGCAGGTCCCCGTCGGGCTGCTGGTCGACCGGTTCGGCCCCCGGAGCGTGCTGCTGACCGGCACCGCGCTGCTCACCGTCGGCCAGGCGGCGTTCGCGCTGTCCGAGGGCTACGTGACCGCGCTGGGCGCGCGCGTGCTCGTCGGCATGGGCGACGCGATGACCTTCATCTGCGTCCTCCGGCTGGCGGCGAGCTGGTTCACGGCCCGCCGGATCCCGCTGATGACCCAGCTGACGGGCACGCTCGGCCAGCTCGGCGCGATCCTGGCCGCGATCCCGATGACCTGGGCACTGAGCCACCTCGGCTGGACCGAGGCGTACCTGCTGGCCGCGTCCCTGGGGCTGGTGCTGGCGGTCGCCGTGCTCCTCGTGCTGCACGACACCCCGGAGCGGAAGCACCTCCGCGGCCCCGCGATGTCCCTGGCCGCCGCCCGGAGCAGCCTGGCGGCGTCGTGGGCGCACCCGGGCACCCGGCTGGGGTTCTGGATGCACTTCTCCACGCAGTTCAGCTCGACCACGCTGGCGCTGCTGTGGGGCTACCCGTTCTTCGTCCGGGGCGAGCTCCAGTCGCCGGCGACGGCGGGCCTCCTGCTCACGATCATGATCCTCGCGTTCATGGCCGGCGGTCCGACGCTGGGCTGGCTGGTCGGGAGGCACCCGTGGCACCGCTCGACGATCGTGCTGACGATCGTCTCCTCGATCGTGGCGGTGTGGACCGCGGTCCTGCTGTGGCCGGGCCACGCGCCGCTCTGGCTGCTGGTCGCCCTCGTGATCGTCGTGGGCATCGGCGGCCCGGCGTCGATGATCGGCTTCGACGTCGGCCGCACCTCCAACCCGCAGGAGCGCTTCGCCAGCGCGAGCGGCATCATCAACCAGGGCGGCTTCACCGCCAGCCTGGTCCTGGTCGTCGTGATCGGCCTCGTCCTCGACTGGCGGGCGCCGGGGAGCAGCACGGCGTACACGCCGTCGGACTTCCGGTGGGCGATGTCGACCCAGTACGTCCTCTGGGCGCTCGGGCTCCTCCAGGTCTACCGCTACCGGGTGCGGACCCGCGCGGTCGTGGACCGTGACGAGCTCGAGGGTGTGGTGGCGGGCCCGCCGGGGTAACCACCGGCCATGAGCACCAACATCGACCTGGGTCGCCCCGTGCAGGGCGACGTCGTAGACCTGATCCTGGACGACCACCGCCGCTTCGAGGCGCTGCTGCGCGACCTGCGCGACAGCAGCCAGGACCGGGACGCGGTCCGGCACGCCTTCGCGACGCTGCACGTCGCGCACGCGGAGGCCGAGGAGAAGTACGTCTACCCGAAGCTGAAGCGAAAGCGCGCGGTGGGCGAGGAGGAGGCCGACCACGGCGTCGAGGAGCACGCCGAGGGCAACGAGGCGCTGCTGAAGGTCCTGGAGCTGAAGGGCACCGACACCCAGGCGTTCGAGGACGCGGTGGAGAAGCTCGCCGAGCTGGTCAACCACCACATCACCGAGGAGGAGCTCACGATCCTCAACCCCGCCCGCGAGGACGTCGGGCCGCAGGTGCGCGCCGACCTCGGCCAGCAGTTCGTCGAGGAGCGCAACCGCCAGATCGACGCCGACTGCGGGCAGATCGAGAACGTCCGCCGGCTCGTCGCCGAGGCCCGCAGAGAGGGCCTGCTCGACGACGACGAGGACGAGGACGAGGGCGACGACGAGGACTGACCCCGGTCTGGGAAGCCGGTCGCCGGTCCGCCGGGGTCGCACGTCGAGCGCTGGCTCGGTCACCTGCTGGATGACAACGGGGGTGACGGCGACGAAGACTGGGGTCCGTGGACGTCGAACGGATGCGTGAGCACTGCCTGGCCAAGCCCGGGGCCTGGCCGGACTTCCCGTGGGACCACGAGTACCCGGTGATCAAGGTCGGGCCGGGGGAGCGCGGCAAGATCTTCGCCTTCCTCGCCGCTGACAGCGTCGGCGTCAAGGGCGGGCCGAGCCGCGGGGCGGCCGACGAGTGGCTGGACCGCTTCCCGAACGACGCGACCGTGATGCCCTACATCGGGCGCGCGGGGTGGAACACACTGGCGTTCGGCGGGGCGATTCCGGACGACGACCTGCTCGATGCCGTCGACGAGTCTTACCGCGCCCGGGAGCGAGCGCGAGGCTGTCCACCGCGCGCTGGCGTGGCTCTTCTCTCCGCCCGGCCGAGGCCGCCGCGGTGGCGTCCGTCAAGAGGTGGGGCGCTGCCGCACCACGGCCAGGCTGACCAGGCGGGCGACGACCAGGGCGACGTAGAACACGCCCGCGACCATCTCCACCATCACCAGCGAGCGGGCGTGGCCCCCGACCGGCACCACGTCGGACAGGCCGACGCTGGTGAGGGTGCTGAACGAGAGGTAGAGCAGCTCGAACCAGCCGCGGTCGCCGGTGCCCGCGCCCGGCTCGAGGTCGACGTGGCCGATGAACGAGCCCGGCCAGATGACCTGGCAGGCGGCGTACACGTAGGCGAAGCCCCAGGCCACGACGGTGAAGGCCGCGCCGGTCGCGAAGAGCTCGTCGCGGGTGACGCGGTCGTCGTGGAAGAGGTACTTGAGCATCGCGTAGGAGATGTAGAAGTAGAACGGCACGTGGAAGACCGCGGAGGCGAGCACGATCGCATCGGCGTCGGGCCGGACGGCCTCGAGCACGGTCAGCACCATGGCCGGACCGCCGAGCAGCACGGCGAACCAGGTGAGCGCCGGCGTCAGGCGTACGGCGGCGACCGCGGCGAGCACGACGCCGAGCTGCACGACGCCGACCACGGCCCGGCCGCCGACGGAGCCGCCCAGGAACGGGTAGGCGAGGACCGCGACGAGCTGAGCGATCAGCAGCACCGCCGAGGGGTGGCGCCGGATCGTGTCCCAGTGGCCCCTCACCGCAGCCAGCCCGGCTTCCGCTGGTCCCTCTCGCGCCTCTTCTCCAGCCGCCGGACCTCGCTCTCGATGATCTCGCGTCGCGAGGCGGCCGTGCGGAGGAGGTGGAGCAGGCTGAGCGCGATCACGAACGCCGGCCAGAAGAGGTACGGCTCGAACGTGCCGTTGCGGAAGCAGGTCGCGAACCAGATCGCGGTCGCCACCGTGCTCCAGCCCAGGAACCAGAAGGCCGCGTCGCGCCGCTTGGTCTGCCAGGTGCGCTGGGCGATCCGCTCCAGGTCGCTGCCCGACGCCTGCGCGAGCGAGCGGCGGGAGGTCGGCGGTCGCGGCGCGACCAGGTCGCCGAGCAGGCCGGGCACGTCCCCCAGGTGGCGGACGCCGCCGACGCCCTGGGTGCGCTCGTCGTACTCGGAGCGGTCGAGCCGACCGTCGGCGTACGCCTCGTCGAGCACGGCCTGGACGACGGTCCGGTCGTGGTCGGAGGCGCGCAGGGATGCGCAGCGCGGGTCGCGCGGGTCGTGCGAGAACGACGACCAGACCTCCATCTCCACGCGCACATCGTAGGAGGGCCGCGGTCCAGCCCACGTCTCGGCCGCCGCGAGTGGCGCCGGACCATCGACCTGACCGACGCGCCGATCGACGTCGGCGCGCGCGGGGACACCGTACGATTCGTCGATCAGGGCAACCCGTCGATGCTGGGAGGGGACGCGTGGAAGTGGCTGCTGGTGGGTCCGGTGACGAGCCGGTGACCCCCGGCCCCGGCTCGCGGACACGGCTCGACATCGGCCTCTTCGTGGTCGCCCTGGTCCTGGCCTGCGCCTGCGTCTTCGGTGGCGTGCTGGTCGTCCAGCAGCACCGCGCCGACCAGCGGGCGCAGGAGGTGCAGGAGCGGTACGGCGCCGTGCTGGCCGCAGCGCGCACCGAGGTGGAGGCGTTCATCAACATCGACTACCGCGATGCCCAGGCCAGCATCGACGCCGTCGCCGAGGGCGCGACCGGCGACTTCGCCGAGCAGTACGGCTCCTCGGCCGCCGGCGTGGTCGAGCTGCTCGAGCGGGAGAGGTCGGTGATGGACGGCGAGGTGCTCTGGGCCGGCGTCGCCGACCTCGACGCCGACAGTGCGACCGTCCTGGTCGCGACGACCGGCACCGTGCAGAACCGGTCGACCGGCAACGAGAAGGTCGCCCGCTCCTTCCGGCTCAAGCTCGACCTGGAGAAGGTCGACGACGCCTGGCTCACCCACAACCTGGAGTTCGTGGGATGACCACGCCGCGCAGCTTCAAGCTCGGGTCACGCGACGGGTCGAACGGTCGGAGCCGGACGATCGGGCTGATCGTGGCGATCGTGCTGCTGGTCGGCATCGGCGTCGCCGAGGTCCTCTACCTGGCCCGCGACGACGACCCCACCGTGTCCTCCTCGCGTCCGGTCGTCGTGGGCTACGCCACCCGCGCGGAGGCGGTGCGCACGGCGGCGCAGTCGACGGAGGAGATCCTCTCGACCAGCTTCGAGGACTACGACGAGCAGGTCGAGCGGGCGACGGCGAAGATGACCGACACGTTCGCGGCGGAGTACCGCGAGACGTCCGACGGCATCCGGGACCGGTTCCTCGACCAGCGCACCACGCTCCAGGTGAAGGCCGTGGAGCAGAGCGTGGTGCGGGCCTCGCCCGAGCAGGTGCAGGCGCTGCTGTTCCTCGACCAGTACGTCGAGAAGCGCGAGAACGGCCGGCCGGCGACCGACTTCGCGCAGTACCGCGCGCTCGTGACCGTGGTCCACACCGACCGCGGGTGGCTAGTGTCGGACATCGAGACCCAGTAAAGTAGAACACGTTTCAGTTCGAGCGGAGGGACCGCCGGTGCACGAGACCGACCTGCTGATCATCGGTGCAGGACCGACGGGCCTGTTCGCCGCGTACTACGCCGGCTTCCGCGGCCTGAGCGTCGCCGTCGTCGACTCCCTGCCGGAGCTCGGTGGGCAGATCACCGCGATGTACCCCGAGAAGCAGATCCTCGACGTCGCGGGCTTCCCCTCGGTCAAGGGCCGCGACCTGGTCGAGGGCCTGGTCGCGCAGGCGACGACCGCCGACCCGGCGTACTTCCTCGACCGCACCGCGACCACGCTCGTCGAGGACGAGGACGGCGTGACGGTCGGCCTGGACGACGGCACCGAGATCCGCGCCAAGGCGGTGCTGGTCACCGCGGGCATCGGCAAGTTCAGCCCGCGGCCGCTGCCCGCCGGCGACGGCTGGCTGGGGCGCGGCCTGGAGTTCTTCGTGCCCAGCTTCGCGCCGTACGCCGGCAAGGACGTCGTGATCGTCGGCGGCGGTGACAGTGCGTTCGACTGGGCGCTGCACCTCGAGCCGGTCGCGCAGTCGGTCACGCTCGTCCATCGTCGGGACGCCTTCCGCGCCCACCAGCGCACGGTCGACGCGGTCCGCTCGTCATCGGTCCAGATCGTCACGCGGGCCGAGGTGTCCGCGCTGCGCGGCAACGGCCGGCTGGAGTCGGTGGAGATCACCGTCGACGGCGAGGCCACCGAGCGGCCCGCGCAGGCGGTGGTCGCCGCGCTGGGATTCGTCGCGGACCTCGGCCCGCTCCAGCAGTGGGGGATCGAGGTGCGGAAGCGGCACCTCGTCGTGAACCCCGCCATGCGCACGAACCTGGCCCGGGTGTTCGCGGCCGGCGACATCACCGAGTACCCCGGCAAGGTGCGGCTGATCGCGGTCGGCTTCGGCGAGGCCGCGACCGCCGTCAACAACGCGGCGGTCGTCATCGACCCCACCGCCCACGTGTTCCCCGGACACTCCTCCGAAGGAAGCTGAGGTAGGCACATGAAGATCAAGGTCGACTTCGACCTCTGCGAGTCCAACGCGCTCTGCGAGGCGATGGCGCCGGAGGTCTTCGAGCTGGACGACGACGACTACCTCCAGCTCAAGACCGAGGAGACCACCCCCGAGAACATCGAGTCCGTGAAGCGCGCCGTGGCGGCCTGCCCGCGCGCGGCGATCTCGCTGGAGGACTGAGTCGGTGAGCACCACCTCGCTGGACAGCAGGGTCGCGGTCGTCACCGGGGCCGGGGCCGGGCTCGGACGGGCCGAGGCGCTCGCCCTGGCCGACGCCGGAGCCCGGGTCGTCCTCAACGACCTGCCGGGCGGCGCCGACGCGACCGCGGAGGAGATCCGCTCACGCGGGGGCGACGCGACCGTCGTCCCCGGCGACGTGGGGGAGCGGGGGACCGCCGACGCCCTGGTCGCCGCCCCGGTCGTGGAGCAGCGGTTCGACACGTCCGGGACGCTCTGGACCGCCGACGACCTCGACAAGCAGCTCGGTGGCTACTTCGACGACCGCGACCCCGCGGTCGGCTTCGTCGCCGACGCGATCCTGCAGCTGACGGTGTGATGAGGCTCCAGGGGAAGGTCGCCATCGTCACCGGCGGCGCGATCGGCCAGGGCGCGGGCATCGTCCGCTCGTTCGTGGCCGAGGGGGCCCGCGTGGTGATCGCGGACGTGGCCGAGGAGCAGGGCCAGGCGCTCGCCGAGGAACTCGGCGAGTCCGCTCACTTCGCGCCGCACGACGTCTCCGACGCCGCGTCCTGGGAGGCGCTCGTGGAGGACACCGGCCGGCGCTTCGCCGCGGTCGACGTGCTGGCGAACAACGCCGGCATCCTGCGCTTCGGCGACATCGAGCGGATGCCCCAGGAGGAGGTGGAGCTGCTGTTCCGGGTCAACCAGCTCGCTGCTTCCTCGGCATGCAGGCGGTGGTGCGCACGATGCGCCGGAACGGCGGCGGTTCGATCATCAACGCCTCGTCCGTCGAGGGCCTCGCGGGCATGGCGGGCTGCACGGCGTACGCCGCGACGAGGTGGGCGATCCGCGGCATGACCAAGTGCGCGGCGATGGAGCTCGGCCCGAAGGGCATCCGGGTGAACTCGGTGCACCCCGGCATGATCGACACCCCGACGACGCGCGTGCACGGCGGCGATGCCGCGATGGAGTACGGCGCCTCGAAGGTGCCGCTGCGCCGGGTCGGGCACCCCGAGGACATCGCGCCGCTCTACGTGTTCCTCGCCAGCGAGGAGTCCGAGTACATCAACGGCGCGGAGATCTCGGTCGACGGCGGCGTGACCGCGACGCACGCCTTCGGCGGCTAGGTTTCACGACGTGGCCAACCAGCGCAGCCAGGTCGTGATGACGCACGACGAGCAGGTCGAGTTCCTCAACATGCAGCGGTCGTCGACCCTGGGGACGTTCGGGCCCGACGGGCAGATCCACCTCGTCGGCATGTGGTACGCCGTGATGGACGACCACATCTGGTTCGAGACCAAGAAGAAGGCGCAGAAGACGGTCAACCTGCGCCGCGACCCGCGCTGCTCGTTCCTCGTCGAGGCCGGCCACACCTACGACCAGCTCCGCGGCGTCGCCATCGAGGGCACGGCGGAGGTGATCGAGGACGAGGCCGTCGTGTGGGACGTCTGCGTGAACATCTTCGAGCGCTACAACGGCCCGTACTCGGAGGAGATGAGGCCGTTCGTGGAGTTCATGGCCCACAACCGGTCGGCGCTGCGCCTCGACCCGGTGCGGGTGCGGTCGTGGGACCACCGCAAGCTCGGCCTGCCGGCCATGGAGCTGGGCGGGTCGACCGCACCGTACGTCGAGTAGCGCTCAGCTGTCGGTCGTCGGCAGGCGCCGGGTCTCGACGAGCTCGGCGGCGAGCTCGCGCATCTTGCGGTTGTGCTGCGAGCTCACCCGCTTGAGGAAGCCGAGTGCCGCCTCGGCGTCGAGGTCGTAGCGCTCCATGATGATGCCGACGGCGGTGCCGATCGCCCGGTTGGTCCCGAGCGCCTCCTTCAGCTCCTCGATCTCGGCGCGGGCCCGCAGGAGGTGCTCGTCGCGATCGTCGTGGCCGTCGGGGGCAACCGGTTGCGAGTAGGACGTCATGATGTCGTCGAGTCAACGCCGGTCGGCCCGTCCGGACCACTCCGTGAACGCACGATCGTCCCTCCCGGAACGAACCTCCCGCTCACCGTCGGCGGAGCGTCTCGCTGGGCAGTTCGCCGTACTCCTCGCGGTACTGCGCGCTGAAGCGGCCCGTCCCGAGCACGCCCCAGCGGGCGGCGACCTCGGTGACGGTGACGGTGCCGGCCGGGTCGGCTGCGACCAGCTCGCTGTGGACCCGGTCCAGCCGGACCCGGCGCAGGTAGGCCATCGGGGTGGTGTCGAGGTGGCGGCGGAAGGCGAGCTGGAGGGCGCGCACCGACACGTGACAGGCCGCGGCGACCTCGGTCACGCCGAGGTCGAGGTCCGGGTTCGCCTCCAGGTACGCCACCGCCCGGCGCAGCGTCGCCGGGGTGGCGTCGGTCCGGTCGGCGACCGCGAGCGACGCGTCGAGCGGGTGCTCGGCCCGGTCGAAGGCGGAGAGCGTGGCCGCGCCGAGCATCCGCGTCGCCGCGCCGAGGACCAGCGGGCTCGTGCCGGCGACCGGGTCGGCGACGGTCCGGGTCACGAAGTCGAGCGTGCGCACCCAGGGGCGGGCCTGCTCGGGCGTGAGCTTCTCGTAGCGCAGCCGGCGCAGGATCTCGGCCCCGTCGAGCGCCTCGAGGAAGGCCAGGTCGAACCCGATCAGCTGCATGCGCGCGCCGTCGAGGAAGGCGGTGTACCCGAGGTCCGGCTGGACGAGCACCGCCACGTCGCCGGGGCCGAGCCGGCGGTGCGTGCCCTCGGTCTCGATGTCCATGGTCCGGTCCAGCATCCGCACCACGAGGACCTGGTCGAGCGGGTCGACGGTGTACTCGGTCGCCATGCTGTTCTCGAAGACGTCGAGGCGGACCTCGCCGAGGTCGCAGCGGGACTGCTCGAGGTGGAAGTCCTCGGCGCTGCCGCACACCTTCAGCCGGCTGCCGGCGTACATCTGCGCGACGTGGGCACGGCCCTCCTCCGGATCGGTGGTGACGAACTCCGTGCGGATCGGGGCGTGCATGGTCCTCCTCGCGCGCATCAGCGCACCGTCAAACTACGTCATCCTGTCCGGCTCGAGATCCGGCAGGTTCACCCCGAGGGGTGTGCTGTCGTGCGTCCGGGCTGACCGGGCTGACCGGGCTGACCGGGCTGACCGGGCTGACCGGGCTGACCGGGGATCGTCAGTCGCGCAGGAGCAGCTTGACCGCGACCTCGATCTGCTGACCGGTCTCGACGGCGGTGGAGCGGCCGGTGACCCAGCCGACGAGGGCGGAGAGCCAGACGTCGCCGATGACGCGGGCGATCTGGACGTCCTCCTCGGTGACCTCGTCGTGGCCCTGGGGGTACATCGCCTTGGTGAGCATCGAGGTCAGCAGCATGCCGACCTGGTGGATCTCGGCGGCGACGGAGGAGTCGGCGAACATGAACGCGCGGGTGAGCGCCTCGGTGAGCTGCGGGTCGCTCTGCATCCCGCGGGTGGTCCGCTTGAGCACGTGGATCACGCGCTCGGCGGTGGTGTCGCCCTCGATCGGCCGGTCGCGGAGCGCTGTCTCGGTGCGCTCGAACTCGCGCTGGAGCGCGGACACGAGCAGGTGGATCTTCGAGGGGAAGTACCGGTAGAGCGTGCCGAGGGCGACGTCGGCCCGCTCGGCCACCGCGCGCATCTGGACGGCGTCGAAGCCACCCTGCGACGCCAGCTGGATCGTGGCGTCCAGGATGCGCTTGCGACGGTCGCGCTGCGCGGCTGACCCGAGATCTTCCACGGTCAGCGAGTTGGCGCTGCTCACACGGACCCCTATCCAGTGTTCGAGTGACTGTTCGGTCGAGACGGCGTTGGTCCGCTGAGTCTAGAGAACCCGCGCGAGTCCGCCGATTTCGACGTTGATCGTGGCGACTAGGCTAGCAATTCGTGGTCTAAAGTAGGAACACGTTCCAGTTTGACGAGAGAGGGTGCGGATGCGGGTAGCGCTGCTGTCCTACCGGAGCAAGCCTCACTGCGGTGGGCAGGGGATCTACATCCGGCACCTGAGCCGCGAGCTCGCCAACCTCGGCCACCGGGTCGAGGTGTTCTCGGGCCAGCCGTACCCCGACCTGGATCCCGGGGTGGAGCTCACCAAGCTGCCGAGCCTGGACCTCTACCGCGAGCCGGACCCGTTCCGCGTGCCGAAGCTCGCGGAGTTCCGCGACCGCATCGACGTCGAGGAGTTCGCCACGATGTGCGCGGCGGGCTTCCCCGAGCCCAAGACGTTCAGCCTGCGCGCCGTCCGCGCCCTGAAGGACCGCGTCGACGACTTCGACATCGTCCATGACAACCAGGTCCTCGGCTACGGCATGCTCGAGATCGAGAAGCTCGGCCTCCCGCTGATCACGACGCTGCACCACCCGATCAGCTACGACCGCCGCATCGACATCTCGGCCACGAGGAACCCGTGGCGCAAGCTCACGCTGATGCGGTGGTACGGCTTCGTGCGGATGCAGGTGCGGGTCGCCCGCCGGATGCGCAAGATCCTCACGCCCTCGGAGACCTCCAAGCGCGACATCGCCCGCGACTTCGGCGTCGACCCCGCGAAGATGCAGGTGATCCTGCTCGGCGTGGACGACGTCTTCGTGCCGCCGACCAAGCCGCGGGTGCCCGGCCGGATCATGGCCATGGCCAGCGCGGACGCCCCGATGAAGGGCATCGCCACGCTGCTGGAGGCGTTCGCCAAGCTGCGCACCGAGCGTGAGGTCGAGCTGTTCCTGGTGACCAAGCCCAAGGAGGGCGGACGCACCGAGAAGCTGATCGAGAAGCTCTCGATCCAGGACTCCGTCCACTTCGTGCACGGCATCAGCGACGCCGAACTGGTCGAGCTGATGGGCTCCGCGGAGGTCGCCTGCGTGCCCTCGCTCTACGAGGGCTTCTCGCTGCCGACCGCCGAGCTGATGGCCTGCGGCACCCCGCTGGTCGCCTCCGACGCCGGCGCGATTCCCGAGGTCGTCGGCCCCGACGGGCTCTGCGCGGACCTGGTCACGCCGGGCGACGTCGGTGAGCTCGAGCTCGCCCTCGCGGCCCTGCTCGACGACCCCGAGCGCCGGGAGCGGTACGGCGCCGCCGGCCGCCGGCGCGTCGAGGAGCTGTTCAGCTGGCGGGCCGTGGCGCAGAAGGTCGCGGCGGCGTACGAGGAAGTCATCGACGAGTACCACAAGGAGAACCGGCGTGCTGACCGTTGACTTCGACCGACTCGGCCTGCTGCCCGGCGAGCGCGTGCTCGACATGGGCGCCGGCGGTGGCCGGCACGCCTTCGAGATGTACCGCCGCGGGGCCGACGTGGTCGCGTTCGACATGGACGCCGACGAGTTGGCCGGCGTGCTGGAGATCTTCGGTGCGATGAAGGAGAACGGCGAGGTGCCGGAGGGCGCGAACGCCGACATCAAGCAGGGCGACGCCCTCGAGCTGCCGTTCGCCGACGGGGAGTTCGACCGGATCGTCGCGGCCGAGGTGCTCGAGCACATCCACGACGACGTGCGGGCGATCACCGAGCTGGTGCGCGTCCTGCGCCCGGGCGGCACGCTGGCGCTCTCGGTGCCGCGGTGGCTGCCCGAGGTCATCAACTGGAAGCTCTCCGACGACTACCACAACGCGGAGGGCGGCCACATCCGGATCTACACCGACCACGAGCTGGTCGACAAGGTCACCAAGGCCGGCCGCTTCAACGACGGCAGGCCGGGCGACGCGATGGTCTTCGAGGGCAAGGACTACGCGCACGGGCTGCACGCGCCGTACTGGTGGATCAAGTGCGCCGTGGGCGTGACCAACGACGACCACCCGGCCGCGAAGGCGTACCACCGGCTGCTGGTCTGGGAGATCATGAAGCAGCCCAAGGTGCTCCAGTACGCCGGCAAGGTGCTCGACCCGCTGATCGGCAAGAGCATGGTGCTGTACTTCCGCAAGCCAGACGCCGCGTGAGCATCCCCTATGTCGACGGCGTCCTGTCGGCCGAGCAGGTCGCCGACAGCGCGGCGGCGATCGCGGCGATGCAGGAGCCGTGCGGCGCGGTGCCGTGGACGACCGGCGAGCACGTCGACATCTGGAACCACGTCGAGGCCGCCATGGCGATGCTGGTCGGCGGCCAGGTCGAGGCGGCCGAGCGCGCCTACGCCTGGGTGCCGACGATGCAGCACGCCGACGGCTCGTTCCCGATGAGGATCGTGGGCGGCGTGGCCGACGACGACCGCGGTGACGTGAACATGACCGCCTATCTCGCGGTCGGCGTCTGGCACCACTGGCTGGTGCGCCGCGATCTCGGGTTCGTGCAGACGTACTGGCCGGTCGTGCGGGCTGCGCTGGACTGGGTCGTCGCGCAGCAGGTGTCGTGGGGCGGCATCAACTACACGCCGACCGAGGACTACTGCCTGCTGACCGGCAACTCCAGCATCTACCAGTCGCTGCGCGCCGGCGTCGCGCTCGCCGACCTGCTCGACGACCCGCAGCCCGAGTGGGAGCTCGCCGGCGGCCGGCTCGGCCACGCCGTGCGCGAGCACCGCGACCGGTTCGCCGACAAGTCCGTGCACTCGATGGACTGGTACTACCCGGTCCTGGGCGGTGCGGTGCGTGGCCGCGAGGCGTTCGAGCTGCTGGACAGCCGCTGGGACGACTTCGTCCGGCCCGGCCTCGGCATCCTCTGCGTGTCCACGAACCCGTGGGTCACCGGCGCCGAGACCTGTGAGCTGGCGATGGCGCTCGACACCCTGGGTGACCACCGGCGCGCGCTGACGCTGCTCGCGGACATGCAGCACCTGCGCGAGGACGACGGCCGCTACTGGACCGGCTGGGTCTACGGCGACGCGGACATCGACCCCGAGTCGGGGGAGCCGCGCAACGTCAACTGGCCCGACGAGCACACGACGTACACCGCCGCGGCCGTGATCCTCGCGGTCGACGCGCTCGGCGAGGTCGCCGGCCACGGCACGGCCGGCTCCGGGATCATGCGCGGCACCTCGCTGGCGCCGCACTTCACCGAGTTCGCGCTCGAGTGCGGCTGCCCCTCAGCCGACACCCAGCCGATCAACGGGGGCTCCGGCGTCCCCGGCCGTACGTCGTAGGACGCGCATCGAGCCCAGCGCCTCCACCTCGGTGAAGGCGCCGCTCTCGAGCGCGCGCAGGAACACGTGGTACGGCGGCTGTCCGCCGTCCTCGGGGTTCGGGAACACGTCGTGGATGACGAGCAGGCCGTCGCGCACCAGCCAGTGCGCCCAGCCGGAGTAGTCGTTCTGCGCGTGCTCCTCGGCGTGGCCGCCGTCGATGAACAGCAGGGACAGGGGAGTGCGCCAGTGCGCGGCCACGGTCGTGCTCCTCCCGACCACGGCGACCACCTGGTCCTCCAGGCCCGCGCGGGCGAGGGTCTTGCGGAACACCGGCAGCGTGTCCATCAGCCCGAACTCGTCGTCGACGAGCGTGGGGTCGTGGTGCTCCCACCCGGCCTGGTTCTCCTCCGAGCCGCGATGGTGGTCGACGGTGAACACGACCGCCTGGGGGCCGCCCACCTCCCGCGCCGCCGCCCCGAGGTAGATCGCGGACTTGCCGCAGTAGGTCCCGACCTCGAGCGCCGGCCCGTAGGGGAGGCGAGCCAGCGCGTACCGGTGCAGCAGGTCGCCCTCGTCCTCGGGCATGAAGCCCTTGGCGTCGAGCGCGTGCTGGAGCAGGTCGGCGGGCATGTCGGTCACGGCGCGACTCTAGTAGTGTTGTAACACGTTCTAGTTGCCTCGCCGTCGAGGAGCCGCATGTCCATCGGGATCTCCGGGGAGCACGTCGAGCTGGCCTCGAGCCTGCGCACGTGGGCCGGCGACATGAGGGGGCGCGAGCTGGTGCGCGCCGCGGAGCAGGACGCCGACGCGACGTTCGCCTCCGCGTGGGGCGCGCTGGCCGAGATGGGGGTGCCGGCGATCGGGCTGCCCGAGTCCGCCGGCGGCGGTGGAGGTACGCCGCTCGACGTGGCCGTCGCGCTCGAGGCGTGCGCCCACGAGCTGGTGCCCGGCCCGCTGCTCGGCCCGGCGGTGGCGGCCGCGCTCCTGGGCGACCTGCCCGAGGCCGCGGTCGTGGGGATCGCCCTCGACGGCGTGCTCTGGGACGCCCCGTCGGCCACGCACGTCCTCGTCGACGCGACGGGTGGCGACTCCTGCCGCGCGACGCCGTCGAGGTCACGACCGCCACCGGGCTCGACCTGACCCGCCGCCACGGCCGCGTGGAGGTGCGGGAGGTGTCCGCCGGCCCGGCCCTCGACCTCACGACCGAGCAGGTTCGGCGTACCGCCGTCACCTTCGCGGCAGCCGAGGCCGCCGGGGTCGCGCGGTGGTGCCTGGCGACCGCGGTCGAGTACGCGCAGGTCCGCGAGCAGTTCGGCCGGAAGATCGGCAGCTTCCAGGCGATCAAGCACCTCTGTGCCGAGATGCTGGAGACCGCCGGGGCCGTCACCGCCGCCGCGTGGGACGTCGCGTCGGTCGCGCCGTCCCCGATTTCCGGTATTCACGAGCAGTGGGCGTTCGCGGCCGACGTCGCCGCGGCCGAGCGGCTGACCGCCGCCGCCGTGTCCGGGGTACGCCGCCGGGTGGAGCTGGACCTGGAGGGCCGGGACGCGGCCGTGCGCCCCACGGTCGCCGCGATGGTCGCGCGCATCGCCGCGCTCGTGGAGGGGGAGCACCGCAGGGCACTCGTGGAGGCCGGCTACCTCGCCCCGCACTGGCCGGCGCCCTACGGGCTCGGTGCCGACGCCGTCACCCAGATCGTCATCGACCAGGAGCTGGCGCGCGCGGGCGTGACGCGGCCCGACCTCGTCATCGCCGGCTGGGCGCTGCCGACGATCCTCGAGCACGGCACCGACGAGCAGCGGGAGCGGTTCGTGAAGCCCTCGCTGCTGGGCGAGCTCGTGTGGTGCCAGCTCTTCTCCGAGCCGGGCCACGCTGGCCAACGAGCGCGTGGCGATGGGGTCGAGCCGGCTCGACCACAGCACGGAGCGCGCGATCGAGCTGGCGGCCGTGCTCGGGGCGGGGGAGGTCCCGGCCGCCCGGCGGGTGCAGGTCGGCCACGCCGTCGCGCTGTCGACGGTCTGCGGCCTGCTCGCGGTGCGGTCGACGCTGCGGTCGCTCGGGGGCCACGCCCCGGGAGCCGAGTCCAGCGTGGCCAAGCTGCTCGGCGTACGGGCCCGGCAGGACGGCGCCGAGCTGGTGGCGTCGCTGCACGGCGACCGGATCCTCGTCGACGATGACGAGCAGGTCCGAGCGGACGTCTGGGAGCTCCTCAACACCCGCTGCCTGTCGATCGCGGGCGGCACGACGCAGATCCTCCGCAACGTGGCGGGCGAGCGGATCCTGGGCCTGCCGAGGTGAATCGACCGGAAAAGTGGAGTGAAAGACTAGAGATTCCTCGAGTTTCGCCCCACGGTTCCAGGCCGCGAGTTACCCTGACGGGACCATGCGTCATGTCCGCCCCGTTCGCCTCGTCCTGACCGCGTCGGTCACCGCCGCGGTGGTCGTGCTCGGCCTCTACTCGCGCCAGGCGCCCGAGCCCGCCGCGCGGACCGGGCTCCCGACGCCGCCGACGGACAGCATCGTCGCGGCCGGCGATCCGGGGATCCCGGCGACACCGGACGCCCGGATGGCCATCGAGCGGGCCCTCCTGCCGGCCATGAACGGCGACGACGACATCCCCGCCGCCGCCCTTGCGGCCTACCAGCGCGGCGCCTCGGTCGCCGCGAAGGTGGACAAGACCTGCGGCATCACCTGGACCTTGCTCGCCGCGGTCGGCGGCATCGAGTCCGACCACGGCCGCCACGGCAGGTCCGTGCTCGGGGAGGACGGCGTCTCGACGCCGCTGATCCGGGGCGTGGCCCTCAACGGCAAGGGCAAGGTGGCCGAGGTCGCCGACACCGACGCCGGTCTCGTCGACGGCGACGAGAAGTGGGACCGCGCGGTCGGCCCGATGCAGTTCCTGCCCGCCACCTGGGCCACCGTCGGCGTGGACGCCGACGGCGACGGCGAGCGCTCGGCCGACGACCTCGACGACGCCGCGCTCGGCGCGGCCGTCTTCCTCTGCGCGGTGCCCGGCACCCTCTCCGAGCGCGCCGGGCTGAAGGCCGCGCTGCTGCGCTACAACCCCTCCTCCGAGTATGCCGCCGAGGTGATCGCCCTCGAGCGCGAGTACCGCACCGGCCACTACGCCCTCCCGGATCTCGACCCGGCCCCGCCGTCGGTCGTCCAGGCCGCACGGCAGCCGCACACCATCGTCTCGCAGCCGGCCCGCGACCCGCAGCCGCAGCCGGCGCCCGAGGAGCCCCAGGAGCCCCAGGAGCCGGGCAAGCAGGGCAGCATCGGCGACTGGCCGGACCAGCACCCGCACTCGCACCCGCCGAAGGACCCCGACCCGACGCCCGGCCCGACGCCCGGCCCGACGCCCGAGCCGCAGCCGGAGCCCGTCGTCGAGGCCGTCACCGGCCTGCTGACGCTGGGCGGCACCGAGGAGGAGCCGGTCTGGAGCCTCGACGAGACCGTGCTGGACCTGGGTGACGCCGACTACCTGGCCGCGCCGGCGCTCGGCGACTTCGACGGCGACACGATCGTCGAGACCAACGCCGGCGAGCTCGCCGGCCTGGTCGACACCGAGGTCACGCTGACCGTGCGCCGCACCACCAACGTCGAGGCGCCGGTGGTCCTGGCGATCGGCGATCTCGACTACGTCGTCGAGGAGCCCGCGTCCGATTGAGCCTCGCGCGGTGCTGGCGCGGGCCGGCGGTGGGTGAGCCACCGAATCGGCTGCGAAAAGGGTGGCTAGCCCACCGCTGACCTCACCGGACCACGGCGCGAGGTCGCGCCGCCGCGCGAGGCTCCTCGCTCTCGACGGGTGTCCCGTTCGTGCAGTAGAACAAGTTACAGGTTCGCACGAGAGGTACCCGACCAGGCGCGAGGAGATGCAGGTGACGGAGTCGGTCGAGGCGACCACCGAGGCGGTCGGCTCGGTCGTGCGCGAGGTGCTGGACCGAGTGGGCGACGACGCCGGCCGGACCTGGCGCGCGCTGGGTGCCGCCGGGCTGCTCGCGCTCCCGGTCCCCGAGGACCGGGGCGGCGAGGGGCTCGGCCTGGCCGAGGTCGGGGTGCTGCTGTGGGAGACCGGCCGGCGCGCGCTCCCGCTGCCGGTCTGGGAGACGCTCTGCTGCGGCGTGCTCACGCTCGCAGCGGCCGGCTCGCCGGAGCAGTCGCGCCGGACCTTCGGCACGACGTCGCCCACGATCGAGTCGAGATGGAGCCGGGGCTGCTCTGGGTCGTCGCCCTGGCCGGCCGCCTTCAGTGCGTAGTTGTTGGGGATCCAGACCCCGCCGCCGCTACGGGCGGTCGAGCCGCCGAAGTAGGAGCTCTTCTCCAGCAGCACCGTCTCGAGCCCGCGCGCCTGCGCGGCGAGCGCGGCGGTCATGCCGGCGCCGCCGGCGCCGACCACGACCACGTCGGCGCTCACGGGGAGGGGGGTCGCCATGGCGAGAAACTGTAACAGGTTCTATTAGGCGAGACCGAGCTCCTCCTCGACCGCGCGCCAGGTGCCGGGGTCCGTGGAGACGGCGCGACCGTCGTCGAGCGCCGCCCAGGTGACAGTCACGACCGAGTGCAGCCTGGCGCTCGGGTCGCCGCCGGCCGGGACCCGGGGCACGCCGGGCGGGGCGAGCGGGGCCGGGTCGGGCGGGGGCGCGTCCAGGCGGAGCCCGGGTCGCAGCAGTCCCGACAGGTCGGCGGCGACGTACGTCGGACGCTGCCGCCCGGTGGCGAACACCAGGTCCTGCAGGCGAGACGCGCCGGACAGGACCAGCAGCGAGTCCAGGCCGGCCGCGACGGCGCCGGCGACATCGGTGTCCAGCCGGTCGCCGCAGACGATGGTCGCCTCCCGGGCCGTAGCGAGGCCGACGCGCGCCAGGTCGAAGAGATCAGGCCGCGGTTTGCCCACCACGTGCGGCACCGCGGACGTGGCGGTGCGTACTGCTGCCACCAGCGCCCCGTTGCCGGGGGCCGGACCACGCGCGGTCGGGAGGAACAGGTCGAGGTTGGTCGCCACCCAGGTCACCCCGCGCTGGGCGAGGTGGCCGACCTCGGCGAGCTCGCGCCACGTGACGTCGACCCCCAGCCCCTGGACCACAGCCTCGACGCGGGTCTCGGGGAGCGCGGGCATGCGGACCGGCACCAGCCCCACCGCGGTGAGGGCCTGCGAGACGCCTGGTCCTCCGACCGCCAGCACGGGGGCGCTGGTCCGCAGCCGCTGGGCCAGGTACGCCGCCGCGGCCTGGGAGCTGGTCACCACCGACCAGCCGTGCCCGTCGACCCCCAGCTCGCGCAGGTGCGCGGCGACCTCCTCCGGCGGGCGCGAGGCGTTGTTGGTCGCGAAGACGACGCCGACCTGGTCGGCCGTGACGGCGTTGACCGTCTCGACCGCGCCGGGCACGGCGGTCCGCCCGCGGTAGACCACACCGTCCAGGTCGCAGATCACGCCGTCGTAGGCGGCGACGAGGGAGTCGGTCGGGCGCTGGGTGTGCCGGCTCTCTGTCGTCGCGCTCACGGGCTCTTCCTCGGCTGGGCTCGGGGTCACGACGCTAGGCAGAGCGCCGGGCCGACGGATCACCCGCGCGCGTGGCATCGGGGGTGACCACGACAGCCGGCGGGCAACCCCTCCGGTCACCCGCGCGGTGGATGCCCCGTGCTCCGGGTCGCTGCTGTGCTCGGGGCACGCAGACGACCCCAGGGAGTGCCATGCTGACCGACCGTTCGACGCTGACGCAGTTCCTCATCGAGGAGCGTCGGCGCCACCCCGGTTCGAGTGGCGAGCTCAACTCGCTGATCCTCGACGTCGCGCTGGCCTGCAAGGCGATCTCCAGGCGCATCGCGTCCGGGGCGCTCACCGGCGTCCTCGGGAACGCGGGTGCCGTCAACGTGCAGGGGGAGCAGCAGAAGAAGCTCGACGTGGTGGCCAATGACATCTTCCTGCGGATGAACGAGTGGGGTGGGCAGCTCGCCGGCATGGCCTCCGAGGAGCTCGACGAGCCCTACCGGATCCCGCCGCACTTCCCCGTGGGCAAGTACCTGCTGACGTTCGACCCGCTGGACGGGTCGTCCAACATCGACGTCAACGTGTCGGTCGGCAGCATCTTCTCGATCCTGCGTGCGCCGGTGGCAGGGGAGCACGCGAGACCCGAGGACTTCCTCCAGCCCGGCATGGAGCAGGTCGCTGCCGGCTACGCGGTCTACGGTCCCGCGACCGTGCTCGTGCTCACCGTCGGCACCGGTGTGCACGCGTTCACGCTCGACCCCGAGCTCGGCGAGTTCTTCCTGACCCGCCAGGACATCACCGTGCCGGAGTCGACCGCCGAGTACGCCGTCAACAGCTCCAACCGCCGCTTCTGGGAGCCGGCCGTGCTGCGCTACGTCGACGAGTGCCTCCAGGGCGTCAACGGTCCCCGCGGGAAGGACTTCACCATGCGTTGGGTGGCGTCGCTGGTGGCCGAGACGCACCGCATCCTCACCCGTGGCGGCGTCTTCCTCTACCCGCGCGACACCAAGGACCCGACGAGGGAGGGCCGGCTCCGGCTGCTCTACGAGGCGAACCCGGTCGCCTTCCTGATCGAGCAGGCCGGCGGCGCCGCGACCACCGGGCGCGAGCGCGTGCTCGAGGTCCGGCCCACCGACCTCCACCAGCGGATCGGCCTCATCTTCGGCAGCCGTGAGGAGGTGGAGCGGATCGCCCGCTACCACGCGGAGCCGGCGGACGATCACGACGCGAGGGAGCAGACCCACCCCTTCTACGGCCTGCGTGGCCTCTTCCGCACGACCACCTGAGGAGGCCCGATGTCCGCCAAGCACCCGGTCCTCGCCATCACCGGATCGTCGGGCGCCGGCACCACCTCGGTCAGGCGCACGTTCGAGCAGATCTTCCGCCGGGAGCACGTCGACGCGGCCTTCGTCGAGGGCGACGGCTTCCGCCGGTACGGCCGGGCGGCGATGAGGGAGGAGATGACCCAGGCGGTCGCCGACGGGGACCACACCTTCAGCGACTTCGGACCGGAGTCCAACCTCTTCGCCGAGCTGGAGGACCTGTTCCGCACCTACGGCGAGACCGGCACCGGGCGGGTGCGGAAGTACCTCCGCAGCGCGGAGGAGGCCGCGCCGTACGCCCAGGAGCCGGGGACCTTCACGCCCTGGGAGGACATCCCCGAGGGCACGGACCTGCTCTTCTACGAGGGCCTGCACGGCGCCGTGGCCACCGAGAAGGCCGACGTCGCGCAGCACGCCGACCTGCTGATCGGCGTCGTGCCGGTGCTCAACCTGGAGTGGATCCAGAAGCTGCAGCGGGACAAGGCCGAGCGCGGCTACTCCACCGAGGCGGTGACGGAGACGATCCTGCGCCGGATGAGTGGCTACGTGCACTACATGTGCCCGCAGTTCTCGCGGACCCACGTGAACTTCCAGCGGGTGCCCGTGGTCGACACGTCGAACCCGTTCATCGCGCGGACGATCCCGTCGCCGGACGAGTCCATGCTCGTCATCCGCTTCGCCCGGCCCGCGGGGATCGACTTCCCGTACCTGCTGTCGATGCTGCACGACTCGTTCATGTCGCGCCCCAACACCATCGTGTGCCCCGGCGGCAAGATGGACCTGGCGATGCAGCTGATCTTCACCCCGATGCTGTGGCGGCTCATGGAGCGTCGCCACAAGTCGCTCTGAGCGACAGCCCGCGGAACAACGCCACCAGCGCGGGGTCGGTGAAGCCGTCGGCGACCAGCACCGCCGACGACAGGTCGTCGTCCCGGGTGTAGTCGTTGTACGCCGCCACGCAGCGCAGGCCGGCACCCACCGCGGCTCGGACCCCGTTGGCCGAGTCCTCGACGGCCACGGTGCGCTCGGGGGAGCAGCCGGCCAGCTCGAGCACCCGCAGGTACACCGCCGGGCTCGGCTTGAGATCGGTCACCTCGGTGCCCGTCACGACGGTCCCGAACCGGGGGCCGAAGACGCGGTCGAGCAGCGGCTCGACCCAGGCTCGGGTCCCCGTCGTGGCCACGTGCACCTGGACGCCGCCGGCGTCGAGCTCGGCGAGAAGCCGCTCGACACCGGGGCGGGCGTGCAGGTGGCCGTCCTCGACCAGCTGGCGCATGATCTCGGTCTTGCGCCGGTGCAGCCGGGCCGCGAGAGCGCGGGCCTGCGGGGGCGGTGTGCCGTTCTCCTCGAACCAGGCCGCGAGCCGCGTGGCGCCGCCGGTGATCCGGAGCAGCCGACCGTAGGTCGGCACGTCCCAGCGGTCGGTCAGCCCGGCTTCCTCGAACGCGGCGTTGAACGCGAGCCGGTGGCCGTCGCGCTCGCTGTCCACGAGCGTGCCGTCGACGTCGAACACGACGGCCTCCAGGCGTCCCACGTCAGTGCCCGCGGTCGAGGTGCCGGCGGACCCGCGCGAGCACCGCGTCGGTGGTGAACCCGTGGTGGGCCATCACCTCACCCCCTGGCCCGCTCGCGCCGAAGTCGTCGATCCCGATCGCGACGTCCACGAGGCCGGCCCAGCCGGAGGTGCTGCCGGCCTCGATGCTCACCGTCGTCGCCGAGGCGTCCGGGGTGTACCGGCCACGGTCGAGGGGCGACACCACCCGCACGCCGTGCCCCTCCGTCCGGAGTGCGTCGGCGACGCTCGCGGCCAGCGACACCTCCGAGCCGGTGGCCACGATCTCCACCGCGACCGGACCGTCGACCTGGAACCCCGCGCCACGCAGCTGCGGCACCGACTGGCGGGAGAGGACCAGCGCGGTGGGCCCGGCGGTGCGTTCGAGCGCCATCCGCCAGGCCACGGCGGTCTCGGCGTCGTCGGACGGGCGGAGGACCTGGAGCCCCGGGATCACCCGCAGCGACTCGATGTGCCCGACGGGCTGGTGCGTGGGGCCGTCCTCGCCCACCGCGATGGAGTCGTGGGTGAACACGTAGACGACGGGCTGGCGCATCAGCGCGGAGAGCCGTAGGGCGGGCCGCAGGTAGTCGGCGAAGACCAGGAACGTGCTGCCGAAGACCCGGAACCCGCCGTGCAGGCTCATCCCGTTGAGGACCGCGGCCATGCCGAACTCCCGGACCCCGAACGCGATCGCGCTCCTGGAGTAGTCGTCGCGGGTGACCGGGGCGCCGCACTCGGTGCCGGTGGAGCCGGCCAGGTCGGCCGACCCGCCGACCAGCTCCGGCATGACCGCGCGGGCGGCGGTCAGGCAGGCCTGCGAGGACTGCCGGGTGGGGCGTGCCGCGTCACCGGTGGTGCCGTCGAGGGCGGTCTCGAGCCCCTCGGGCAGGCCCCGGTCCTGGGTACGGCGGAACTCGGCCGCCGCCTCCGGGTGCTCCGCCTCGTACACGCCGAAGCCGGCCACCCACGTGGCGTGCGCCCGGGCGCCGGCCTCGGCCAGCCGGGCGCAGGCGGTGCGCACCGGCTCCGGCACGCTGAAGGGCGGGTGCTCCCAGCCGGCCAGCTCCTTGGTCCGGGTCAGCAGCTCCTGGCCCAGGGGCGTGCCGTGTGCCTTCGAGGTGCCCTCGACGCCCGGGGCGCCGTGGCCGATCACCGTCCGGACCGCGATGAAGCTGGGCCGGGGATCGGCCTTGGCCCCGATCAGCGCCCGGTCGATCGCCTCGACGTCGGCGCCGTCCGCCACCGCGGCGGTGTGCCACCCGTAGGCGGCGAAGCGGGCCAGCTGGTCGTCGCTGCAGGAGCGGTCGACCGCGCCGTCGATGGTGATGTCGTTGTCGTCCCAGAGCACGACCAGCCGGCCCAGGCCGAGGTGGCCGGCCAACGACGCGGCCTCGTGGCTGACGCCCTCCATCAGGCAGCCGTCGCCGACGATCGCGTAGGTGTGGTGGTCGGTGAGCTCGGGGTAGCGGGCGTGCGTCATCCGCTCGGCCAGGGCCATGCCGACGGCCATCGCCAGTCCCTGGCCGAGCGGGCCGGTGGTGCACTCGACGCCCGGCGTCTCGCCGTACTCCGGGTGTCCGGGCGTCCGGGAGCCCAACTGCCGGAAGTTGCGCAGCTCCTCCAGTGGCAGGTCGTAGCCGAACAGGTGCAGCAGCCCGTAGAGCAGGGCCGAGCCGTGGCCCGCCGAGAGCACGAAGCGGTCGCGGTCCGCCCAGCCCGGCGCCGCCGGGTCGTGGCGCAGGTGCCGGCTCCACAGCGTCCAGGCCATCGGGGCGGCGCCCATCGGCATGCCCGGGTGTCCCGAGTCGGCGGCCTGGACCATGTCGGCCGCGAGGAAGCGGATCGTGTCGATCGCCAGCTGGTCGGTGTCGAGCGACGGGACGTCGGGTCGTTGGAGGACGTCGGTCATCAGCGCCTCATCGGGTGGCGTCGGCTGCTGCGCGGCAGTTGTCCAGGAGCCGCTGCTGGGCGGCGGTGACGTTGGCCGGGTCGCCGGCCCAGGCGTGCAGGGCGTCACTGACCAGGGCCCGCCCGAAGGAGAAGGTGACGTTCCACGGGCGCTCGGCCAGGGCGTTGAGCCCGGAGAGGAAGGCGCAGACATCGGCGGTCGGGTGGCCCCCGGACAGGAACGCGATGCCCGGCACGGTCGCGGGGACGGTGTCGAGGAGGACCTCGAAGGTCGCCGTGGCCACGTCGTGGGCGGACGCCGCGGGCGCGTCCAGGCCGGGCGTGACGAAGCTCGGCTTGAGGACGACCCCCGACGGGTCCACGCCGGCCAGCGCGAGCTCCTCGAACACCGAGGAGAGCACGAGCCTCGACACCCGGGCGCAGGTGGCCAGGTCGTGGTCGCCGCCGCAGAGCACCTCCGGCTCCACGATCGGGACGATCCCGTTCTGCTGGCAGAGCGCGGCGTACCTGGCGAGCGCCTGGGCGTTGGCCTGCGCGGCGTACTCGGTGATCGCCTCGACGTCGATCACCGCGCGCCACTTCGCGAAGGCGGCTCCCCGCTCGGCGTACGACGCCAGCCGGGCGCCCAGCCCGTCGAGGCCCTCGGTGACCAGGGCACCGCCCTGCCAGGGGAGCGGCGAGGTGCCGGTGTCGACCTTGATGCCGGCCAGGAGGCCGAGCTCGCGGCAGGCCCCGGGGAAGGGACGTCCGTCGCTGAGCTCCTGCCCGAAGGTCTCGTCAGCGAGGATGACGCCGCTGACGAAGTCGGAGAGCCCGTCGGCGGTCAGCAGCAGCTCGCGGTAGTCGCGGCGCGCGGCGTCGCCTGCGGGGATCCCCTCCGCCTCGAGCCGGGCGGACATGGTCCTGATCGACTCGTCGGCGGCGAGGACGCCGCGGCCCCCGCTGGTCATCAGCTGCGCGGTCTCAGCGAGGGTGGCCCGGTCGCTGCGTAGCGTGGTCGTCATGTCCCGCAGGATGTGACCCGGAGGCCACGTCGGACTCACCCCTGCAGGCGAGAGCGGGTGTGAAATGCCGCATCGCCCACCCGGTCGGGGTCACACACGTGCCGCAGGAACAGGCGCGTCGCGGCCGTGGGCTCCGAGGCGGTGCACAGGTGCCACGGGCGCTCCAGGGGCGTCCCGGGGACCGGGTACGTCGCCAGCTCGCCACTGTCCAGGTGCGGACCTGCGGCCTCCTCGTGGACCAAGGTGACCCCCAGGCCCTCGCGCGCGGCCGCGACCGCCGCGCCGGCCGTGCCCAGGGTGAGCAGCGGCGGTGCGGCCTGGAGCCGGCTGAGCAGGGACAGCGTCGTGTCCCGCGTGCCCGAGCCGAGGGCGGTCAGCAGCCAGGTGGTGGTGAGCGGGTCCTGCCACTGGCCGGGCCGGCCCACGAGGACCAGCCGGTTCGGACGACGCGCCCTGGTCACCAGACCCGATCCCCGTGGCGGACGGCCGGCGAGGACGACGTCGACGGCGTGGTCGGCAGCGAGGGCGAACACCTCGTCCCGGGGCAGGACCGACAAGGACAGCTCGACGTGCGGGTACTCCGCGACGAAGGACGCCATCAGTCGGGGCAGGAGGTACTCGCTGGCCGTGGAGACGGCACCGATCCGGACCCGGCCTCGATCGGCGTCGTGCACCGCCCCGGCCGCCTCGGACAGCAGCCCCACCAGTTGGCGGACATAGCCCGCGAAGATCTCGCCGGAGTCGGTGGGCACGATGCCCCGCCCCGCCTTGCCGAAGAGCGTCGCCCCGAGTGCCGACTCGAGGGCCGAGACCGCGGCCGAGACCGCGGGAGGCGTCACGTGGAGGGACTCGGCGGCGGCTCGAACGCTGCCGGTCTCGTAGACCGCCATGAAGGTCTGCAGCCGGGCCCAGGTCGCGGCGGCCGGCAGGTCGGCTGATGGTGACACAGTTCAATGATGCCTTATCGATTCACAGCAGAGAATCAATTGTGGTTGATCGATCGCGCGCCCAGGCTGGAGCTGCCCGCAGGGCGGACCGAGAGGAAGGGCCATGACCACCACCGAAGACACCGTGCCGACGAAGGAGCGCTGGGATCCGGGCGTGCAGAGCTACGCCGGGATGGGCTACTGGAACCCTGACTACGAGCCGAAGGACACCGACGTGCTCGCGGTCTTCCGGGTGGCCCCCCAGGACGGCGTCGACCCGATCGAGGCCGCGGCGGCCGTGGCGGGGGAGTCCTCCACCGCCACCTGGACCGTGGTGTGGACCGACCGGCTGACCGCCAACACCCACTACCAGGCCAAGGCCTACCGCGTCGACCCGGTCCCGGGGCGGCCGGGTGAGTACTTCGCCTACATCGCCTACGACATCGACCTCTTCGAGGAAGGCTCGATCGCCAACCTCACCTCGTCGATCATCGGCAACGTCTTCGGGTTCAAGCCGCTCAAGGCCCTCCGGCTCGAGGACATGCGGATCCCGGTCGCCTACACCAAGACCTTCCAGGGCCCGGCGCACGGCATCGTCATGGAGCGAGAGATGCTCAACAAGTACGGCCGTCCGCTGCTCGGCGCGACCACCAAGCCGAAGCTCGGCCTGTCCGCGCGCAACTACGGCCGCGTCGTCTACGAGGCCTGCAAGGGCGGTCTCGACTTCACCAAGGACGACGAGAACATCAACTCCCAGCCGTTCATGCGCTGGCGCGACCGCTTCCTCTTCGCCATGGAGGGCGTCAACAAGGCGATGGCCGAGACCGGCGAGATCAAGGGCCACTACCTGAACGTGACCGCCGGGACCATGGAGGAGATGTACCGCCGCGCGGAGTTCGCCAAGGAGCTCGGCAGCGTCGTGCTCATGGTCGACCTGACGATCGGCTACACGGCGATCCAGTCGATGTCGAACTGGTGCCGACAGAACGGCGTGCTGCTGCACCTGCACCGCGCCGGGCACTCGACGTACACGCGGCAGAAGACGCACGGCGTGAGCTTCCGGGTGATCGCGAAGTGGGCGCGGCTGATGGGCGTCGACCACGTGCACGCAGGCACCGTCGTCGGGAAGCTCGAGGGCGACCCGGCCACCACCCGCGGCTTCTACGACACCCTGCGCGAGAACAAGGTCGCGATGAACCCGCAGAACGGCATCTTCTTCGACCAGGACTGGGCGTCGATGCCGGGTGTCATGCCGGTGGCGTCCGGTGGCATCCACGCCGGGCAGATGCACCAGCTGCTCGACCTGTTCCAGGACGACGTCATCCTGCAGTTCGGCGGCGGCACCATCGGCCACCCGTACGGCATCGCCGCGGGGGCCGAGGCCAACCGCGTTGCGGTGGAGGCCATCGTCAAGGCCCGCAACGAGGGCAGGGACCTGTTGCGCGAGGGGCCCGAGGTGCTCCGCAGCGCTGCGAGGACCTGCCAGCCCCTGGAGGCCGCGCTGTCCACCTGGGGCGACGTCACCTTCGACTACACCAGCACCGACGCACCGGACTTCGTCCCGACCGCGTCACCGTCGGCCTGAGGGCCGCTCACCGAGAGGAGCACCTGATGAAGCTGCGCTACGGCACCTTCTCCTACCTGCCCGACTTCACCGACGACGAGATCGCGGCCCAGGTCAAGTACGCCCTCGACAACGGCTGGCCGGTCTCGGTCGAGCACACCGACGACCCCCACCCGCGCAACGTCTACTGGGAGATGTGGGGCCTGCCGATGTTCGACCTGGCCGAGCCCGACGGCGTCCTCGCCCAGATCGACGAGTGCCGCAAGGCCTTCCCCGGTCGCTACGTCCGAGTGCTGGCGTACGACGCGAGGCTGGGCAAGCAGACGACCGCCCTCTCGTTCCTGGTCCAGCGCCCCGCGCAGGAGCCGGGCTTCCACCTCGAGCGGGTCGAGGGCCCCGACCGGACCCAGCGCTACGCGCTGAGGTCCTACGCCACCGACCAGCCGGCGGGAGCTCGGTACGCGGGCGCGTGAGGAGATGAGCACGTCCCAGGGATTCGGGTTCCCCCGACCGTCGGCCGACTCGGGGACGGTGACGCCCCCCGAGGAGCCGCCGACCGTGCCGGTGACCCTCGGGGACGACGCGGAGCTCGACCTCGCGGTGGACGAGGCGGCAGCCAGGGTCGAGCAGACCCTGGCTGCCCTCGACGCCGAGCTGGTCGGCCTGGCGTCGGTCAAGCAACGAGTCCGAGAGATCGCCTCCTTGCTGCAGGTCGACCGTGCCCGGGAGCAGTTCGGGCTCACCTCGTCGAAGCCGACGCTGCACATGAGCTTCACCGGTGGGCCCGGCACGGGCAAGACCACGGTGGCCATGCGGATGGCGAGCATCCTGCACGCCCTTGGCTACATCCGGGCGCCGCGGGTGCACGTCGTCACGCGCGACGACCTGGTCGGCCAGTTCATCGGCCACACCGCGCCCAAGACCAAGGAGGCGCTCGCCCGGGCGGCGGGCGGGGTGCTCTTCATCGACGAGGCCTACTACCTCTTCCGGCTCGAGAACGAACGCGACTACGGACAGGAGGTCATCGAGATCCTGCTCACCGAGATGGAGAGCGAGCGCGGCGACCTCGTGGTCATCTTCGCCGGCTACCCGGACCGGATGGCCACGTTCTTCTCGGCCAACCCGGGCCTGAGCTCTCGGGTCCCCCACCACATCGAGTTCGAGGACTACGACCACGCCGAGCTAGTCCAGATCGCCGACCTCATGGTCGCGGCGGAGAACTTCCGCTTCGACGACGAGGCACGCGGGGTCTTCTCGGAGTACCTCACCCGCCGCATGGAGCGGCCGAACTTCTCCAACGCGCGCAGCGTGCGCAACGCGATCGAGCGGTGCCGCCTGCGCCAGGCCCGTCGGCTGGTGGGCCTGAACCGTCCGCTGCGCAAGGAGGACCTGGTCACGCTCACCGCGGACGACGTCCGGGGCAGCAGTCTGTTCGCGGACGACGAGGGTGTCGGGGACTGAGCCGCGGTGAGCCTCACTCACGGGCTCCTTCCGGAGTCGACTCGGGGACCGTGGGCGCCGGATCCTGCTGGCCCACCCGCGACAGCGTGTGGTCCACAGCGGGGTTGATGATGTCCAGGAGTGGCTGGGGGAAGAAGCCGAGCACGACGACCAGCACCAGCACCGGTGCCAGCGCGACCACCTCACGTGGACGCAGGTCGGGCAGTCCGGCGATCTCGTCGCGGGTCGGACCGGTCATCGTGCGCTGGTACATCAGCAGGATGTAGATCGCGGCGAGCACGATGCCGGTGACCGCGAAGGCGGCCGCGACCCTGCTGTGCGCGAAGGCCCCCATGAGCACCAGGAACTCGGAGACGAACGGCGACGAGCCGGGCAGTGCGAGCGAGGACAGGCCAGCGACCAGGAAGAACCCCGCGAGCACCGGCGCCACCTTCTCGACACCGCCGAAGTCGCTGATCAGCGCAGAGCCGTGCCGGGAGATCAGGAACCCCGTGACCAGGAACAGCGCCGCCGTGGAGAGGCCGTGGTTGAACATGTAGAGGTTCGCGCCCGCCAGGCCCTGGCTGTTCATCACGAAGATGCCGAGCACGATGAAGCCGAAGTGCGACACGCTGGTGTAGGCGATCAAGCGCGGGATGTTGTCCGAACCGATCGCCATCAGGGCGCCGTAGACGATGCTGATCACCGCGAGCACGACGACCGCCGGGGTGGCCCATCGCGAGGCCTCCGGGAACAGCTCCAGGCAGAACCGGATCATCCCGAAGGTGCCGATCTTGTCGAGCACGCTGACCAGCAGCACCGAGGTGCCCGGGGTCGCGCTCTCCGTGGCGTCCGGCAGCCAGGTGTGCACCGGGAACATGGGCGCCTTGATCGCGAACGCGACGAAGAAGCCGAGGAAGAGCCACCGTCCGACGTCGGTGCCGAAGTCGATGCGGGCGAGCTCGGAGATCAGGTACGTCGCGCCGCCGGACGCCCCCGCCTGTTGCCGTGCGGACTCGACGTACAGGCCGATCACCGAGCCCAGCATCACCAGACCACCGGCCAGCGAGTAGAGCAGGAACTTCACCGCGGCCCGGGCCCGGTCCGCGCCGCCGTACCCGCCGATCAGGAAGTAGACCGGGATCAGCGTCGCCTCGAAGAAGACGTAGAAGAGCAAGACGTCGGTGGCCGTGAAGACGCCGATCGAGAGGCCCTCCAGCGCCAGCATCCAGGCGAAGAGCCCGCGCGGCGACCAGCGCCCGGTGTCGCCGTCGTTCCAGGAGGCCAGGATCACGACAGGAGTGAGGAACACGGTCAGCAGCACGAGGGTGAGGCCGACACCGTCCAGGCCGAGCGCATAGTGAGCCCCGAAGGACCTGATCCACTCGGCGCTCTCGGTGAACTGCATGCCGCCCTTCGCGTCGTACATGGTCGCGATCGCGATGCCGAGTGCCAGGGTCAGCAGGCTGACCCCGAAGGCAATCTGCTTGGGCAGCGCCGCCGGCCCGTCCTTCGGTAGCAGCACCAGCGTCACCGCGCCGACGACCGGCGCGAGCAGCAGCACGCTCAGCCAGGGGAGGCCGCTCATGGGCGGTTCACCTCGTCGCTCGCCCTGTCGCTGTGTCGATCAGCGCGGAGACCGGGGTCGGGCCCAGTCCCGGTCGGCCCGTTGCACGCGGGCTGCCACAGGGGTGCAACGAGGCGGCGCACGACCGGCGCACCGACCGGTTCGGTCGGCTGTTGACGCGGCCCGACCACGCCTCTACGTTACGACGCAGTTGTCTCGGATCGTAAACATAGACGGGAGTTGTCCAGTGCCACCGATCACTGTGGTCTTCATCGCCAGCGGCTTGGCGGTCTGGTTGAACGCGTTGTACTTCCTCGGCGTGGGCGCCAAGCGCGCCGAGGCCGACGGCCCCGATCCACTGGTCACCGTGGGCTGGGTGTCCCTCACGGCCGGCATCATCGACCTGCTCTCGGCGACCTACATCCTCGCGGTCCGGCCTGCGCCTCTCGGGGACGCGTCCGTGGTGCTCGCCGGGCTCGTCGTCTTCTACGGCCTCTTCTTCGTAGCGCTCGGTGTCACCGAGGTGAAGGGGCTGGACCTGCGACCGATCGGCAACCTCGCCATCGCCGTTGCCCTCGTGCCGTTGTTCTGGTGGAAGTTCTTCGAGGGCGGCTGGATGTTCCGCTCGATCCTGGTCGTCTGGCTCGTCGCGTTCCTCGCGATCGCCGCCACGACGCACGGGAAGTTCAAGGCGGGGCGCCTCGGAGCGGTGCTCCTCGTCACCGCGGCCTACACGTTCTTCACCCCGGTGGCGCTCCTGGCCATGGGCCAGGCCATCCCCTGAGCGAGAACCTCGTGCTGCCGAGCGCGGCCAGGCCGATCCCTGGCCGCGCTGCGACGCGGGGTGGCGCCTGGCGAGGCTGCGCTCCGGGAGCCGCGGCAGCACGCTCGCCCGCAGCCCGGTCACACCACGGTGCCGTCCGCGAGGGGCACCGGTTCCAGCGACTCGCTCGCACGTCGCGCTGTCTCCACGAGGAGCCGGGCAGCCTCGACGGTGTCGCCGAGGCGGAAGGCCTCCGCGGCGCCGCGTACCAGCGGTCGGGAGAAGCCGAAGGTCACCGGCCAGGGCTCGGGTCGCCGCGAGGCGAGCGCCGAGATGGCCCGCAGGTTCGCACACGCCCGGTCCAGCGGCTGACCGCCCGAGAGCAGGAGCACGCCGGCGGTCCCGGGGAGGCAGCGGTCCAGCACCGTGAGGGTCAGATCAGCGACCTGGTGCGGGTCGTGGGGTTCCGGATCGGCCTCGCCGGCGACGACCATGTTCACGCGCAGCAGCAACCGGGACGCGTCCACCCCGGCGTCGTCGAGCTCCTCGCGCAGCGCCACCAGCGCGTTGCTGGTCACCGCCTGTGACAGCCGGATGGTGGCCTGGCCGAGATCCGGCATCGCCACGGTCAGCACGGGGACGATGCCCTCGGCCTGAGCGGCCGCGGCACCGCGTGCCAGTATCCCGGCGTGGATGTGCACAGCGCCCTTGGACACCTCGTGTGGGGGGATGTGCGCTCGCCATTCGACGAAGGAGGCGCTGGCGCGGACCAGGTCGGTGAACCCTGTCGCGGGCTCGGACCGCGTGTCGAGCCGGACGCCCACCAGCCGGTCAGCCGGGAGGCGACCGACAACCGCATCGAACGTGTGGCGGGTCAGCAGGACGGCGGACACATAGGCGGGGAGCTCCGGCGTACTCGCGAGCAGCTCGGCGAACCGGTGCGCCGGCTCCCTGTCACCACGACCCGCGACGAGTGCCTCGGCGTACTCGTCGATGACGAGCATCCCCTTCGGCGGCGACAGGATGGTCGCGATGGTCTCCTCGATCGTCATGACGGAACTCCCTCACGGATAGGCAGCCTCGTCCCGACGCTAGGAGTCGCCCCCGCGAGGAGCCTCACCCCCGGGCCTGAGAGGCGGGGTGAAGTGAGCGGCGACCACCCCCGAGATCACCCCCACGGTTGATGCCCGCCGCCACGCGCGCTGGTGTGCTCGTGGCCGCCCCCACGAGCGGCGAGGAGTGCCCGTGCTGACCGAACGCTCAACGCTGACCCAGTTCCTCATCGAGGAACGGCGGCGCCACCCCGGCTCGAGCGGGGACCTCAACTCGCTGATCCTCGACGTCGCCCTCGCCTGCAAGGCGATCTCGCGGCGCATCGCGTCGGGAGCACTGACCGGAGTGCTCGGCTCGCCCGAGGCCACCGACGCTCCGGGCGAGCAGCAGCAGAGGCTCGACGTGCTGGCCAGCGACCTCTTCCTGCGCGCCAACGAGTGGGGAGGGCAGCTCGCGGGCATGGCCTCCGAGGGGCTCGAAGCGCCGTACGCCATCCCCGTGCACTATCCCCAGGGCAAGTACCTGCTCGTCTTCGACGCGCTCGACGGCTCGTCCGACATCGATCTCAACGTGTCGGTCGGCAGCATCTTCTCGATCCTGCGCGCCGCGACCCGGGGGAAGAGCGCCGAGCCGCAGGACTTCCTGCAGCGGGGCACCGAGCAGGTGGCCAGCGGCTACGCGGTCTACGGCCCGTCCACGATCCTGGTGCTCACCGTCGGCACGGGCGTGCACGGCTTCACCCTCGACCCCACCCTCGGCGAGTTCTTCCTGACCCACCACGACATCACCCTGCCGGCCTCGACGGCGGAGTTCGCGGTCAACAGCTCCAACCACCGGTTCTGGGAGCCGGCCGTGCAGCGGTACATCGATGAGTGCCTGGCCGGGACCTCGGGTCCACGCGAGAAGGACTTCAACATGCGGTGGGTCGCGTCGCTGGTCGCCGAGGCGCACCGCATCCTGACCCGTGGCGGGATCTTCCTGGACCCCCGTGACTCGAAGGACCCGGCCACGGAGGGCCGGCTGCGGCTGCTCTACGAGGCGAACCCGATCGCGTTCCTCATCGAGCAGGCGGGTGGGCGCGCGACCACCGGACGACAGCGCGTGCTCGAGGTCCAGCCCACCGACGTCCACCAGCCGGTCGGCCTGATCTTCGGCTGCCGTGACGAGGTCGAGCGCATCGAGCGCTACCACGAGCGCGTCGACGGGCCCGAGGACCAGGACAACCCGCTCTACGGCGTCCGTGGCCTCTACCGCGTCACCGCCTGACGAGGGGCGTCATGTCGGCCCAGCACCCTGTCGTCGCGGTCACCGGCTCGTCCGGCGCCGGAACGACCTCGGTGATGCGTACGTTCGAACAGATCTTCCGTCGCGAGGGGGTCAATGCCGCGCTCGTGGAGGGTGACAGCTTCCACCGCTACGACCGCAGGGGCATGCAGGCCGAGATGGTCCGGGCGTTCGCCGAGGGTGACCACACCTTCAGCCACTTCGGGCCCGACGCCAACCTGTTCGAGGAGCTCGAGGCCCTGTTCCGGGAGTACGGCGAGACGGGAGGCGGCCGGTTCCGCCGGTACCTCCATGACGAGGCGGAGGCGGCGCCGTACGCCCAGGAGCCGGGGACGTTCACGGGCTGGCAGGAGATCGACGCGGGGACCGACCTGCTCTTCTACGAAGGCCTCCACGGCGCGGTGGTGACCGAGAAGGTCGACGTCGCGCAGCACGCGGACCTGGTGATCGGCGTCGCGCCGGTCATCAACCTCGAGTGGACGCAGAAGCTGCACCGGGACAAGGCACAGCGCGGGTACTCGACCGAGGCCGTGACCGAGACGATCCTGCGGCGCATGGACGACTACGTGAACTACATCTGCCCGCAGTTCTCTCGGACCCACGTCAACTTCCAGCGAGTTCCGGTCGTCGACACGTCGAACCCGTTCATCGCCCGCACCATCCCGAGTGCCGACGAGTCGATGCTCGTGATCCGCTTCGCGGACCCTCGCAGGATCGACTTCCCCTATCTGCTCTCCATGCTGCACGACTCGTTCATGTCACGCCCGAACACCATCGTCTGCCCCGGCGGAAAGATGGATCTGGCCATGCAACTGATCTTCACCCCCATGCTGTGGCGCCTGCTGGAGCGCCGGGCCCAGGGGCGCTGACGCTCCCCACGCGGTCACCCGCTGGTGACAGCCCGCCGGCCGTGAGCTGCGGTGCGATCCGCGCGCGACTGGCGGGCCAGCACGGTGCCGCTGACCAGACCGATGGTCGCCCAGAGCAGGGCGAGCATGCCCAACGACTGGAGACGGAAGCGCCAGACCAGCCCTGCGCCCACGTCGCCCGGGATCGCGTCCGGGCTCGGGGGCAGGGCGGCGAAGAGCAGGATGCCGCCAGCGGTGACCACGGCGGCCATGGTCCAGCAGGTGCGGGTCGCCGACCAGTCGAGGCGCCGCGCGGTGCCGGCGACCATCAGGACAGCCGCCGCGACGAGGGCCGCGAGCACCACCGAGCCGACGTACAGCGTCGTACGCTCCGTGACCGTGGCCGGGTCGCCGACCGCGGGCGGGTTGGCCGGGTACTTCAGACCGGGCGCGAGAGCGAAGACCGCGAAGCACCCGAGCGCGACCAGGAGCGCGGCCGGCATCTCGCCGAGGTTCCAGGTACGCCGGAAGCGAGACAGCACCACGGAGTAGACCAGGGAGAGCAGCAGGGCCGAGACGACCACGGCCAGGGCACCACCCACCTGCTGCCAGCCGCGGCTGACCAGAGCAGTGTCGTGGACCAGGTCGCCGTGCGCGTGCCCGGCGGCGGTGCGGCTCTCCTCGATGGCCAGCGCCAGCTCGATGGTCGGCTCCAGGACCAGGAGCGTGAAGGCCGCGGCGACCCCACCTGCAGCGAGCCCGCCCAGGAGTGATGCGCGGAGGTTGGTGTGCCACCGGCTCATCGCGGGCTCCTAGTGGCAGGGCACGGCGAGGACGTGCCGGCCGTCGTGGGTGAACTCGTGGACGTACGGCGCGACGTCCGACAGTACGGCGCCGTTGTCCTGGAGCAGGACGTACAGCAGGCCGAGGGCAAGCAGCGCCATGACGTAGGCCCAGGCCGGGACCCGGTCAGCTGTAGTGGTTACGGTGCTCGACATCGTCGTGATCTCCTTCGGTTGCGGGTGTGAGTGCGATCTGCGGCGGTGCGCCGGCATGCAGCGCCCGCTCGTAGATCTCCAGGTGCTGGACGGCCGTGGCGGCCCACGTGTACGCCGCCGCCACCTGTGGTCCGCGAGCGCCGAGCCGCTCGCGGGTGGCCGGGTCGTCGACGAGCCGCGCCAGTCCCTGCGCGAGCGAGTCAGCGTCGCCGGCCCGCGTCATGAGCGCGTCGTGCTCGTCGGTCAGGAACTCGTGGAAGACCGCGATGTCGGACGTGACGACCGGGAGACCGGCCGCCATGGCCTCGAGCACGACGAGGCCCCAGCCCTCCTTCATCGAGGGGAACGCGAAGCCATCCGCGGCCGCGAACCACTCAGGCAGCTCGGCGTCGGACACGGTGCCCAGGAGGACGACGTCCTCGCCGAGGACCAGGCCGTTGTGCTCCAGCGAGCCGAGCACCCGTTCCCGGTAGTCGCGATAGTCCTGGAACGAGTGGCCGCCGACGATCGCGAGCATGGGCGGGTCCGGGTGGGTCGCCTTGAGCCCAGCCAGAGCGTCGACCAGGTGGGTCGTGCCCTTGCGGGGCTCAATGCCACCGACGGTGAGGTAGACGAAACGGTCGGCCGCGCCGATCTGGTCCCGCAGCTCCTGTCGGCGTCCGGGCGTGATGCCCGCGCCGAACCGGTCGCTGCGCACGCCATTGGTGATGATGTGCGCGTCCACGCCGTAGTCGGCACGCAGCTGCTCCTGCCACAGCCTGCTCACCACGAGCACGTCGTCCGGCTCGAGGATCGCGTTGCGCTGGCAGTCGATCAGGGCCTGGGTGGTGAAGTCATCGACGTGGTGCACGGTCCGGACCAGCCGGAACGGGGCGCCCGCGTCACGCACCCGTGCCGCGGCTCGGGCGGAGATGCAGTCCTGGCTGTGGACGACGTCGAACCGGTGACCGATCTCGGTGAGACCCGATGTCAGGGCCGCGATCGAGGCGAAGACCCGCTCCTCCAGCGTGGAAGCGCCCGCGGGTGCCTCGACGAGATGCAGGGGTACGTCGACCGTCCGGAAGAAGCCGCGACCCTCCTCGGACAGTGCCACGACGGTCACGTCGACGCCGGCAGCCTGGAGGGCCTCGGCCAGCTCGAGCGTGTGCACGACGCCACCGCGTGGCTTGACGGAGTACGTCGTGAGCCCGACGCGCAGCGGGTGTCGCATCATCGTCTCCTAGAGCTCTGTCGTGACGAGGGCGGGATCACGCAGGGCGATCGCCGAGGCCGCGAGCGCCGCTCGGGCAGCGGTCTCGGTGACGATGCAGCCGGCCCGTCGCAGGGTCTCCCGCTGCTGGTGGAAGTCCTGAGGATCGAGCGTCGTGCCGAGCACATAGGCCACGACCACGGCGCCCGAGCCGATCACCTTCTCGATCGCGGGAGCGAGCATGCCGGCCGGGTCGTCATGGGCCCCGTCGCCGATGACGACGTCGAGGAGCACGGCCGCGACGCTCGGGTCGTCGACCTGCCGCTCCAGGAACTCGATCCGCGCCTGCGGGTCGATCATCGGATGTGGTCGGCCCATGGTGTACTCCTCCTCGCCCAGGTCCAGGAAGAGGTGTGATCGCGGCGTGGCCGCCGCGACGGTGAGCAGCTTGTCGAGCGGCACGTTGGAGTGGATCGGGCCGAGGTGCTCGGTGGCGATCGTGAGCGCCTCGTAGCAGAGAGTGCCGCCGCTGTAGAGACCCACCACCTTCGTCCGCGACGGCTCCAGGCCGGTGACGATGCCGGCGACGTCTTCGGCGAGGCCTCGAACCAGGTCCTGCTCGGTGCCGCCGACGAGGGCCAGCGTCTCAGCCGCTCCGCGCTCGAGCGTGTTCACCACGATCACGTTGTCGGAGGTCGACAGCGTGTCGCGCAGACCCATGAGGGCAGCGACGGTCGGCTTCGAGGTGACGGCGAGCAGACGCTCCGCGACGTCGCGGGCCGGCGGCTTGGACACGAGGAGGATGGCCTGGGTGCGTTCGTCGGCGTCGAGTGCACGCAGGGCGGACTCGGCCATGAGTCCACCGACCTCGGGCGAGAGGTCGCGACCGCCGACACCGATGACGTGGGAGACCCCGGTGCCCCAGCGGTCCAGCAGGCTCATGACCTCCTGGGCTCCGGTGCCGGCGGCGGCGACGATGCCCACCGGACCGGCGGTCACCCGGTTGGCGAACCCGAGGCCGGCACCGGCCAGCATCGCGGTGCCTGCGCCGGGCCCCATCACGAGCCGCCCGAGATCACGAGCACGCTCCTTGAGCCCGACCTCGTCCTCCACGGGCACGTTGTCACTGAAGAGCAGCACGTCGAGGCCGGCGCTGAGCGCCTTGTGGGCCTCGAGGGCGGCGTACGGCCCGGCGACGGAGATGATCGCGACGTTGGCGTCGGGGCGCTCGACCAGTGCAGCGGCCAGGTCGGAGGCCGTCTCGACCGCGCCCTCCTCGTCGCCGGCGTTCGCCGCGAACAGGGTGGCCTCGGCGCTCTCGAGGGCGGCGGTCGCGGACTCGTCGTCCGTGGCCCGGACGGCGAGCACGAGGTCGTTGGCGCCAGGGGTGCCGACCCCGTCGGTGATGCCCTGCTCGGCGAGGGTGGCGAGGTTGGCCGGCGTCGCCATGAGGGCCCACCCCCAGGAGACACCCGAGGCGCCGAGGATCGCTCGCGTGGCCTCGAGGAGGCGGACGCTGTCCTTGTACGAGTTCTTGCGTACCTTGACGCGCGTGCTCATCCAACAAGCTCCTTGGTGTCGAGAAGGGTGGGTTGAGGGGCAGCGAGGATGCGCGTGCCGCGCTGGCCCTCGACGACTCCATGGGGCTCGTCGAGGGTCGCGTAGACGAGCTCGGGGGTGGTGATGGCCGCGAAGCGGGGCGGCTCCGCTGGGGAGGTCCGGCCCTCCACGAACTTGATGGCGGCGCTCATCTTCGGGCCCATGCTCCCGGGCGGGAACTGGCCGTCCGCGAGGTGCTGCCGCGCCTCGGCCACGGTCATGTCCTCCACGGACCGCTCCTGCGGCTTGCCGAAGTCGAGCTTGACCGAGGGGACGCCGGTGACCATGACCAGCGCGTTGGCGTGGGCCGCTGTGGCAATGCGCTCCGCCGCGAAGTCCTTGTCGATCACGGCGTCGACCCCGTGGAGGACACCGTTGTCCTCGACGACCGGGATGCCGCCGCCGCCGGCAGCCACGACGATGTGGCCCGAGGCGATGAGGGCTGCGATCGCCTCGGCCTCCAGGGTCGCCCGCGGCGTGGGGGAGGCGACGACCCGGCGGAAGCCGCGGCCGGCGTCGGGGACCATCGTCCACCCGCGCGTCTCGGCGAAGCGCTCCGCCTCGGCCTGGGTGAAGAACGGTCCGATCGGCTTCGTCGGGGTCGCGAAGGCGGGGTCGTCCCGGTCGACGACGATATGGGTGATCACGGACACCACCCCGGGGATCTCGTTGCCACACACCTCGTGGAGGGCCAGGCAGATGAGGCTGCCCAGTGCGCCCTGCGTCATGGCGCCGAGGGAGAAGAGGGGCTGGGCCGGCACCAACCGGGCACCCTCCTCGTGCTGGATCGCGAGGTTGCCCACCTGGGGGCCGTTCCCGTGGACGATGATGATCTTCCAGCCCTTGCGCAGGAGTGACCTAACGGACTTGGCCATGGTCCGGGCGTTCGCGTACTGCTCCTCGAGGGTGCCTCGCTGGTCCTCGCGGGTGAGTGCGTTGCCCCCAAGGGCGATGACCGCGGTGTTGCTCATGTACTGCTCCACTGTCGGCGAGTCGCTGGAAGATCTCGGTCTGCGGTGAGGTCGATAGGATAGCGGACGTACGTGTCGTATAGTAGATATGCCGCGAAACCGACGGACGAGGTGTGCCATGGCCGACGAGCTGACCGCAAGCGCCCTGCGCACCGCCTGGCGAGCGGGGGAGCAGTCCCTCTACTCGCTCGGTGGTGGCGACGTCGAGCGTTACGAGCGTGCGATCACGTTGGTGAGAGGCGTGGTCGACGCCCTGCAGGACGTGCACTCCACGGCTGAGCTCGTCGAACGGTGGCCGGAGGCTCGTCAGGTCCTCGAGGTCGCCGTGCGCCGCACCGGGGTCGGGCTGGCCTCGTTGCCGGCGGACCAGGTCGCCGGGGCGGGATTCGCCATGCGTCACGCTGCCCTGCAGGCGGAGGAGGCCCGCCGGGCGCGGCTCGACCTGGTCGCTGCGGCGCGTGCCGAAGGTGCCGAGTGGGTGGTGCTGCACGAGAGCGGGGACCAGCTCGCCGGGTTCGCGGACCCCTACGGCTCCACGCGCCTGCACTTGCGGTCCGGTCTCGCGATCGTTGCGGGTGTCATCCCGGATCCGGCCACGGGCGCCACCGTGCACACCTTGACGGTGGTGCGGCTCGACCCCGAGTCAGGGGACCTCGTCGACGGGGATCCAGGTCTCGCGGACATGACCTACTTCGACTGCGCGTCCTTCCGAAGCGGGGAGATCGCCCTGCGCGGCATGGTCGAGAAGCTGGCCTCCCAGCCATATGTCGGATAATAGACGCCGACACACTACCCGAGATAGCATCCACCGACGGCACGCTCGGAAGGACTTCCCTTGACGCAAACGGCAGACACCCGGGTTCCCATCGCGAACGTCGACGACGGCAGTCGGCTCAGTGACCTGATCCTCGAGCTCCAGGAGAAGGGGCTCGCGGTCAAAGGTCCGATCGAGCGCCGGCCGGGAGGTGCCGGTCCCTCGGACGCGGGCATGATCTGGGTGGAGGGCACGCCGGTCACGGTCCCCGTCGACGCGGCGTACGTCGCCGGCTCGCCGTACTCCCTCGAGGTGGAGGACTCCGGGCACGGGATCTACCGCGACGGGGTGCGTATCGCGTCGGCGACGCCAGCCGGCCGGCCGAACTTCTATGACCTGGAGACGTCGGACGGGACTCCCTACTGGAAGCTCGCGCTCATGCACCTGGACTCGCTGGCTAGCACGGTCCTGCAGACCTGTGCCTACTGGGGAAACTCGGACCAGTGCACCTTCTGCGGCATCGGTGTCTCCCTGTCCTCGGGCAGCACGGTGAAGGTGAAGCGCCCCGAGCAGCTCGCGGAGGTCGCGGTCGCCGCCCGGGACCTCGACGGAGCCGTGGACATCACGTTGACCACTGGATCGACGTGGGGCAAGGACCGCGGGGCGTACTACGTCAGCAAGTGCGGCCATGCGATGAAGGAGGCTTCGGGTCTTCCGGTGGAGGTGCAGTTCGAGCCGCCGACCGACCTGGCCGTCATCGACAGGGTGCACGGCCTCGGCATCGACTCGCTGGGCATCCACGTCGAGTCGTTCGATCCGCAGGTGCTCGCCCGGGTTGCGCCGCCGAAGGCCAGGACGGGCATCGAGCGGTACTTCGAGACGTGGGAGTACGCCGTCGAGCGCTTCGGCGAAGGGCAGGTGTCGACCTACGTGATCCTCGGGATGGGGGAGGACCGAGACGTCACGCTCGCGGGAATCCGCCGAGCCATCGACATCGGCGTCTATCCGTTCATCGTCCCGCTCCGTCCCGTCCCCGGCAGCCTGATGGCCGACGCGGTGCCGCCCAGCCGGGAGTACACCGAGAGCATCGCGAGGGTCGTCGCGCCGGAGCTCGTGAAGCGTGGACTGACGGCGGACAAGGTGACCGCCGGCTGCGCCCGCTGCCAGGCCTGTTCGGCGCTCGGCTCCCTCGAGCAGACCGTCCAGCTGGGCATGCCCGCCCTGGGTGCTCTCCCCGTCCAGAGCGCGTCATGAGCCGGGAAGCCGTGGTCAGGATCTGGCGAGCGAGCGGGCCCGATCTCGCCCATCACTACGCGATCCGTCATCGCGTCTTCGTCGTCGAGCAGCGCGCCCTCGAGGTCACCGACATCGACGACCGCGACATCGAGCGGAGCACGATCCACGTGCTGGCGGCGCACGGGTTCCACGCTGCCGGGGCGGTGCGGCTGTATCCCGTGCACGACGGCCTGTGGCAGGGCGATCGACTGGCCGTGCTCGCGTCGCACCGATCGACCCTGGTCGGCGCCGAGCTGGTCCGCTTCGCGGTCGCGACAGCTGCGGCCCGGGGCGGCCACCACATGCGCGCGCAGATCCAGCTGCCGAACGTCCGGTTCTTCGAGCGGCTCGGCTGGATCCGTGACGGCGACCCAGCGCCGTACTGCGGCTTCGACCACCAGCCCATGCTGTTCGACCTCGCCCAGGCGACCGACCTGCACTGGTCGGGCCGCCCCGCGACGGTGCTCCTCGAGCCGGAGTTCGAGGGAGCAGACCCCCGAGCCGGCTGACCCGGACGTGGACGTTGCTTCGACCGGCTAGGAGGACCACAGCCCGGTGATCGACTCCGTGGCGAGGTCCATCAAGGGCGCTTGGAGACCTCCGCATCGCACGGTGATGCGGGTCGACTCGTGGACGGTCCCCACTTGGGCGCAGGCCAGGCCGTGCTGCTCGAAGACTCTCCTGCAGTCGGCTGCCCGGTCCTGGGGGGCGGTCAGCCAGAAGCCGTAGGTCGGGAAGGCGATCAGCCACTGCGCGGGGTCGGTGTCGGCGGGGATCGGCAGGTGGTCCAGGTCGACGTCCACCCCGTGCCGGGTGAACTCGAGCAGCATGGCCAGCGAGCCCAGGGCGCCGGCCATGGAGACGTCCTTGGCGGCCACGGCCGCGCCCAGGTCGGCGACACGAGCGAGCAGCCTGACGTCGCGCGCGAGGGTCGAGCGCTGCTGGGTGATGGAGGTGAAGAACGGGAAGTCGGTACGCATGGTCCCGTCGAGGCATGCGGCGAAGAGCACCGCCTGGCCCGGGCGCACGTTGGCCATCGAGAGCGGCGTCCGCACCTGCCCGAGCGCGAACGCGGACAGAGCGGCGTCCGAGTCGGCACCGGTTAGGTGCCCTCCCACGATCGGTACCTCGTACATGTCGGCCGCGTCGCGCATGCCGCGCAGCACCTCGGACAGATCCGCGTCGCGACCGATGACGGTGTTGACGATCGCCTTGGGTACTCCGCCCATGGCGGCCACGTCGTTGATGTTGGCCAACACGGCGGCGATGCCCGCGCCGTACGGGTCGCTGCGAACGAACTGCGGCGCGATCGCCTCACCGCAGACGACGGCACGCGCACCGTCGAGCTCGACGACGGCCCCGTCGTCCCCCGGGCCATGCACCGGGTCACTGGGGTCCACGAATCCGGCCACCGCGGCGATCGCGCCCTTGCCGGACACGCCGGCGTGTCGGCGCACGATCTGGACGACGTCTTGGGGAGCCGTTCGAGTGACGGTGAGTGGTGGACCGACCATGAGACGTATCCTATAGTAGATGAACGTGTCGGGCGAGATACGCGCGTCGCCGACTCCCCATCCCGAAAGGCCTGCTGATGAGCGTGACTCCTGTCGTCGAGCTGCCGACGGTCGTGGACGTGGTGAACATCGGGCTTCCCCTGTTCGAGAGCGCTCTGCGGAGTCAGGGGCAGTCGGTCATCGGTGTGGACTGGCGGATCCCCGGCGGGGGCGAGGCGAAGACGGTGGCGGCCCTGGCCCGCCTCCTCGGGCCCCGGACGGACCGGATCGACCGCGCCAACACCGAGGTGCTCCGCCGGCTCAACGAGGGCGTCCCGATGCTGGTGGGCGTTGACCGCGCGGGAGCCGTGATCGAAGGGATGGGCGAGCGTGACATCCTCCACTGCGGTCCCGTCATCGCGTGGCAGGACATGCCCGACCCGTTGCGGCGGTCGGTGCGTGCGGCCGTCGTCGCCGAGGGCTGGGCAGACGACGTCGACGCCGCGGGGCGGCTCGTCGAGGCCGGCGAGGTGCACCTCAAGCCGGCGAACGAGCACCGCACGGTCGTACCGATGGCCACGTCCCTCGGCCCGTCCGCCCCCGTGTACGTCGTGCACAACGAGGCGGGCGACATCACGGCGTACTCCAGCATCAACCAGGGCTCCGGCGCCGTGCAGTGGTTCGGCGTGGACAGCGACGCCGCGATCGACCGGCTCCGGTTCGTCCGCGACAGGCTCGGACCGGTCCTGGCCGAAGCCCTGACGGCGAACGGTCCAGTCGACGTGTTCGCGCTGGCTGCCCAGGGTGTGCCGATGGGGGACGACGTGCACATGCGCGTCCAGGCCACCACGAACCTGTTCCTGCGCGACCTGCTGCCCTCGCTGGTGCGCAGCACGCACGAGGCGGCCGCCGAGGTGGCCACGTTCCTCAGTGCCAACCACCTGATGTTCCTCAACGTGGCCATGGCCGCGGCCAAGTCGTTGGTCGAGTGGGCGTCGGAGGTGCCCGACTCGAGCATCGTCACGACGATGTCGCGCAACGGCTCGACGTACGGCGTCCGCCTCGCCGGTGGTGGCGACTGGTTCCTCGCGCCGTCGCCGCCGATCCAGGATGCGCTGTACTACCCGGGCTTCGGGCCGGAGACGAGCGCGCCCGACATCGGTGACAGTGCCGTGCTCGAGCTCGTCGGACTCGGCGGCCCGGCCGCGGCCAATTCACCCGCGGTGGCCGGCTTCCTCGGAGGACGGATGTCCCACGCGATCGCGGCCACCCGCAGCATGCAGCGCATCTGCGCGAGCGAGAGCCCCCGGTTCCGCCTCCCGATCCTGGACAACGTGGGCACCCCGGTCGGCGTGGACGTGCGCAAGGTGGTCGAGCTCGGCATCACGCCGGCCGTCAACACCGGCATCATCCACGCGACCGATGGCCGTGGTCAGGTGGGAGCCGGTGTCGCCTGGGCGCCCATCGCCTGCTTCGTCGACGCGCTGCTCGACCTCGACCGGCGTCTCGCCTGAGTCGATGATGCGGCAGCTGGTCCCGGTCGTCGTCGGGTCGGGTGTCGCCGCCGCCCACGAGGACGGAGCGCTCGGGACCGTCGTGGGAGCCTTCCGTCACGGCTTCTACGTGCAGGCCGACGGCAGGCTGTACGCCGTGGCCGGCCCCTCGGTCCCGCCTGGGCCGATCCATCTGATCCTCGGGAGCCCGCCGGTCAGTGCGCTCGAGGGTCTCACCGTCTGGCTGGACGGCGGCCTGCTCTGCTCGACGGCGTGGCGGATCGCGCTGACATCGGCGCCTGTCTACGCACCCGTGATGCCAGGGCCCACGACCCTGGGTACCGCGGCGCCCTACCTGGGCCAGATGCTCGACCGCCTGACCGTCCCGCCGGACCTCCGCTCGTCGTGGGACCAGGTCCGACAGGCAGTCGCCGCAGGTGATCTCCTGCGGATCCGAGCGCTGCTCGAAGGCAGGGGAGGGGGACTCACGCCGACCGGAGACGACGTTCTCTCGGGGGTCCTGCTCGTCCACGCATGGAAGGGCGGTGACCGCCACCGCCTCGGCCGCGTTGCGGAGGAGGCCGCCACGACGAACCTGAGCCGGTCGTTCCTCGGGTGGGCGGCGCGCGGGCAGAGCATCGCGCCCGTCCATGACCTGATGGCGCATGCGGCACAGCAGGACGTGCCAGGTTTCGAGGAGGCGTTCGCCACGGTGTCCGCGATCGGAGGCTCCTCCGGCATCGCGCTGCTGTGGGGCATCGGTCTCGCCGCCGGGACCGTCACAACAGTCGGGGCAGTCTCCCCGACCGGGTGAAGCTCGTCCTGAGCTGACGGGGGAGCGTCACCTCCAGGCGCTTGAGTGCTTCCCGGGCCTCCGCCGGGTCGCCGACCTCGCCGAGGAGCAGGAGCGAACCGGTCTGCCGGGCAAGGGTCGCCGCTTCCTCGCCGCGTCCCAGCAGATGGAGCGCCAGCGACTGGTACTTCACCGAGCCGGCTGCGCGGGCGGCCTCGAGCAGTGCTTCGGGATCGGTCAGGCCGAGCCGGGAGCCCACCTCCTGGATGCGCAGGTTGGCGCGCCACCGGAACGGCAGCCAGTGCTCGATGAGCGCTGTGGCCGTCTCGAGACGTTCGGCGGCCAGGCCGGGGCGTCCGTCGAGCCGCTCGCTCTCGGCGAGCGAGCAGAGCGCGTGCAGTTCCTGCTCGATCTGGAGGCAGCCGGCCTCCACCTCGCGCGACTGGTCGAGCGCGAGCTCCGACAGGTCATGGGCCCGGCCCGGTTCGCCGAGCTCACGCCACACCCAGGCCAGCGTCGTGTTGGTGCGAGCGCGGTAGAACGAGACGTCGTACCGCTCGAGGATCGCGGCCTTGGTCTGCAAGGCGGTGAGGGCGCCGGACAGATCCCCGGCGTTGGCCCGCGCGAGCCCGGCGAAGAAGAGGCCGCGGAGCAGGGGATGGAAGGCGCCGATCCGGTGCGAGATCGCGACCGCGTCGTCGAGGACGTCGATCGCCTCGCCGTAGCGGTCGGCGTGGGCGAGCAGCGCACCGAGGCAGCTCAGCACCGAGACGCGCACGGCCTCGTCCTCGCTGCCGACCTCCGCGAGGGCGCGTTCGTAGGCGCGGTAGGCGGCGTCGAAGTCACCCGCCCAGTGCTTGGTCCTCCCGAGCAGGTTCCAGGCGCTGGGCCGCGCACCGGGCATGTGGCATGCCTCGTCCGCGCGGGCGACGGCCTCCTCGACGTCACGGCGGTAGTACGCCGTCCACCCCAGCCGCTCGACCGCCGTCGCACGTAGCGACCGGTCGCCGCTGGCGACGGCGAGCGTCTCAGCCTCTTGGTGGTCGTCGGTTGCCCGGTCGAAGTCGCCCAGCTCCTCGTACGCCGTGCCTCGCCCGATCAGGCTCAGGCCCTCGACCTCGCGATCGCCCGCCTGGCGCGCCGCTGCCAGAGCGGAGGAGCACAGGCGGACGGCGTCGGCGTTCGCGAAGGCGTGGTGCGCCCGGGTGGCTGCCTCGTACCAGGATCGGGCGGCCGCACCGGTCAGCCCGGCGCGCTCCTGGTGGAGGGCGCGAAGCTCGGGCCGATCCGAGAGGATCTCGGCCAGCTGGCGATGGCGGAGGACGCGGATCGGGCCGGGCAGGTTGTCGTAGAGGGCCTGGCCCAGGATCGGTGGTGTGAAGACGAACAGGTCGTTGCGCGAGGCGACCAGTCCCGCGGCCAGCGCTTTCTGCACCGTCGGCATCAGGTCGATCGCGGGACGTCCGACCAGGCGCTCGAGTGTGTCGAGCTCGAACGCCGTGCCGATGACCGAGGCCGACTGCAGCAGCTCGTCGACGTCGGCGCCACTGCGTCGCACCCGGCCGAGGACGACCGACCGCAGCGTGCCGGGGACATCGGACCTGCTCTCGCCGCGGGACAGGGCGGCCAGCACCTCGATGACGAACATCAGCTGCCCCAGGGTGAGCTCCCACACGAAGGCCGCGTCGGCTGCGACCCCCGCCTGAGCCGCGAGCTGGGCGACCTCGGACTCCGTGAGGGGCCCCAGTTCCACCAGGAGGCCGCGGTCCGCGAGGGCACGCAGCTCCTCGTCGAGCCGGTCGGACGGGGCCGTGGCCACGACCAGGAGGGGCGCGCCGCCGAGGTTGTGCAACAGCCACAGCAACGCCTCGATCGTGGCGGTACCGGCCAGGTGCAGGTCGTCGAAGAACAGGAGGAGCGGCTGCTCCTCCGAGGCGCTGGCGAGCACGTGACGCATCGTGTTGAGGATGCGCTGGTGCTCGATCTCCGGGCTCGCTCGCTGGTACTCCAGGGGGCCGATCACGTCCCGCAGGTCCGGCACGAGCTCCAGCGCCGTGTCCGCCCAGGAGCCGAGGAGGCGGGTGAGGCGGTCGGGTGCGTTCAGCAGCAGGAGCTGGCTCAGCACCGTGATGAGGGGCTGGAGCGGTGACGAGCGCTCGCCCTCGAAGCAGTCGACGCGGATGGCCCGTGCGCCACTGCGGTCCACGTAGTCGGCCAGGTCCTGCGCGAGGGACGAGCGCCCGGAGCCCGGGTTGCCAGTGACGAGCACCGACCCGGCCGCTCCGGCGGAGGCCGCGTGCCAGCACTCGACCAGGGAGGCGAGCTCGGTCTGCCGGCCGACCAGCGAGGAGATGCCGGTGGCGGGAGGGCCTGGCCGGGACGAGATCGGTCCCGGTTCGGCGCCGCTGACGATGGCGCTGAACAGGGCATCGGTCTCCGGGCTCGGCTCGACGTCGAGGTCCTTGCGCAGCTGGAGCCGCAGCTCGTCGTACGCGCGAAGGGCGGAGGCGCGGTCGCCGAGATGCCACGACGCGTTCATGAACATCCGGGTCGCCAGCTCGTCCTGCGGAGCGTGGGTGAGCACCGTCTCGGCCTGGCTGGCGATGTCGCTCCACATGCCCAGATGTGCCTCGGCGTCCCATCGGGCCCGGTTCAGGCGTCGCACGAGTGCGTCGACGTAGCGCTGCTGGTCCTCGGCCCATCGTCGCTGCGCGAACCTCGGGGACAGCTCGGGCGCGCCGCGTGCGAGCAGAGCGAAGGCGCGCCGGGCAGCAGTGATGGTGACCGCCGGGCTCAGTGCCGCCCGTGCCTGGGCCGCCTTGGTGAGCTCCTCGACCGTCGCGAGGTCGCTGGTCCACGAGGGCCCAGCATTGAAGCGGTAGCCCGTTGAGGACGAACCGGTGATGACAGAGGAGCCGATCGAGCGGCGCACCCGGCTCACGAGCGAGGCGATGATGCGGTCGGCAGTCGGGGGAGCGTCGTCGTCCCACAGCGCGTCGACCAGCGTGTCGGTGTCGACCAGAGCGCCGTCGGCGGCGACGAGTCGCCGCAGCAGGACCTCCGCGCGTCCCGCCGGAACCGGACCCAGCTCGTGCCCGTCCGGGTCGGTGACGTGCAGCACGCCGAGGACGCAGACCGTCGAGGCGGCTCTGCTCGTCGACATCGAGGATCGCTCTCCCTCCCTGGACGGCCCGCTATCTCCGATAGTATATGCTTGTTGCTGATAATGGAGGGCACGGTCCCGTCGGCGATCCAGAGGGAGAAGGCCGGAAGCATGGTCGGTGCAGGTCCCAGCTTTCTCACGCTGCCGGAGCGACCGGCCAAACCCAGGTCCGTCGGCCTCACCCACGTGCTGGACAAAGGATATTCTCTGGACCGGGTCGAGTCCGTGCTTCGGGTGTATTCGGACTGGATCGACTTCTGGAAGTTCGGTTGGGGCACGGCCTATGTCGAACCGGCCCTGGCCGAGAAGATCCGCCTCCTCCGGGATCGCCAGATCAAGCCGTGCACCGGCGGAACCCTGCTCGAGATCGCCTGGCTGCAGGACCGGATCACGGAGTTCTTCGAGTTCGCGACCTGGGCCGGCTTCGAGTGTGTCGAGGTGTCCCGCGGTTCGACGGACCTGCCCCTCAGTGACAAGGCCGAGATCATCACGCGGGCCAAGTCGCTCGGTTTCGAGGTCTTCGCCGAGGTGGGTCGCAAGGACCCGGGCGAGGTCGTCTCCGCGGACGCGTGGATCGCGGAACTCCAGGCGGACCTCGATGCGGGAGCGACCTGGATCGTGGCCGAGGGACGCGAGAGCGGCACCGTCGGCCTGTACGACGCGGACGGGCTGGTGCGCGAGTCGCTGGTCACGCAGCTCGACTCGTCCGCCGCCGCGCAGCGCATCATCTACGAAGCCCCCCAGCGGGCGCAGCAGGCCTTCCTCCTGCGCCGGTTGGGGACGGACGTCAACCTCGGGAACATCGCCCTCGAGGACGTGATGGGGCTGGAGACCTTGCGCCGCGGCCTGCGCTCGGACACCATCGGCCTCGGCAACGTGCTGGAGGCATCGGGCCGTGCTCGCTGAGTCGAACGTCGTACCCTCCCGCTACCGCCAAGTGGCAGTGGCCGCCGTTCCCAGCCTCGAGCCAGCCTGGCTGGCCGCGCACTTCACCGGCCGCGAGGTGTACCTCCGCACGCGGTTCGTCGTGGCTCGTCACGGGCAGCGGGTCGCCCTTGTGGAGGTCGAGCGCGAGCAGTCGGACGAGCTCTTCGCGCACACCGTCTCGGCACGGGTGGTCGCCGGGCCGGACGCCTGCGCGCTCGTGGTCGACGAGACCCTCGACACCGCGGTCCCGTCGCAGCTCGCCGCAGCGGCGGAGCGCGTGCCCGGCGCACGCTGCGTCGTCGTGGAGGGCCGGTACTCCCACGTCAGCTTCATCCTCAACCCGGCTCCCGTCCGGATCAGGCTCGTCGACGTCATCCCTCCGGGACCTGCGAAGCTGCTCGACCAGGTGCAGCGGGTGCTGTCCACGGCGGAGGACCTCCCGCCCGTGGTCGTGGCGCCGGACCTGGTGGACAGCCGCGAGCTCCTCGCGAAGTCGTACGACGACCCACCGCGCGACCTGCTCATCCCGTGCCGCGGTTCGGGGATGGACTTCGCCGGCAGCACCGTGTCGTTCCTCGATGAGCGGCCTCCCGAGCGCGCGTGGACGTTGCTCGGCTGTGAGCGCTCGAACCAGATCCACCAGTGGTTCTACGGCTCCGAACCCGAGCGCATCGACATCTGCCCGCGCCAGTGGATCGCGGCCGACCAACCCGCAACTCTCACGCGCTGCTGCCTCCTGCAGGAGGGCGTCGAGGACACCGATGCCGCGACCGTCGTCCCGTGGGGCGCGTCGCTCGCCGAGGTCCGGACCGCGATCAAGGCGGTCGTCGACCGGGCGGGGGTGGCGTGGACGCACATCTGATCGACTCCCAGATCTTCGGCCACCAGTGGAGCACGACGGAGAGCCGGGAGATCTTCTCCGAGACCGCCCGCGTCAGCCGGTGGGTCGAGGTGCTCATCGCGCTCGCCGAGGCCCAGGCCGAGGTCGGCATCATTCCCGCAGAGTCGGCTGCCGCGATCGCGGCCCTGCGCGGCTGCCCGCTCGATCTCGCCGAGATCGCCGAGGGCACGTGGGCCACGTCGCACTCGACGCTCGGGATGATCCACGTCATGCAGCGACTGCTGCCGGCAGCCGCGGCGGAGCACGTCTACCTCGGCACGACGGTGCAGGACGTCTCCGACACCGCACTGGTCCTGGAGCTGGAGCGGGTCTCCTCGATCCTCCGGCGCGACCTGTCGGAGGTCGAGGCCGCTCTGCTCGACCTGGCCGAAGCCCACCGCGTGACGCCGATGGTCGGTCGCACGCACGGGCAGCCGGGGGCGCCGATCACCTTCGGCTTCAAGGCCGCGACCTGGGCCGACGAGACCGGCCGGAACCTGGACCGGCTCCGCGAGAGCCGTGACCGGTGGCGAGTCGGGCAGCTCGGGGGCGCCGTCGGCGTACTCGGCTTCTTCGGGTCGCAAGCGCTGCCGCTACGCGCGGCGTACTGCCGGCGACTGGGGCTGGCCGAACCGGCGGTCTCCTGGTTGACCACCCGGGACCGGCTTGCTGAGTTCGCCTACGTCGTCGCCTGCGCGACGACGTCGTTGGCGCGGATCGCCAACGAGGTGTACGTGCTCGCGCGTCAGGAGGTCGGCGAGCTGCGCGAGCCGACCCGTGCGTCGACGGTCGGCAGCATCTCGATGCCGCACAAGCGGAACCCCGAGGTCAGCGAGCAGGTCGTGACCCTGGCCCGGCTGGTTCGGTCTCTGGCCGGCGTGCTCGGCGACACGATGATCGGCGAGCACGAGCGGGACGGCCGTTCCTGGAAGACCGAATGGGCGGTGGTCCCAGAGCTGTGCCACTACGCCCTCGCGGCCACGGCGATGACCCGTTCCCTGGTCGCCTCACTCGAGGTGGACGCCGACCGCATGAAGGCCAACCTGGAGGCCACCGGCTCGGCCTCCTCGGAGCGGCTGCTCAGCGCGATGTCGGCCCGGCTCGGCAAGCATCGGGCCCAGGCGATGCTGCACGACGCCTACCGCGAGGCGCTCGCATCCGGCCGCGCCCTCCCCGTGGTGCTGGAGGGACGCGCGACCGCGGACGAGCTGGCCGAGCTGGCCCGGGTCGACACCGGTGCGGCAGCGGCGATGGCCGACGAGGTCGTGGCACGGGCTCGGCGTCGTCCGGTGGAGAGCGCGGCATGGGACTAGGCGACCTCCCCAGGGTCCCGCTGGGGATCTTCCCGACCCCCTTCGTGCGGGTGTCCGACCTGGCCGGGGAGCCTGCGCTGCGCGAGCTCTACCTCAAGCGCGACGACCTCACCGGCTTCGCGTGGGGCGGCAACAAGGTGCGCACGCTGGAGTACATCCTCGCCGACGCGTTGGCGCAGGGATCGGACACGGTCGTGGTGGCGGGCGGTCCCACCTCCAACTTCGCGGCCATGCTGGCCGTCGCGGCGGGCGGGCACGGGCTCGCCGTCACGCAGGTCTGCTACGGCGATCCCCGGGAAGGCGCATCGGCACTGCAGGTGTCGCGACGGGCGGGCGCCCGGGTCGAGTTCACCGGCTCTCCCGACCGGGGACGGATGGACGAACGCGCCGCCGAGATCGCCGAAGCCCAACGGGCTGGGGGCCTCACCTCGTACGTCGTCCCTCGTGGCGGCGCCACGGCTGTCGGTGCCTGTGGTTTCGCGGCGGCTGCGGTCGAGCTGCTGGAGCAACTGGACGAGCATGACCTGACCGAGGTCACCGTCGTCCTTCCCGTCGGATCGGGTGGCAGCATCGCCGGGCTCGTGACCGGCCTCGCCCTGGCCGGTGCCAGCGACCGCGTCGACGTGGTCGGTGTCTCGGTCTCCCGGCCGGTCGCCCTCGTCCAGCAGCAGATCGCCGAGCGGGCCGAGGCCTGTGCCCGGCTGGTTGGAGCGACCGGTGCGCCCGCCCGGTGGCGCCTGGTCGACGGCCGGGGGCCCGGCTACGGCAGCAGCTCGGCGGAGACCGACCACCTGGCCCTCCGGCTGCTGCGTCACGGCGGACTGCTCGCCGATCCGGTCTACAACGTCAAGGCCCTGCTCTGGGTCTCGCAGCATCGGGCCGAGCTCGGCCGACCCCTCGTGTACTGGAGTACCGGCGGGGCACTGGCCTCGGCTGATCAGCTCACCCCCACGAGAGCCGGCGCCGCTGTCGGCGAGGAGGCACGTCCATGACCGCCAGCAACGCAGGCCGTCGGCTCGAGGGCCCGTCCAAGGACCAGCCCGCACCGGCTCTGGTCGAGGCCGGGTTCGCCTGGGAGATCGCCGACGCGCCGTTGCTGCACCACGGTCTCAACCTGGCCGACATGGCGCACGTGCTGGACCTGCGGCATCGCAAGGTCATCCCGGAGCGGGCCGCGGCCGGGCTGCTCGGCGTCCTGCTCGAGACCCATCGCACCCGACCCGAGGACTTCCCGTACGACGCGGCCTACGGCGAGCCGTACAACTCGCGGGAACGCCACTTCGTGGAGCGGATCGGGGACGACGCCGGCTGGCTGCACGCCGGACGCCCGCGGCGTGAGGCAGCGCGTGTCGCGCTGCGCCTCGTGCTCCGCCGCCTGACCGCCGAGCTGGGCGTCGCGGCCGGCGAGTTCGCGGCGACGACCTCGCGCACCGCTGACCGCAACCGCGAGGTCTTCATGCCCGACCAGACCTACCTGCAGCAAGCGCAGCCCTCGACGTTCGGTCACTACCTGCTCGGGTTCGTGCCGCCCGCGCTCCGCGACGGCGAGCGACTGATGAGCGCCTTGGGCCAGATCAACACGAGCCCGGGCGGCGCGGGCTGCGTCAACGGGAGCCGGCTGCTGGACGACCGCAGGGTGATCGCGGACCTGTTGGGGTTCGACGACGTGATCACGCACACGCGGGACGCGATGTGGCAGACCGACACCTTCGTCGACGTGCTCGCCACCAGCGTCAGCCTGCTGTCCAACCAGTCGAAGCTGGCCGAGGACCTCGAGATCTGGTCGAGCCAGGAGTTCGACTACATCGACCTGGCGGGTCCCTACACCCGTGCCTCGGTGCTGATGCCGCAGAAGCGCAACCCGTACGCGCTGTCGATCGTGCGGGGTGGGGGAGGCGTGCTGATCGGGCGCCTCACCGGGTTCCTCGCCGTGGTGAAGAGCCCGTCGGCGCGCAGCGACAACCTGATCTTCGCCTATGGCGAGATCCCCAAGGCGCTCGAGTTCGCGACCCGCATCACCGCGCTGATGGACGGTGTCGTCGACACCCTGACCGTCAACGAGGAGCGGATGTGGCAACGCCTTCAGGAGGGCTACACGCAGGCCACCGACCTGGCCGAGTTCGTCATGATGCGCTGCGAGGTGGACTACCGGGCGGCGTACCTCATCGTCGGGGAGGTCGTTCGCCACGCCAGCCGACGCGGCGTACGCGGAGTCGACATCACGCCGGTGGACCTCGATCTGGCGGCCCACTCGGTGATCGGGCGGCCGCTGGGACTCGACGCCGAGGAGGTGAGCGCCGTCCTCGACCCACGGTCCGTCGTGGCGACCCGCACCGCGCTGGGAGGGGCGGCCCCGGCGGCCGTCGCCGAGATGACGGAGACCTACCTCGCGGAGGCGCACGACCTGACCGCGCGGGCCGGGGACGAGCTGCAGAAGTACGCCGACGCCGAGGCTCGCCTGCTCACCGAGGCCGACGAGGTCGCCTCGGCGGGAGGCGTCTCGTGAGCACGCTGCAACCCGGTGCAACGACTGTGCAACGGCAGGTCGCACGATCCGTGCATGGACAACGTCGACCACGGAACTGTTGACTGCCGGTGCCGGTTCGCCCAGACGGCACCCGGCCACCACCGCCGCCTCGTCTCGCTCGAGGCGCAACCGCTCACGTCGCTCGTCGAGCTGATCGAGATGGCAGCGACCTGGGGGGAGATCGAGTACGGCGAGACCGAGCCGGTCATCCCGCCGAGCGAATGGATCGAGTTCGCCGAGGCGCACGTCTGGTCCGACGGGGACCGCGTGTTCGACGCCCTCGTCGCCCTCGCCTCCCTGCCGCCACGGGCCCGGTCCTTGGCGACCGTGACGCCCCTCCGCGAAGCCGAACCGGCCTTGGCGTCGGTCTGACCAGGCCACGAACCCTGATGACCCACGCTCCCCGGATCGCGATCAACGGCCTCGGCCGGATCGGGCGCTCCCTGCTTCGCTCCATCCTGGCCCGCGACTCCTTCGTCGAGGTGGTGGCGGTCCACGACCTCGCGCCGGCCTCGACCCTGGCCTACCTCCTTCAGTACGACTCGGTCCACGGACGCCTCGGCGTCCCGGTCGAGTTCACCGATGACGAGCTGATGGTGGGTGACCGGCGGATCAAGGTGCTGCACTCCAACCATCCGGCGAACCTGCCCTGGGCGAAGCTCGGCGTCGACGTCGTCGCCGAGTGCAGCGGCCAGTTCACCAGCCGGGACCGCGCCTCCGGCCATCTCCTCGCCGGCGCGAACAGGGTCATCGTCTCGACGCCCACCGACTCGGCTGACGCGACGATCTGCCTCGGCGTCAACGAGGCCACGCTCGACCCGACCACCCACCGGATCATCTCCAACGCCTCATGCACGACCAACTGTGTCGCCCCGATCATCGCCGTCCTCGACGAGATCTTCGGGGTCGAGGGCGGGTGGGTCGACACGGTGCACGCCTTCACCAACGACCAGCAGCTGCTGGACGTGCCGCATCATGACCTGCGACGCGCGCGGGCGGCCGGCCAGAACATCGTCCCGACCGGCACGGGCGCCGACCGTGCGCTCGCCCTGGTGATGCCCCAGCTCAAGGACAAGGTGCACAGCGTCGCAGTGCGGGTGCCGGTGCCCGACGGCTCTCTCAGCAACGTCGTATGCATGCTCACGGATGAGGCCACCACCGACCAGGTGCGGCAGACCTTCCGCGCCGCTGCCGAGTCGCAGCGCTGGTCGGGCATCATCGGGGTCAGCGACATGCCGATGGTCTCGACGGACGTGCTCGGTGATCCACGGTCGTGTGTCGTCTCGCTGCAGGACATCGAGTCGCACGGCAGCGCGGTGCGGGTGTTCGGCTGGTACGACAACGAGTGGGGGTACGCGAACCGGTTGCTCGACCTGGTCGAGATGGTGACGTTGCGCAGCAACGAGCGGCGCCCTCCGGTCCACCTCGACAGCCCGCGGCCCGCTGCCATCGGGTGACCGGTCTTCGGGCGGCGGGCGACGTCGTCAGCCCCGACGATCCGGGAGCGACACCCACACGACCTTCGTGGCCCGGGTCGTCGGGTTGCGCCACGAGTGCTCGTGCTCGGTGCGGAAGTGCAGCGAGTCGCCGGGAGAGAGCCGGAAGAGCTGCCCGCCGACGGTGACCTCGAGGGTCCCGGACTGAACGTAGACCAGTGACTCACCGGCCGGACGGCGGGTCTGGTCAGCTGACCGGGCGCCCGCGGCGATCTCGGTGACGTTCGCCGCCACGTCGAACGGGCCGGACTCGGCGGACAGGGAGCCGACCACGACGTCGCCGTCCGGTGACCGGCGTACGCGACGCTGCTTCGCGGCCGTGTAGACGACGGGCGTCGCAGGGGTGTCGGACTCGTCGATGAAGTGCGCGACGGGGACATGGAAGGCCGCCGCGAGCTTGAGCAGCGTGGTGATGGTGGGGACCATCGTGCCCTGCTCGACCTTGTGGATGGCGGCCGGCGAGACGTCCGAACGATCCGCCAACTGCTGGAGTGACAGCCCGTGTCGCCCGCGCAGAGACCTGAGTCTCGGCCCGATCCCGGAGACCACCGCAGACAGATCCGCCTCCGACAGGGGAGCGGCGGCGAGCCGGTCGGGGGGCGAGTCGGTCTGACCCCCGGTGGCGGGTGTGGCCTCGGTCGTCACGGTCTCTCCTTCGTCTCAGCCGGGAGACCCGGCGTTTAGTAGAGGGATCCTATCCGATGGTTGACGAGCCGATATATCTCTCATACGGTCCATCTATATCGGATAGGAGATATCGTCTCACCAGACCCTGAGGAGCTCGGAGTGGACGGCATTCACGACATGGGCGGCACCCAGGGTTGGGGCACGGTCGCCATCGACCCCGCGGAACCCGTCTTCGAGGAGGACTGGCACGCGCGCACCTTCGCGCTCGGCCTGGCCTCGATGGGTGCCTCGGGAACCAACCTCGACGCTTTCAGGCACGCACTCGAGCGGCTGCATCCCTTGGAGTACCTCGGCGACGGCTACTACGGACGGTGGCTCCGCGCCGCTGAGACACTGCTCGTCGACAGCGGTGTGCTGGCACCTGGGGCTGTCGAGGCCCGCGCCCGCAGGTTGCGCGGGGAGGACGTCGTCGAGCCGGCCGACGTCGAAGTGCACAAGCCGTCGTACGAGCGCGGCGGTGCCGGGTCCTTGCGCCAGATCGACGACAAGCCCGCCTTCGTGGTCGGCCAGCGGGTGCGGGCGCGCGACCTCCACAAGCCGGGTCACACCCGGATGCCGGCGTACGTCCGCGGGCGGGTGGGCGTCATCGAGGCGCTTCGTCCCGCTGCGGTGCTGCCGGACAGCACGGCCCACTTCACCGGTGAGGACGCGCAGCACGTCTACACCGTTCGCTTCGAGTCGACGGAGCTGTGGGGTGCCGACGCGGAGCCGTCGACCCTCTTCATCGACCTCTTCGAGAGCTACCTGGAGGACACCCCGTGAGTGCCGACCCCCGTGCCGCTGACCGGCCCCCGGCAGCCTTGCGCGCAGAAGCGCTCGAGGAGCTGCTCACCGAGCGTGGCCTGGTGAAGACGGAGATCCTGGACGGCTTCATCAACCGCTACGTGAACGACGTCGGACCGCTCAACGGGGCCAAGGTCGTCGCCAAGGCGTGGGTGGATCCGGACTATCGCAGCCGCCTGCTCGAGGACGGCACCGGGGCCATCAAGGAGCTCGGCTTCGCGGGACCCCAGGGCGAGCACATCGTGGTGCTGGAGAACACGCCCGAGACGCACAACGTCGTGGTGTGCACGCTCTGCTCCTGCTACCCGTGGCCGGTCCTGGGCTTGCCCCCGAGCTGGTACAAGGACCCGGCGTACCGTTCCCGTGTCGTCCGGGAGCCCCGCAAGGTCCTCGCCGAGATGGGCCTCTCGCTCGACGACCAGGTCGACATCAAGGTGTGGGACTCGAGTGCCGAGAACCGGTACTTCGTCCTGCCGCTCCGACCGGAGGGCTCCGAAGGTCTGTCCGAGGAGGAGCTCGCCGCACTGGTCACCCGCGACGCGATGGTCGGCGTGGCCACAGTCGAGGTCTCGTCATGACGGAGACGCGGGAGCTGGACGCGACGTCGGTCGAGGGGCTCCCTCGGTCCAACGGGGAGCTCGTCTTCGAGCAGCCGTGGGAGAGTCGAGCGTTCGGGCTCGCGGCAGCGCTTGCCGACCAGGGGCTGTTCACCTGGAAGGACTTCCAGAACGGCCTGATCGCCGAGGTGGCGGCTGGCGAATCGCAGCCGGGGGAGTTCCGCTACTACGAGCGGTGGCTCGGAGCCCTCGAGGGGCTGCTGCTCGAACGCGGCGTGATCTCGGTGGCCGACATCGACGACCGGGCCGACGTGCTCTGCCGCCGTCCCGCGGGGCACGACCACCGGGCCGGCGAGGACCACCACCACGACCATGACCATGACCATGACCATGAGCATGAGCATGAGCATGACCACGAGCACTGACGGTCGGGTGAGTGCCGGCAGGACGGTCACGGGTGTCTGGAAGGGTGGCTACCACTGCACGGTCCAGGCCGGTTCCTTCACCATCGAGGTCGACGAGCCCGTCGAGGTCGGGGGGACCGACCTCGGTCCACAGCCGACCGACCTGTTCCTGTCATCGGTCGCCTCCTGCTTCCTCCTGGCGCTCGGCCACGCGGCCCGCAAGCGGTCGATCGAGGTCGACGGCATGTCGGTCGAGGTGACGGGAAGGTACGACGGGCTGCGGTTCGGCGCCGTTCATGTCCGGGCGCTCGTCGGTGTACCCGAGTCCGAGCTGGATCGGCTCCTCGAGGCGGCAGAACGCGTCTGCTACGTGACGAACACGCTGCGCGCCGGCGTGACGCTCACGACCGAAGCGGTGGCGGCACGTCCTTGACGGTCCGACGCCGTCAATTTACTATCGGAAACAGCCATTGCAGATGCGATGCATGGCAGAGAGTGAGCACTGCACGTGAAGGTCGTTGTGATCGGCGGCGGGGCCGCGGGACTCGGGGTGGCCGGAGCCGCGAAGGGGCAGGACCCCTCGGTGGAGACCGTGGTCTACACCGAGTACGAGGACGTGGCGTACAGCCCGTGCGGCATCCCCTTCGTCCACGGCAAGGAGATCGAGTCCTTCGAGAAGCTCTTCCTCGCCACCAAACAGCAGTACGTGGACGCCGGCATCGACGTGCGCTACGAGACGACCGTCGAGAGCATCGACACCAGGTCGAAGACGATCAAGGTCACCGGCGAGGGGGAGGTGGCCTACGACAAGCTGGTGCTCGCCACCGGGTGGAACTACGACACCCCGGATGTCCCAGGGGCCGACCTCGGCGGCATCTACCACGTGAAGAACATCCGTGAGGCGATGAAGTGGGACCAGTTCATGGACACGGTGAAGAAGGCCGTGGTCGTGGAGTCCGGGCCGATCGCGATGGAGATGGTGTCCGCCCTCAAGCACCGCGGCATCGACGTCACGCTGGTCGACCCGGGCCCGTGGCCGATGGCCGACGTGATCGACCCCGACATCGTCGAGCCGGTTCGCGCGGACTGGGAGCAGGCAGGTGTGCACCTGAAGTTCGGCGAGCACGTCACAGCCTTCCGCGGCGAGGGCACACTCACCCACGTCAGCACATCCTTCGGTGACGTCGAGGCGCAGCTGGCCGTCATCGGCAGCCACAAGGTGGCGAACAGCGCGTTGGCCCACGCGGCGGGCATCACCCTGGGGAGCACCGGCGGCATCGCGGTCGACCCGCACATGCGGACCTCCGATCCGGACGTCTACGCGGCCGGCGACTGCGCCGAGATCCCCCACGGCGTCTCCAACGTCCCGCTGCAGGGGTTGTCGGGCAGCCACGCGTACGCCCAGGGCAAGACCGCGGGCATCAACGCAGCCGGTGGGAACCGCGTGCACAACCCGGTGTTCGTGCCGTGGGGCATGCTCGCCGGCGAGTGGATGATCGGCGGGGTCTCCTTCGGCGAGACGCTGGCGACAGCTCTCGGTCTCCCCTTCGTCACCGGGGTCGCGGACGGCATCACCCGGGCGCGCTACTACCCGGGCGTGAAGCCGATCAAGGTCAAGCTGCTCGCGGACCCCAGCACCCGGCGGCTCATCGGGGCGCAGATGATCGGTGGTGAGGGGATCAAGGAACGCGCCGACTTCCTCGGCATCGTGGCGCGGACCGGAGTCACGGTCGACACGCTCGCCACCATGGAGAACGTCTACTCGCCGGCGATCGGCGCCCTGAACGAACCCATCGCGCTAGCGGCGCAAGCCCTCGTGGCGAAGCTCTGAGGCGGGCAGCGTGTCGTTCTCACGATGGCTCCGATCCAACTCCGAGCACGCCCTGCTGCGTGACGCCCAGGGCCGGATGGCGGCCAAGTACGGCGCCAACCCGCCGGTCGGTCCGCACGGCCTGAAGGACCGCTGGTGGCGGCAGGTGTTCGCTCCGGTCTACCGGGTCCTCCCGTGGAGGGTCCGCAGGGTCGCCATGCAGTCCATCCCCGGGAGCCACCGCATGGGGTGGCCCAAGCCGGAGTACCTCCCGCCCGGCCAGCAATGACCCCCTGCGTGCCGGCGTGAGCCGGAGGCAGGTCAGCCCCAACCGGCTCGCATCGCCAACCTCTGCAAAGGAGCATCACATGCCGAAGACAGTCACCATCGACCCGCCCCAGGAAGGCGACATCCTCTTCAACATCGAGGAGAAGGTCTTCCCCGACTACAAGGCCAACGAAGGCGAGAAGGCCTACGTCTTCATGCACACGGTCCCGTTCGAGGGCTCGGTCGGCCTGGTCAACATGCTGACGGCCACCCGCCTGCAGCGGAAGGGATTCGAGGTCAACTTCATCCTCTATGGCCCCGGCGTGCTCATGGCGTCGGCCGCCCGCGGTTACCCCTCGGTCGGCACCGAGGGCTTTCCGGGCAACCTCGGGTACAACAAGCAGCTCAAGACCCTCATCGACGAAGGAGCCAAGGTCTACGCCTGTCGCTTCGCGATGGGTGCGCTCTACGGCATGCGCGAGGACGACCTGATCAAGGGCGTCATCCCGTTCAACCCGCTCGACGTGCTCGACGCGAACATCCAGGCCTGGCGTGAGAAGGCCATCGTGTTCTCGACCTGGACAGTCTGAGCATCATCACACCGACGATGCCCCGTCGCCGGGAGGCTACGGGGCATCGCCGTGCGCCTCGACGGCCGAGAGTCCGGAGCGTCAGGGACGCGGCAGGGGGTTGTGCCAGACCGGGGCAGTGTCCGGGTCCCCGGCCCGTGGTCGCGCCTCCGAGGTCACGCGCCCTTGCAGTTCATCCCACAACGAGTCGAACCTGCGGCAGAGCCATCGGGCCACCCGGCCTGCGAGGCCCGTATGGGGCAGGTGCGGGTGCGGGCGGGTCTGGGAGGACTCCACCGTGCTGGCGAAGCGATCGCGCAGGCGGGCCTCGGTCTCGCCGTCCAGGTGCTGACCGAGCGTCATCACGAGCCGTCGTTCGGTCGAGGCCATCCGGGCCAGCCGGTCTCCCACTGTGGACCACACGGAACTCCACGGCTCGGAGGTGCACTGGGCCTGGCCGTACAGCTTGGTGTGGGCCGTGACCAGCGCCTGCTCGAGCCGCTTGCATTCACGCACGACGTCACGGACCTCGGCGTCGCCGCCGGCCAGGTGGTCCTTCACCGCGGGGAGCAGGACGCCGGTGGTGGCGGCGAGGTGTCGGCTGGTCGCGGCGAGGAACCGGTCCGCGTTCACCCGCATCTCGCCGGGCTGGTGCGCGCCGGAGTCGCGGTTCGCTGCTCGACCGAGGAGGCCCAGCAGGGCCGCCTGGCGGGACTCGACTTCGTGCAAGAGGGTCTGCATCGCTGCGCCTTTCGAACGTGAGAGCAAGGTGCTTCGAGTGTTGGGTCGACTTCACAAGCGCACAAGGTTGAGATCCACCTCACCCGGCCTCTCACCCGACCGTGTCAGGCGGGGTCGGCAGCGGGCGTGTCACGGTGGCACTCACCCTCGTGGGTGGAGCCATGGGTGAGATTCCCTCGGGAGCGGAGAATGTCGCTGTCACCCGCACTACCGTGGGCTGCATGCCGGTCACGCCCGAGCACCGCATGCGTCTCGTCCTGGTCGACGACCACGAGATGGTGCTGCACGGGCTGGACGCGATGCTCGGACACTTTCCCGACCAGGTGCAGGTCGTCGGGCACGCGACGACGGCCGCTGCCGCGCTGACGCTGGTGGCCGAGGAGACGCCTGACGTGGTCCTGTGCGACGTCCGCATCGGGAAGGAGAGCGGCCTGGATCTCTGCAAGCAGATCACGACGCAGTACCCGGACACCAAGGTCGTCCTGCTCACGGTCTACGACGACGAGCACTACCTCTTCCAGGCGCTTCGCGTCGGGGCCTCCGGCTACGTCCTCAAGCGCATCGACGGGCAGGAGCTCGTCGGACACCTGCGTCGCGTGCGCGAGGGTGAGACGGTCGTCGACCATGCGCTGGCCGGACGCGTGGCCCTCTCGGCGGCACGTCTCAGCTCCGGCGAGTTCTGGCCGGGCGCGCACGTCGGCCTGACCCAGCGCGAGTCCGAGGTGCTGGAGCTGCTGGTGTCGGGCCACTCGAACAAGGGCGTCGCGAGCAAGCTGGTCGTCAGCGAAGACACCGTCAAGACCCACATCCGCGGCCTGTACCGCAAGCTCGGGGTCTCCGACCGCAGCGGCGCGATCTCGGTGGCGCTGCGTGAGGGACTCTTCCGTTGAGCCCCCCAGCCGGAGCGGCCCTCGGCGCCGAGGGCATCGCCCGGCTGCTCGACGCCGAGGGCGTGCTGATCTTCGCCAGCGACGGCCAGGACCTCACAATCGCGGACATGTGGCCGACGCACCCGTCCGCCGGGTCGCTGCGCCTGCCGGTCGGCTTCGGGGTCACCGGCCTGGTTGCGCGCAACGGCTCACCGGTCCTGCTGGTGGAGGACTCGCCGCGCAACGCCCTGCACCGGCAGCTGCTCCGGCTCGAGCCGCGGCAGACCGTCGCTCGGATCTGTGTGCCGCTTCGGGGTCTCGAGGAGTGCATCGTCGGCGTCCTGGCCGCACACCGAAGTCCCGAGCGCCCCTTCGCTGAGGCCGACGTGGCTCGAGCGGAGCCGTACGCGTCGGCACTCGGCCTGCGGTTGCACGCGGAGCGGCTGTGGCGGGCCGTCAACCAGCACCGCACGGAGCGCGATCGGCTGATCAAGCAGGCGATCTCCGCGCAGGAGGCGGAGCGTCGCCGCATCGCGTTCGATCTCCACGACGGCGTGACCACGGCCTTGGCCTCGATGTCGTTCCACCTCTCCGCCGCCGACCTCACGGTGTCCGAGCTGGCAGCGGTCTCCGACCTGACGACACCCGTGCTGGAGCGCGCCCGTGCCGAGCTGGTGAGCGCTCGCGAGCTCGCCGACCTGGCGTACAACCAGACGCGCGCCGCCATCTCCGGCCTGCACAGCCTCGTGCTCGACGACCTCGGCCTGGTCGCCGCGATGGAGTCGCTCGTCCAGACCGCGACGGCTGGGGAGAGCGCGCCCTCCATCGAGCTGGTCGTGGATCCGGCCGCTGCGCTCGACGGCATCTCCGACCACGCCGCTGCGGCGCTGTACCGGATCGCCCAGGAGGCCCTGGCCAACGCGGTCAAGCACGCGGAGGCGGACCGGGTCGTGCTCTCGGTGCGCCGGGTGGGCGACTCGATCGTGCTCGGCTGTGCCGACGACGGGAAGGGCTTCGACCCGGCGGAACGCCGGACCGCCCGGGCGCTGGACGCCGACGGGAAGCAGCACTTCGGGCTGAGCTCGATCGCCGAGCGGTGTGCGCTCATCGAGGCGTCGCTGCGGATCGAGTCCGTTCCGGACCGGGGCACGACCCTTCTCGTCGAGGTGCCGCTCTGAGGAGCAGCGAGGCGTGCGGCACGATCGGTGTGGACCGCCCGACGGCTTCCGTGCGTTCCGATCCCCGCGCGCCCGCTGCGTCGCATCATGTTCGGCCACAGCCCTCGCAGCCGGGACGAGCGGCGATGGATCCGACCGTCATGGGGTGACCGCATGGTTCTGGTACGACGTGCTCTGGTGGCCGCGCTGGCCCTGCTGCTCGCGGGCATCGGGTGGTCGTCTGCCCGCGCGAGCGGGCCCCCGGGAGCCGAGACGGCTCCCTCGCTCGTCGCCCGGGGGCTGCCCGGCCCCGCCTCCGACGCGGGCCGTGTCGGTCCCGGTGCCGACCTGGGCCAGTACGCCGGGAGCATCACGCCGGGCGCGATCGGCATCGCGCGCCAGCCGGCGCTCGCCACGTCGGGTGCGGCGGACGGCATCCAGATCGGGAAGTACGCCACGACCGAGCCCGTGTCGGCGGCCGTCGCGCTCGTGCGGGGCGACGTGGTGGTTGCGCTGCTGCCGGGCGCCGAGATGCCGGCGGCGGCCGGCGTCTACGACTTCGAGTTCCAGGCCGCCGACGGCTCGCCGGCCCCGCTCGACTTCGCGGCCGGGGACCAGCTCGCGCTCCTCAACGAGTCCGCCATCCCGCTCCCCGTGATCGGGCGCGACAGCTCCTCCTACGCCGAGCAGGAGTGCGATCTCCCGGACGGCGCGAGCACGGTCTCCGGGTGCAGCATCGCCACGGTCTCGTGGCGCCTGCAGGTGGCCCTGACGGTGGGCGCCAGCGACCCCGGCGACCCCGGTGAGCCCGGCGACCCCGGCGACCCCGGCGACTCGGGCGGCTCCCTCGACCCCGGTGACCCCGGCGACCCGGGCGACCCCGGTGACCCGGGCGAGCCCGGCGCGCCGGTCGACGACTGCCCGTCCGGGATCCTGGCGGACGGGTGGCGGAAGCCGGTGCGGGCCAAGCTGCCGGCCAAGCTGGTCGACTTCGACCTGGCCAGGGACGGTTCGGGGCGGGTGCGCGGCACGCTCGTGAAGTCACTGACCGACGATCTGGTCGAGGTGCTGCCCAGCGGCCGCGGGGCACGGTACGCCAGCGCGGCGCGCTCGGCGGCGTACTCACTGGCCGGAGCCGAGCAGGCCGTGGTGTGGTCCGAGCAGCACAACGTGACCCTCGACAACGGGCTCCTCATGTCCTGCCAGGCCGCCTACGCCACGCACACGCCCGGCGGACCGGCGCAGCCGATCCTGTGGTCGAAGTCCAGTGGCCTCGCGGACATCGACGCGGCGGTGGACTCCGACGGACGGCTGGCCGTGGTGGCGACCAACGCCGCTCCGCTGCTCCAGAACGTGCGCGCCGTGTACTGGGGTGGCATGCGCCGCGACGGTGCGTACCGGCTCGCCGGCGACGGTCAGGTCCTGCCGCTGCGCGGGGTCGAGACGGTCCGCGTCGCGGCGGCCCGCGGCCGCGTCGTCCTCGCCGTCGCGGGACGCGGCGTCCTGGCCGTGTACGCCGGCCCGACCCTGGGTCCGCTGAAGCCAGTGCACTCGGCGCGGGGGGTCGACGCGGCGTCGATGGACGTGGCGGTCGGACGGGGCGGGACCCCCGTCGCGGCGTACTCGCGGGACGGCCGGCTGCGCCTGCTCGTGGGTGGTCGCGAGATCGACACCCGCTACCCGGCGTACGGCGCGGCCCTGGCGCTGTCCCGCTCGGGGAGGGTCGCCCATCTGGCGTGGTCGGTGAAGCCGACCGCGGCGCCGTGTCAGGGGTCGAGCGGCATGCTGTACGACTGCGCCGGGCGCAACGGCCTCCTGGTCGCCGACGCCGCCCTGCGCAACGGTCGGCCCCGGCACGTGCGGCTCGCGGCGACGTTCGCCCACGCGGTCGCACCGCAGGTCGTCGTCGGCCCCGGCGGGGCGCACGCCGTCTTCGTCTCGTCGACCAGCCGCCGACTCAAGGTGGTGCCGGTGTCGTGAGGAGTCAGGCGGCGAGCGCAGCCAGGTCGCGCCACCAGGAGAGGCGGTTGGGCCGGCCGTCGTAGTCCTTGCGCTGGTTGGCGCCGCTCACGCCCGGGAGCACGAAGACCTGGGCGGGACCGAGGTACCAGTCGGCCGGGCCGAGGCCCGGCTTGCGGACGCCGACCGCTCGTGCGGCCTCGTGGGCGACGCCCTTGCTGGTGAACGCGAGCCACTCGGGCTGCCACCGCTCGAGCTTCCCGACGAGCGCGTCGATCTCCACCCAGCGGGGATCCCAGTGCCCGACCAGGTCGGTGAGGCCGAGGCCGAGGTCGGCGACGAGGACGTCCTCGTCGGGGCGCAAGCGGCGCGGGGAGAGACCGCTGAGGTGCAGCGACTCCCAGAAGCTGTTGCCCGGCGTCTCGTAGTAGTGGTCCCGCAGCTTCGTGCTCGCCGCGCCGGCCAGCCCGCAGAAGACGATCACGGGCTCGGGGGCGACGATGTCGGGCAGGACCTCCACGGTCAGCGAGCGTACGGCCAGGCCCGCTGGGGTCACGACTTCGGCGCGGGAGCGCAGTGAGACGATCGGTCCCATGAGCTCGGAACCCGGTCGCGAGATCCCCGAGGGCATGAGCCCGGACGCGGGCGACACGTGGCCGAGCCCGGAGCTGGTCTGCTCGTGGCTGGGCGACCAGGACATCGACTTCGAGTTCCGCCCCGGCGAGGACGTCGCGGTCCACGACGACCCGGAGCACGTCGCCGCCGCGCGGCGCTTCCGCGACGTGCTGGGGCGGTTCGCCTCGGGCGTCACGGTCGTCACCGGGATGTCGGGCGGGGAGCCGGCCGGCATGACCTGTCAGTCCTTCTCGAGCGTGTCGCTCGAGCCGCCGCTGGTGATGTTCATCCCGGCGAAGTCCTCGCGGGCATGGCCGCTGATCCAGCGCTCGGGGAGGTTCTGCGTGAACTTCCTGGCCGCCGACCAGGCCGAGCTGTCCAACACGATGGCCAGCCGGGGTCTCGACAAGTTCGCCGACGTGAAGTGGACGCCGTCCCGGGAGACCGGCTCACCGATGCTCGACGGGGCGCTGGCCCAGGTCGACTGCTCGATCCAGGCCGTGCACGAGGCGGGTGACCACTACCTGGTCGTGGGACGGGTGCTCGACCTGATCGCGCACGACGAGGGCGAGCAGGAGCCGCTGCTGTTCTACCGCGGGGAGTACCGGAGCACCGACGCCCGCTGAGGAACCGGGCGTCTCCGGGCGCTGTCAGATCCGAGTGCGTGACTGGTTGGCTGTCCAGGCCGGCCAGTCCTCGGTGGTGTCGTCGGCGGTCGTCTCGGGCTGGGTCGCGAGCGTCTCGTTGGCGTCCACGACTCGACTTTACAAGGGCTCTGGCAACGCGAGGGCAGCCGGGCCCGAGGCGCCGGTCACTCGGCGTGCGGCGGCGGCGCCGTGTCCACGTTCACCGTCGGGATGCCGCCGCCCACGCGGGCGATGACCGCGAGGGACGGCTCGCTGCCCGGGTTCGACTCACGGTGCACGGTCCACGCCGGCACGTGCACGAAGTCCCCGGCGACCGCGTCGAGCCAGCCCTCGTGACCCTCGAACTCCAGGCGCAGCACGCCCCGGACGACGTAGAGCGAGGACTCGTTGCGGTCGTGGTGGTGCCAGCCCGAGACGACGCCGGGGGCCGTCTCCGCCTGGCCGGCCCAGAGCAGCGGCAGGTCGAAGGCCAGCTCGCGGTCCACGCCCGGCGTCGGGTCGGCCGCGACCAGGTCGGCCGGACCTAGTACCCGCACCGGCCGGGGGAGCTCGAGACCCATGGGGCTCACAGTGCCACAACCGCGCGGTGCGCGTGCGGAGCACCGAAGAGCTGGGCCAGGGCGTGGGCGCGCTTGAAGACCAGGTGCGCGTCGTGCTCCCACGTGATCGCGATGCCTCCGTGCAGCTGGATGGTCTCGCCGGCGACCCGGGAGGCGGCGTCGCAGCAGTAGGACTTCGCCACGTGGGCGAGCTCCTCGGCATCGTCGGCGCCCGTCGCGAGCGCGTACGACGCCGCCCACGACGCCGAGCGCGCCATCTCCGCGAGCACCAGCATGTCGGCCATCCGGTGCTTGAGCGCCTGGAAGGAGCCGATCGGCCGGCCGAACTGCACGCGCTCCTGCGCGTACGCCACGGTCATGTCGAGCGCGCGAGCCGCGAGACCGGTGGCGAGGGCGGCACACCCCACCGCTCCGACCAGCCGCGCCCGCTCCCGGGCCGCCGGTCCGTCGCCGATCCGGATGCGCTCACCGCCGGTGACCCTGGCGAGGCGGATCGTCTGGTCCATCGACGGGACCCAGGTCGTGTCGGCGCCGGTGACCTCGTAGAGGCCGTCGTCGTCGGCCAGCAGCACCATCGCGGCGAGGTCGCCGTCGAGGACCGGCCCGTCGCCGTCCACGAACGCCGCGACCTCGCCGACCGCGAGGCGCGGCAGCAGCCGGGCCTGCGCCTGCTCGTCGGCACCCGCGAGCAGCGCCTCGGTCGTCACCAGGGAGGAGAGCAGGGGAGTGGGTGCGAGCGACCGCCCGAGCTCCTCGAGCACGACCGCGGTCTCGAAGAGCGAGGCGCCGAAGCCGCCGTGTTCCTCGGGCACAGCGAGCGCCGCGACGCCGATCTGCTCGCACAGCGTCCACCACAGCGCCTCGTCGTACCGCTCCACGCGCGGGTCGGCCCGCTTGGCCAGCAGCGCCCGGACGGTCGCCGCAAGCTCCTGCTGCTCCTCCGAGAGCGCGAACTCCATCAGAGCAGCCCTTCCAGCAGTCGCGCGCGGTGGTACGCCGGCGTGCCCCACGCCGTGACCAGCGCCCGCACCTTCGTCAGCCACAGGCCGAGGTCGAGCTCCTGGGTGTAGCCGATCGCGCCGTGCACCTGGAGTCCGGTGCGGGAGGCGCGGTACGCCGCGTCGCCGGCCGCCACCTTCGCCGCCGAGGCCGGGACCTCGCCGAGCGCGGCACCGAGGACCAGTGGGCGGGCGAAGTCGAGGGCGGTCCGCACGTCGGCCAGTGCGTGCGTGATCGCCTGGTAGGACCCGATCTGGCGGCCGAACTGCCGGCGCTGCGTGGCGTAGGTGACCGAGTCGGCGAGGATCCGCTCGCCGGCGCCCAGGAGCTGGGCCGAGACGGCGAGGACGGCCCGGTCGAACGCCTCGGCCTCGATCTCTCCCTCGCCGATGACGCGGAACAGGCGGCGGGTGCGGTCCACCGAGCCGACCCGCTCGCCGAGCTCGGTGACGCGGGTGTCGCCGACGTACACCTCGTCGGCGACGTCGGCGTCCAGGGCGTACGGCACGTGCGGCGGGAGGGCGACCGTGGCGATGCCGTCGGTCCGGCCGAGGTACGCGATCGACTCGACCCACGGTCCCGGGACCGCGTGGTGACCGAGCCGCTCGAACGCGACGACGAGGAAGACCGGCTCGTCGGCCAGCGCGGGCACGCCCATCTCGGCGAGCCGGCCCCAGAGCTCGAGGCCGGGCCCGTGGTCGCCCTCGGCCCAGGCGCGGGCGACCCCCCCGGTGCCGGCGTCGGCCAGGAGCGCGTCCAGTGCAGACGCGAGGTCCCGTTGGTCGTCGTCGAGCTCGAACCTCACGTCCGCGCCTCCCGGGGCAGTCCGAGGATGCGCTCGGCCACGATGTTGCGCTGGATCTCGTTGGTGCCGGCGTAGATCGGCCCGGACAGCGAGAACGTGTAGCCGTCGAGCCAGGGGGACTCGACCTCGGCCTCGGGGCCGAGCAGGTCGAGCGCGGTCTCGTGGAGGGCCACGTCGAGCCCGGACCAGAAGACCTTGTTCACCGACCCGGCGGCCCCCAGGTCGCCGCCCCGGGCGAGGCGCGTGACGGTGCCCCACGTGTAGAGCCGGTAGGCCTGGGCGCCGAGCCAGGCGTCGACGACACCGTCGGCGTGCTCGGGCTGCGGGTTGCGGCGGTAGAGGTCGAGGAGCCGTTCCGCCGCGGCGCAGAACCGTCCGGGGGAGCGCAGCGAGAGGCCGCGCTCGTTGCCCGCGGTGGACATCGCGACGCCAGCCGTCGCCGGGCGCGCCGAGCACGTCGCCGTCGGGGACGAACACGTCCTCGAAGAACACCTCGGCGAAGCCGGGCTCGCCGTCGAGCTGCGCGATCGGGCGGACCGTGATGCCGGCGGCGTCCAGCGGGAAGAGGAAGTAGGTCAGGCCCGCGTGCCGTCGCGCGTCGGGGTCGGAGCGGAAGAGCCCGAAGCCCCAGTGGGCGAAGGCGGCCCGCGACGACCAGGTCTTCTGCCCGTTGAGCACCCAGCCGCCGCGCGCGTCGTCGCGCCGGGCGGTGGAGCGCAGCGACGCGAGGTCGGAGCCGGCCTCGGGCTCGGACCAGCACTGGGCCCAGATCTTCTCGCCGGTCGCCATCGACGGCAGGAACCGGTCCTGCTGCTCCTGGGTGCCGTGGTCGAAGAGGAGGGGGGAGAGCAGGAAGATGCCGTTCTGGGACACCCGTCCGGGCGCACCGGCCCGGTAGTACTCCTCCTCGAAGATCACCCACTCCACGAGCGACGCGCCACGGCCGTGGTACTCCTCGGGCCAGGACACGACCGCCCAGCGGGCGTCGGCGAGCGTGCGCTCCCACTCCTGGTGAGCGACGAAGCCCTCCGCGGTGTCCATCGACGGCAGCGGCTCGGCCGGGACGTGCGCGGCCAGCCAGGCACGCGCCTCGGTCTGGAACGCGAGCTCGGCGTCCGACAGGTGCAGGTCCATCAGGATCCCCTCAGCTGGTCCTTCAGCACCTTGCCGGACAGGTTCCGCGGCAGCGCGTCGACCACCTCCACGTGCCGGGGCACCTTGAAGTTGGCGAGCCGCTCCCGCGCGAACGCGATCACCTCCTCGGGCGCCGCCGAGCCGACGACGTACGCCGTGCCGACCTCGCCCATCCGCTCGTCGGGCACGCCGACCACCGCGACGTCGTCGACGCCCTCCATCCGGGCCAGGGCCTGCTCGACCTCGGCGGGATAGACGTTGAAGCCCCCGGAGATGTACATGTCCTTGAGCCGGTCGGTGACCGACAGGTTGCCGTCCGCGTCGAGCACGCCGACGTCGCCGGTGTGCAGCCAGCCGTCGGCGTCGATGGCCTCGGCCGTCGCCCCGGGGTCGTCGAGGTAGCCGAGCATGACGTAGTCGCCGCGCACCAGCAGCTCGCCCGCCCCAGAGTCGGAGGACGCGGCGATCCGCGTCTCCATACCCGGGATCGCGCGGCCGTTGGTGGTCGCGACGATCTCGGCGGAGTCGCCCTCGCGGCACATCGTGACCATGACGGCCTCGGTCATCCCGAACGCGGTCAGGACCTGGTCGATGCCCAGGCCCTGCGGCGCGGAGGCGCGCATCCGCTCGATCAGCACGACGGGGACGACGGCGGCGCCGGTCGCCGCGAGCCGCAGCGACGAGAGGTCGCGGAGGGCCCGACGGGGGCTGCGGCCTGAGCCTGTTCCAGCAGGTGATCTTCCACGAGGAGTACGCCCGCGCGGACGCGCCGGTGCGGGTCAACCACCTCGGCGAGGAGCTGCTCGGCCCGACGCTGATGGCCTTCGGCACCGAGGAGCAGCGGGCCCGGTTCCTGCCGAAGATCGTCGCGGTCGAGGAGCTGTGGGCGCAGGGCTACTCCGAGCTGGACGCCGGGTCCGACCTGGCCAACGTGCAGACCAAGGCCCGTCTCGCAGGGGACGAGTGGGTGATCGACGGGCAGAAGGTGTGGACGTCGAACGCCCACCTGAGCCAGTGGGCCTTCGTGCTCTGCCGCACCGAGCCGGGCTCGGTGCGGCACCGGGGGCTGTCGTTCCTGCTGGTCCCGCTGGACCAGGACGGCGTCGGGGTTCGCCCGATCGAGCAGCTCACCGGCGGCTCGGAGTTCAACGAGGTCTTCTTGACCGGCGCCCGCACGTCCGCCGACCTCGTCGTCGGCGAGCCCGGCGACGGGTGGCGGGTCGCGATGGCGCTGCTCGGCTTCGAGCGCGGCGTCTCGGTCCTCGCGCAGGTCGTCGGGTTCGCCCGCCAGCTCGAGGGCGTCGTCGACCGTGCCCGGGACAACGGCGCCATCGACGACCCGGTCCTCCGCGACCGGCTGGCGCAGCTCAAGGTCGAGCTCGGCGCGATGAGGTCCCAGGCGCTGCGGGGGCTGTCGTCCGCCGCACCCGGCGGTGACTCGATCTTCAAGCTGGTCTGGTCGAACTGGCACAAGAGGCTGGGCGAGGTGGCCATGGACATCGTCGGCGCCGCCGGACTGACCGCGGGGTGCGCCGTACGAGCTCGACCGCTGGCAGCGGCTGTTCCTCTTCTCGCGCGCCGACACGATCTACGGCGGCAGCGACGAGGTCCAGCGCAACATCCTCGCCGAGCGGGTGCTCGGCCTACCCCGAGAGGCACGCGGATGACGGTCCCCGACTACGTCCCGGGACACGACCTGCTCAACGGCAAGGTCGTCGTGACAGCCGCCGCCGGCGCGGGCATCGGCGCCGACCGCGTGCGATCTCTGGTCTGCGACGTCACCGACGAGGCCCAGGTGACCGCGCTCCTCGACGCGGCAGACGGGCTCGGCGGAGTGGACGTCATGGTCAACAACGCCGGTCTCGGCGGCACGGCGAACATCCTGGAGATGACCGACGACCAGTGGTCCCGGGTCCTCGACATCACGCTGACCGGCACGTTCCGCTGCATCCGCGCCGCCGGCGCCCGCATGGTCGCCGCCGGGACGAGGGGCGTGATCGTCAACAACGCCTCGGTGATCGGGTGGCGTGCGCAGGAGGGGCAGGCGCACTACGCGGCGGCGAAGGCCGGCGTGATGGCGCTGACCCGCTGCGCGGCGCTCGACCTGGCGCCGCACGGCATCCGCGTCAACGCGGTGTCCCCGAGCCGGGCGATGCACGCGTTCCTCGCCAAGGTCACTTCCGACGACCTGCTGGCCGAGCTGACGGACCGCGAGGCGTTCAAGCGCGCGGCCGAGCCGTGGGAGGTCGCGAACGTGATGGTGTTCCTCGCCAGCGACTACGCGTCGTACATGACCGGCGAGGTGGTCGCCGTGAGCTCCCAGCAGCCGTGAGGATGTAGCCATGAGTGCCGATCCGGTCCCCGCCAACTCCCGCCGCGACGAGCTGCTGGCCATCGCGGCCGGGTTGTTCGCCGAGAAGGGGTTCAAGAACACGACCGTGCGCGACATCGCGGACGCGGCCGGGATCCTGTCGGGCAGTCTCTACCACCACTTCGACTCCAAGGAGTCGATGGTCGACGAGATCCTCCGGACCTTCCAGGAAGAGCTGTTCGGGCAGTACGACGCGATCCTGGCCGGCGACCTGGGCCCGTTGGCCAAGCTGGAGCAGGCCGTGGTCGTCTCCTTCGACGCGATCGACCGGCACCGTGACGAGGTGGCGATCTTCCAGAACGACGCCGCCTACCTGCTGACGTTCGACCGGTTCGCCTACCTCGGTGACCGCAACCGCCAGTCGCGCGAGGTGTGGCTGGCCCTGCTCCAGAACGGCGTCGACGCCGGGGTCCTGCGCGACGACCTCGACCTGGAGCTCACCTACCGCTTCATCCGGGACACGGTGTGGGTGGCCGTCTCCTGGTACCGGCCCGGCGGGCGCCGCACGCACACGGAGATCGCGCGGCAGTACCTGTCGATCCTGCTTGACGGGATCCGTTCGTGACCGACGCCTACATCGTCGATGCGGTCCGCACGCCGGTCGGCAGGCGCGGCGGCGCCCTCGCGGAGGTGCACTCCGCCGACCTGGCGGCGCACACGCTGTCCGCGCTGATGCGCCGGACGGGGGTCGACCCGGGAGCCGTCGACGACGTGATCCTCGGGTGCTGCGACACCATCGGCTCGCAGGCCGGCGACGTCGCGCGCACGGCCTGGCTGGTCGCCGGGCTGCCCGACCACGTGCCGGGCGTGACCATCGACCGGCAGTGCGGCTCCTCCCAGCAGGCCGTGCACTTCGCCGCCCAGGGCGTGCTCTCGGGCACGCAGGACCTCGTGGTCGCCGGGGGAGTGCAGAACATGAGCGCGATCCCGATCTCCGCGGCCATGCTGGTCGGTCGGCAGTACGGCTTCTCGACGCCGTTCGCGGAGTCGCCCGGGTGGCGGGAGCGGTACGGCGACCAGGAGGTCGGCCAGTTCCGCGCCGCCGAGATGATCGCGGAGAGGTGGGACCTCTCGCGCGCGGAGATGGAGGAGTTCGCGCTCGCCTCGCACGAGCGGGCGCGCACCGCGATCGCCGAGGGGCCGGTTCAAGGACGAGATCGAGCCGGTCGCCCTTGCCGACGGGCAGAGCTTCGACACCGCCCAGTGCCCGCGGGAGACGTCGCTGGCGCAGATGACCGCGCTCGAGCCGCTGGCGCCCGGCGGCCGGATCACCGCGCCGGTGGCGTCACAGATCTCCGACGCGTCGAGCGCGGTGCTGATCGCCAGCGACACCGCCGTACGCGACCACGGGCTGACGCCGCGGGCGCGCATCCACCACCTCTCGGTGCGCGGCGACGACCCGGTCTGGATGCTCACCGGCCCGATCCGTGCGACCAAGCACGCGCTCGACCGGTCCGGGCTGGCGGTCGAGGACATCGACCTGTTCGAGTGCAACGAGGCGTTCGCGCCCGTCGTGCTCGCCTGGATGCGCGAGACCGGTGCGCCGCACGAGAAGGTGAACGTCAACGGCGGCGGCATCGCGCTCGGCCACCCGATCGGCGCCACCGGCACCCGCCTGATGACCACCCTGCTCAGCGAGCTCGAGCGCACCGGCGGCCGCTACGGCCTCCAGACGATGTGTGAGGGCGGCAGTCAGGCCAACGTGACCGTCATCGAGCGGCTCTGACGCGAGATACCCACTCTTGTCGATGCGCCGGCACGCTCCCACCGACTAGATCGGGAGGGGCGGCGTCCGCATCGGGCGGACGCGCCGAAGGGAGACTGAGATGCTGGTACGTCTGGCGGCAACGGGTGCGGTCCTGGGAGTGGTGGCACTGGCGGCGGGTTCCGCGGGACCCGCGACCGGTCACGGAGGCGGGGGCGGAGGCCACGACCACGGGCACACGCTGCGGGTGCTCTCGACCAACACGGAGGAGGCGTTCGTGGACGTCGGCGAGCCGGACTTCAGCCTCGGCGATCAGTTCGTCTTCACCTCAGAGCTCACCAAGCGCGGGAGGACGGTCGGCCACACGGGCGTCGTGTGCACCGTGACCTCGGTCGAGCGCAACGAGTCCCAGTGCGCCGGGACCGCGTGGTTCGAGAAGGGGCAGATCGCGATCCAGGGCCTCATCTCGGGCGAGCCCGAGCGGTTCTCGTTCCCGATCACCGGTGGTACGGGCGTGTTCGAGAGCGCGGGAGGCACCCTCGTGGTCACTGAGCTGTCCGACACCGAGGAGCTGCTGACCTTCCACC